>JBCBQD010000255.1:0-8462 GCA_039820425.1 Cyanobacteria bacterium J06635_1
CTGAAAAGTTGTTTCCAAAACGAGAATCCTTTCATGATCATTTTCCTTATTGATTACGTAACTTTAAAGAAACTACTACCCACTACTCACTACCCACTACCCACTACCCCGCCCCCTAATTTCCTCTAAAACTGCCAACCAAGCCCGATTCTGGCATTCAAACCAGGCTGCTCAAAGCGATTGCGCCGCAGGGAAAATAGCGACTCGTTGCGGTCTAAAAAACGGGTGTCGGCATAGGTCACATAGTCGTTGTCAAATAAGTTAAACAGTCCCGCATTGACGGTTAGATTTGGGCCGACTCGGTAGTATCCAATCAAGTCCCAAACCGAAAACCCATCCGCCACGAAGGGATCTTGACCCGCCTCAGGCTCGAACCCTTCCCCCCGGGCTTCGCCGACCAGGGTGGTGATCAGCTCAGCCCCCCAGCGATCTTCAGAGGCGCGATATCTCAGCCCCAGCACCGCTTCAATGGGGTCTACAGTGGCTAAGGGCTCATCCGTCGTCAGGTTATTGCCAATTGTCCAGGAGAGTGCCCCCAATAGGCTAAACCCATCCTCACCAGGGCTAAACTGATATTCAGCTTTGGCCTCGACACCGTAGGTTTCGGCTTTGTCGATATTGACATTTTGAAAAACGCTAAACGGGCGACCGCCGATAAACTCAGTATCCACCAGTTGAAAGTCAATAAAGTCGTTATATCGGTTATAAAACCCGGCCAGGCTAAAGTTGAGCTGCGGAAAATTACCCCGCAACCCAAGCTCAAAGCTATTACTGGTCTCAGCATCCAGGTCTGGGTTAGGCTCAGTGCGATAACCAAAGATTTGGTTGGTAAAGCCGCTGTTGACTTCGTTATAAAGCGGCGCGCGGAAACCCCGAGAATAGCGTCCATAGAGGCTGATTTGATCAGAGGGCTGATAGACCAGGGCAATGTTAGGGGAAAAGGCACTGTCGCTAAATTCAGCGGCGGTCGCGCCATTGCGTTCAAAGTCTTCGTCTGGGTCAACGCTGAGGTCATAGTAGTCAAAGCGCAACCCTGGGATTAGGCTAAACGGGCCAAGCTCGATTTCATCTTGCACATAGACCCCCACCCGAAACGTGTCGGAGTCTGGAAAGTCTTTGGTGGGAAAGTCATCAGGGATGGCATCTTGCGTGGTGGCACCAGTAATCAGATCGGTCTGGGTGCGATCGCGCGGTCTCGCATTAAACGTACTCGAAATATCAAAACCGTAGGTCAGGCGATGCTCAGTAGCCCCCCAGTTAAAATCACTGCGCAGCTGTAGATTACCGCCAAAAACGCGATCGCGAAATCGATTTTCCCCCACTCGCAGCGCGGGAGAGGTCTGAAAAGTGGTGAAGTCAAAGGCTACCAACTCGCGCTCGTTTTCTTCTCGGGTGCGAGCGTCCTGAAAGTAAATCTGTGCCTGGGCAAAGTCCAGAAACGAAGAACTGTCTGGGTTGTCATACTCATAACCCAGGCTAAGGCGAGTTCGATTGGTATCAACGGTTTCTTCGAACCGGGTAGTGGTACCGGTAATCAGCGGTAAATTTTCGTCCGAGATGATCGTGTCTGTGGTGTTGTCAAAGATCTCTGCGGTGACATTGACGGCACTGGCATCATTGAGCTGATAGACCAGACGTCCCAGAAAATTATTGCGATCGTTGTCCTGATCATCCCCCAAATTCTCAGCCTCAGAACTATCGCGGCGGGTGTAGGCCAGCAGCACCTCTAAATCGCTAAACCGACTGGCCTGGACCACCGTGCTGGCAAAGCCACTATTTTGGGTATCAAAATTTGTGGAGACCGCCGTGATCGCGTCTCGTCCGGCGGCGTCCAGCAAAGATCCTGGGGTCAGGGTAAAGTAGCTGACGGCACCGCCCAGGGCATCGCTGCCGTAAAGGGTCGAGGCGGGCCCGCGAATAATTTCGGCGGTTTGCAAAATTTCTAAATCAAAGTAGTCGCGACCCAGGTTAAACCCCTGACCGGCGACGACCTCATCTCCTGATTGAAACGCCGAGGGCAGACGAATGCCATCCACCTGGATCAGCACCCGATTACCGTCAATGCCACGAATATTAAAATCTTGCAGACCAAATTGCTGATTGTTTTGAACCGAGACCCCCGGTTCATAGCGAATCAGGTCACCAATATCGCGAATCAACAATCGATCAATGTCCTCAGCCTCGAATACCGTTGTCGTGGCAGGGGCCGATTGAACGGTGCGCGGGGTACGCGTGCCGGTCACCGTAATCCGCAGCAGGTTTTCATCCTCCCCAGTTTCATCAGTGTTCTCGTCCCCATCGCTCTCTTCTACCGACTCATCTCCTTCAGTAGACTGGGCTAGCCAGTAATCCCATATGGCCGATCTATCGAGGGCAGGGGCTATCGACAACGATGGCTTAGTTAAATAAGATTTTTTGTCATTTATTGATGAAATAGAAAACGGTATACCTCCACCAGAAGTGTCTGAATTTTCAGAAAAATCTGGCTCACTGGCAAAGCTAGCAGACAGGGTTGCTAGCAATAAAATCGGAGTACAGAAAAGAAAAATTCTCAATAAGAGAAGACGATTCATAGTCAATGATTTAACTCAAAAGGAACAACAGAATGAGTCAGGAATGGGTCAGCTCACCACCCCGACTAGCCGTCAGCGGACAGATTTGGGGCCCCACAGGTGTATTCAGGATAGACACCTCGACGGAAAATACCTCCAACAGATTTTTAGGCGTTAAGACTGCTGAGACAGTTCCTAAGGCCCAAAGCCTTCCGTGACGTAGCATCGCCAATCGATCGCTATAGCGCGCCGCCAGATTGATGTCATGCAGTACCGTGATAATCGAGAGAGACTGTCGTTGATTGAGCCGCTTGAGCAATTCCAGCAGCTGTAGCTGATAGTGGATATCGAGATAGGTGGTGGGCTCATCCAACAGCAAGATTCTGGGATTTTGGGCCAGGGCCAGGGCTAAGAAGGCTCGCTGGCGCTCTCCCCCGGAGAGGTCTGCCACCGGGTGATCACGGTAGGTTGAGATCTCAGTCCACTCAAGTGCCAGCTCGATTTGCTGACGATCTGCTGCATTGGGTTCCCATTGCCACCAAGGTTGATGGGGGGCTCGCCCCAAACTCACCAACTGATAAACCGTGATCCCAGCGGGCACGGTTTGCTGCTGGGGCAACAGCGCCAACCGACGGGCCACCTCCGTCGGGGAGAAGGTGTGAATTTCTCGCCCACTTAGAAATACCGCGCCCTGCTGGGGCGGCAAAATCCGGCTCAGCAGCCGCAGCAGGGTTGACTTGCCAGAGCCATTGGCCCCCAGCAGGCTCAGCCACTCCCCCGGCTGCAAGGCCAAAGAAATCGCCTCCACCACTGCCTGCTGTCCGTAGCCCCCTTGTAGATTGCGTGTTTCTAAGGTCATGACTACACCCTGGTAATCACGGCGCTGCGACGATAGAGCAGCCATAAAAAGATCGGGGCACCTAAGATCGCGGTGACAATGCCGACCGGTAGCTCCACTGCCCCCAACCGAGCGACCAGGTCGGCAACCGAGAGCACCAGCGCCCCGCCTAATGCCGAAAAGGGCAACACAATCCGATAGTCGTTGCCCACCAGTAACCTGACTCCATGGGGCACGATTAACCCAACGAAACCGACCAGCCCCGCAATGCTGACGGCACCTGCGGTTAACAGCGTGGCGACTGCGCCGATTAGGAGTCGCGATCGCACTAACGACGCCCCCAACCCCACCGCCAAATCATCTCCCAAATTCAAGAGATTAACCTGACGCGCCAGCAGACACCCGGCCACCAGTGCCACCAAAACACTAGGGCCGATCACCGCCACCTCTTGCCAACCCCGCCCATTCAAACTGCCCGTCAGCCAGGTTAATGCTGCCTGCACCTGTCCATCGGGCGACAACAGCAGCAGCATAGTTTGCATCGCCGCAAACAGCGTACTGACCGCCACCCCGCCCAAAATCAACCGTTCCACCGAAATAGCCCCTCGAGTACGGGCCAGCCCAAACACAATCAGCATGGATACAATTGCCCCCAGCCAGGCCCCCAGCGGCAGCCAGATAGTCCAGAGTCTGAGGCCCACTATTAGCACAGCCGCTAAGCCTGCCCCCGCCGAGATCCCCAGCAAAAACGGACTGGCTAACCCGTTACGCAACATTCCTTGTAGCAAGGCCCCAGAGACCCCCAAGGCTGACCCCACCACGATGGCGGCGATGACTCGGGGCAGGCGTAGATCCCACACGATGGTTTGCGCGATCTCATCCCCCCGACGCCAGAGCGCCGCCCAGACCTCTGGACCGCTGAGAGCGACCGAACCAAACGAGAGCGACAGCCCCATAATCACGAATAAACTCAGGCACAATAACCCACCGACCCATCGCAAGCGGGAACGACGTATTGTTTTAACAGTCTTTCCCCTGGCGTTCTGGGCAACTCCCAGACTCACTTGTTTTCTCCCCCATCATTCCGGCGCGATTCGGTGGCCATGCCCAAACGAGCCCCCTCGATCATCCGCAGTTCGTCCATCACCTCAATCACCTGACCATGTTCAATCCGCCGGTCAGCCTGAACGGTGATTAAGGCTGTTTGCCCAGCTGCCAGCTCCGATTCAATCTTTGAATTCAATTGGCGCAGCTGAACTGGCTCGCGATTAAGAAACATCTGGCCACTCTCTTGCATCGTTACCGTAAAGTCGGCACTCTGCTGGGGTTCTGCCGTCTCAGCATTGGGCAAATTGACGGGTAACCCCTCGGCTCGGGTTAAAAACAATGTTGAGAGAATAAAAAAGGCCAAAATCGCAAAGATCACATCGATCATCGGCACGATGTTAATCTCTAATGGATCTTCTGCCTCATTATCGAGCACTCGCATAGGCTACCTCCCCGCGTTTGACAGCTTCGTAATGCCATTCGTACAAAATCTCTAACTGACCGCCGTACTCTTGCAGCAATGCCACCTGACGCCGATAAATGCCCCGGAACAAATTGGCAAACAGCAGCGCCACAATGGCCACCACTAGCCCCGCCGCCGTAGACACCAAGGCTTCGCTGATCCCCCCTGTGACGACATCGGTATTGCTGCCAATCTCCCCCAGTTGAATGGCCCCAAAAGAACGAATTAAACCCAGAATAGTCCCCAACAAACCTAGCAGCGGAGACACCGCAATCACTGTCTGCAGAACGGTGCCAAATCTTTTTAACAGCGGTAGCTCAGCCTGTGTCGCACTCTCTAGGGCCAATCTAAACTGATTGGGAGAGGCCCCCTCTAACTCCAGGGCTTCTAAAAAAATGCGGGCCGCTGGTAAATGAATATTTTGTTTGAGCTTAGTAAAGACATCTACTGGAGCCTGACGATAGGTTCGCAAAATATCTTTGACCACCTGCTGTTGCCGACGATTGACCCGCAGCCAAAACAGCGAGCGCTCAATCGAAACCGCAATCGTCAAGAATGAAAACAGCAGCAGTGGCCACATTACTATGCCGCCCGCCGCAAAAACTTCCGAGAGAGACATCAGCACCTCAGGTGAATTTGAACTGCACGAATCTGTGCGGCAATTGCGATCTCGAACAGATTCTGAATCTGATAGAAGACTATTACTAATTGAGAATCCATGTCAAGTAATAAATTATATTGGACGTCTTATTGTTTAGTTTCCCTTGCCCTGTATTGACAAGACTCAATGGGTCAAGGTGTCTATTATTATTGGCGATTGAGATCTCTGCAATGGTTGTGTCATAATTTTGGGAATCACTTCTTACTGAGAGGTAAATGCAATAACTGTGTAAGAATTAGTTTCAATAGCTTGCCTTGCCCGGCCCCTATCGTCGATTTGAAGTCTCGATTTAACCCTCCCGGAGAGTCACTCAATGAGTTTGTCTGATACCTGCCTGGCTCAACATGCTAAAGAAGCTGCCGTGACTAAGCGCCTATTAGGGTTAGGGCTGGTTGGCGCTGCCGGTCTACATGGCTTAGGTTGGCTAACCTTTCAATGGCTTCCGGTAAAAGCAGTCACGCAGTTGACCGAAGACCGGATTGAGTTGGTGGTCACTCAGCCTGTCGAAGAACCCGATATTCCTGAGCCGATCGAGCCCGAAATCGAGGACATCCCTCAACCGGCAACCCTAGATGAGGTGGCCGATGCACCCGCTGTAATTCAGGCAGTCAAACCGTCCCCCGCCAACATTCCTGACCCTCAGACGCCCGAGCCAGAGATGACTGAGCCAGAGATTGCTGAGCCAGAAGCGCCTGAGCCAGAAGACGGGCCTACACCAGTGACAGAGCAGATAGAGACCCCCGAAACCGAGGTTGAATCAGAATTACCTGACGAAGATCTACCTGACGAAAATGAGGTAGAAGAAGAGCATGAGGCCCCAGCAGCAACCGCTGAAGCTGATGCAACTGATCTAGAAGCTGACACAACAGAGCCAGATAATACGGAAAACAATCGGCGCAATTTACTGGGTCGATTGTTTAACCGTAATCGTCGTGACACCACCACTGAGACAGCTGCCGACACTAACTCAGCCGACACTAACTCAGCGGCAGATACCCCCGCCACAGCGCCCTCCCATGGAAATGCTGACAATCGCGAAGCGGTTGCAGCCCGGTCCGATTCTGAGCGGGGATCTGCCACCGGCGGCAGTGAGTCGGGCAGCAGTGAGTCGGGCCGTAGTTCAGGCGGTTCGAGCACCGTTAGCTGTCGACGTTGCAATCGCCCAGCCTATCCAGAAGAAGCCCTGAATGAAGGGGTCGAAGGAAATCCCGAAGTTCAGGTCCAGTTTGACGCTAACGGTCGTGCGGTTGGGGCGACGTTGGTGCGCTCTAGCGGCAATGCAGCCCTTGATCGGGCTGCGATGGAGGCTGCCAGAGACTATGAATTTGATACCGGTGGGCAGAGCGGTAACGTTTCCATCGAAATGGACTTTGCGGTCGAGGGGTCACGTCGACACCGAGAAGCCCAGCGCCGGGGCGAACGACGCTCGGTAGAGGTTTCTGATGGTGAGGCCCCAGCGGCTGCCAATGCTATTACGAGTGATAGTGCCTCTAGTGATAGTGCCTCTAGTGATAGTGCATCCCCCGCCGCCCGTACTCCTGCGCTCGAGACTGCACCCTCTGATGACGAAATACCTTTGGCGGGGTCAGAGAATCCCAGCTCCCCCGCTGCCGCATCCCCTGCGATCGCGGATACGCCTTCAGAAGATCTTCAGGAGGCAGACCTGTTTCCAGGGGTGGCTGAGGATGAAAGTTCTAATCGTGACATCCCCGCTGCCGCCTCTGATAATGAGTCAGCTGCCCCTGCCCCAACCGCGCCAGCCCCCACAACGCCCTCGGTCAACGTCCCCGAAGAAAAGCCTGCACCCTCGCCTGCCCCTCAACCTGCGCCTCAGCCCGCCCCTCAACTTGCGCCTCAACCTGCGCCTCAGCCTAGTAGTACACCTGACGAGTAGAGACCGTATCCGTGATGAATCTAATCAAAAGCTATGTCTTGAATGGGTCTGATTTTGACATGGGTCGCTGGGATCACTGGCTATTCATGCTTTGTTTTTTGATCGTTTCAGCTTGGGGGCTCTGGCTGTCTTGGCGCTGGTGCTATGCCCCAAAAAAAAGACTGGCCAAAAAAAAATTGACCCAAAAAAGACTGGCCAAAAAAAGACTGGCTCATGAACACTATAAATCCTAAACATGTCCTCATTTCCCTAAGCAACTCTCTCAAATTGGCAGCGGGAACTTTGTTACACCACTGTCTGCTTTTGCAACTAAGATCTCGGTTGCGAGCCGCTAAAAGCTATTTTTTCGCAAAAAGAAGGATACAGTGGCCAGCGATTCCTTTTCAAAAAGTATTTTGGCGCTGCCTAAGCTGATGTAAAAAAGTTAGGTTGAAACCTATATTTCAAGAGACTTTAAGCGTTTATGTTAAAACATATGCATTATAGTCCGCTCAAAAAAAGAGCTGGGCAGACGTCGCTATCCGCAGCGCCAGTCGATTGACAATTTATCTCAATAAGCATAGGTTAATTATTGCTGTTAAATTCTTATGAGGCCCATGGTTAAGAAATTCAAGTCAGTAGAATTGTTCTTGGCAGCCGGACTCGCCGCAGGGATGGCAGCCTGTGGTGGAACAACCCCAATCGATGCTGAGACCAGCACAGCACCCGACACGTCTGCCGAAGTTGCCGCAGATGCTGAAGGCGGTGAAGGTGGCGAAGGCGGTGAAGGTGGCGAAGGCGGTGAAGGCGGTGAAGGTGGCGAAGGCGGTGATTACAGCGCGGGCGAACAAGCCAACGCTGATTTTCAAGATAAGCTCAGCGGCACAGAACTGATCAGTGCGCTGCAAGCAGGTGGCCATATTATTTACTTTCGCCATGCTCAAACCGAGACAGACTATGCTGACCAGGCCGACCCTAACATGAGGCTGGATGACTGTGAGACCCAGCGGAAGCTTAACGATGTCGGC
>JBCBQD010000256.1:0-8384 GCA_039820425.1 Cyanobacteria bacterium J06635_1
TATCATGCCAGTCAATACCTGACGACTATCGCCCATATTCTCCATCCTCGCAGTCCTCAGAAACGAGAGGAGTGGCTGACGGACCATTGCCATGGACTCAAACATACCGTTGGCGTGGCGAAAACCTATTTGAAAGAATTTGAGGTCATTGATGATACAAAACTAAGTGCGACCAAACGAGCGCAACTCCAGAGTGTCATCACCTATTTTCGGAATCATTATCATCAAATGCACTATGCTGAGGCCCTTGCCCAACAGCTACCCATTGGCTCGGGAGTCACCGAATCGGGCTGTAAGCTTATGGTCAAAAGTCGCTTATGTGGACCAGGTATGCAATGGAAGGAGGTTGGGGCAGCGGTCGTTTTGAGCCTACGAACACTTAGTTATACACCAGGGCGATGGCAACAATTTTGGTCCAAAATCAATCAATATGGGTTCTCTCTTGCCTAATGCTACATTAAATTTAAGTCATACCCCTATCGAAACTTGTTAATAGCGGCATGTGCAACTTCTCTAGCTCCCCCTCAGTCCCCCTTGTCAAGGGAGATGTCCACTCTAAAGTTGCATATCGCGTTAACATACCCAAACATTCTCTCCATTCACCTTGTTATTTGAGATACTCAAAGAGTCCTTTTCTGGTTTGGAAGACGTCTTTTGTCGCGGTTTGTCCATCAAGTTCAACCCAAATTAAACTTTGTCCCACCGGCTTACAGCCCTCTCCTGGTCAGGGTTGTCCACGGGTTATTGCCCCTGCTCTTACGCTTTCGGACCCGGTCGTGGCTACCAGCGGGGGTGACCCAGATCGAAACCCATCAGGTTGAGCGATTGGTCGATCTTTTTCAAAAATTTCAGCAGGGCAAAGTTCGGTTTCTCATGGCCTTTCGCCATGTCGAGATTGAAGATCCGCTGTGTGGCCTATACCTATTGTCCAGGGATGTGACCCGCATAGCCAAGCAAAAAGGGATTCAGCTCCCGCTTCCCTTGCATACCCACTTTCTCTATGAGCGAGGCATGTCACTGTGGGCAGGGCAATGGCTGGGGTGGGGGTTGTCTCACCTGGGCGGAGTGCCCGTGCGTCGGGGCCGCCGTCCCGACTGGCCCGCCATGCGTCAGGCCCGAAACCTGATGGTCAATGGCCCCATGCCGATGGTGATCGCGCCAGAGGGAGGCACCAATGGACACAGTGAACACATTGGCCCTTTTGAACCTGGCGCGGCCCAATTGGCCTTTTGGTGCGCCGAGGATTTGCTAAAAGCTGACCGCTCCGAAAGCGTCTATATCGTGCCGATTAATCTACAATATCAGTACATTAGCCCCAACTGGTCAAAGTTAGACCGTTTGCTGAGTTGGCTAGAACGGGAGGGTGGACTGACTGCGATCAAAACGGTCGCGGGCGTCGCCCCTGATAACTCGACTTTTGATGCCCCCGCTCAAAACTACTATCAACGCATTCAGCAGCTTGGCGAGCATTTGCTCAGCGTCATGATTCCGTTTTACAGGCGGTTTTACCACCAACCCTTAGAGAACGATCCGACCCAGCCGTTTGATGATCGATTCCAGGCCCTTTTAGACAGCGCCCTCAAGGTCTCTGAACACTATTTTGGCGTCCCCTCAAAAGGGACACTGGTTGATCGCTGTCGTCGGTTAGAAGAAGCCGGTTGGACCTATATCTATCGAGATGATTTGCCCGAGCGCAAGACCCTATCATCCCTTGAGCGGGGCCTTGCCGACTGGGTCGCCGAAGAAGCCAGCCTGCGGATGTTGCACATGCGTCTGGTAGAAAGTTTTGTGGCCGTCACCGACACCTATGTGTCTGAAAAACCCTCCTTTCAGCGCTGTGCAGAGACCGCACTGCTGATGTTTGACATGATGGCCCGCATCCGAGGGGATAAATTGCCCCGTCGCCCTCGGCTTGGCCATCGACGGGCGATTATAACAGTGGGGCAACCGATCTCGGTTACCGAGCGTTGGGCGTCTTATCAGGGCAACTCTCGACAGGCGCGGAAGGCCGTGTTGGCGTTGACACAGACGTTGCGGGAGAGGATGACGGAGATGGTGGATTTGGGGAAGGGTAGGGGGTAGTGAGTAGAGGGTGGTGGGTAAGGGGTGGTGAGTGGTGAGTAGGGGGTAAGGGATTTTGAGCCGAGGAACTCTAGTAACCTGCGCAGGCAGGTTTTGTACATGTCGCTGCGGTTTCTAACCGCTCAAGTTAGAGTTTTGTTGAGAACTTCCGTAAAAACCCGTAAATTCATTGAGTAAGATGAATACAAGGCTTTTAGCCAGTCAGGTTCTGAGTAACTTTAAAGAAAAACGAGGTTTCTGAAGATGAATCGATGGATTGCGCACACTGTTCGGTTAGGGGCACCGCTGCTAATGGTAGGGCTGACCTGGGCTGGAGACGCTACCGCTGCGCAATCTCCGACGGTGTCTGCTGAGGTGAAGCAAGCCGCACTCACCGGCATAGACCCAAACCTTGGGAATAGTACTTTGCAACCAGGTGATACGGGGGCAGATGTGAGAAAACTACAGCAGGCCCTCGACCGTAATTTTATCGATGTTGGCGCGTTTGACGGGGTTTATGGCCCCACCACCGGAGATGCCGTTGCTATCTATCAGAGCGAGCGAAGACTACCCGTGACCGGAATCGCTGACAGCACAACGCTTCAAGATATGGGGTTTATCCTACCTGGGGCATCCTCCAGAACATTGCCCCCTCCCACACAGGTGCAACCAGCTGTCCCGGTCGAAGTCCGCCCAGTTGAATCGAATCCAAGTGATTTGAGGCGGCGACGGTTAGAACCGGGCAACACCGGGGCCGATGTCTCGGCTTTGCAAAGTGCGTTAAATAGTTTTGGGTTTAATGTGGTGGTCGATGGAGTCTACGGCGGGGGCACCGCCGAAGCAGTCAGGACCTATCAACGTATTCAAAATTTGCCCGTGACGGGGGTGGCTGACAGCGATACCCTCGAGGATATGGGCTTTAACCTGCCCAGGGAATCTGAGGTCGTGGCCAGTAGTCCTGCCGTTGCCTCCAGGGGAGGAGAGCTGAGTCGGGGACAGTTGGGACCCGGTGATACGGGGGCCGATGTGAGAGCCCTACAGCGCGCCCTCCGTGACTTTGGTCTGCCCGTTACTGTCGATGGTGAATATGGTCCTGGCACGACCTCGGCGGTGCGAACCTATCAGCGCACCCGCGATTTGCGGGTGACCGGGGTAGCCGACCAAGATACCCTCGAAGACATCGGCTTTGAGGTGCCAAACTTTCGTTACATTGCCGCTGTGGTGGGCGGTGAAGCTGAGCTGGCGGAGGTGCGCAGATATTTTCCCAATGCGTACATAGATTCAAACATTGAGGGCGAATTTATCAACATCGGCAACTTTGACAGCCGTGACCCCGCTGAGGCCAGAAGCTTTGCCGCCAGAGGTCGTGATCTAGACGCTCGGGTGATCTACAGACGCTCAGGGCTGTTTTAGGTAGAGGGTAGAGGGTGGCGGGTAGAGGGTAGTCAGTGTTGAGTAGTGGGTGGCCTGGTTAGAATTGCCCCCATGCAGCAGAATAGCCATATGTCATAACCCTCTACCCATCACCCACCACCCTCTACCCACTGTGACCATCTCCACCGCCGAACGCCTTCTATTTACTCCCACTTCCCCCACAGCGGACGCGGTGCCGGTGGTGTTTGCCTTTCCCAATGAGTACAGCGTAGGCATTACCAGTCTGGGCTATCAGGTGATTTGGGCGATGCTGGCCCAGCGGGCCGATGTGCAGGTCAGTCGCTTGTTTACTGACTGGCATGAGTCGCTGCCGTCGGACCCAGAGCTACTCGGGTTTTCGGTGTCTTGGGAGCTAGACTACATCAATATTTTGAATCTACTGGAGTCTTTACAGATTCCGATTGAGAGTGGCCTGCGCACCGACAACCACCCCCTGATCTTCGGCGGTGGCCCCGTCCTCACCGCCAACCCAGAGCCCTTTGCTGACTTTTTTGACGTGGTGCTCCTAGGCGATGGTGAGCTGGTCTTGCCTGCCTTTATCGAAGCCTATCAGTCGGGGCGCGATCAGCCTCGGGCGAAGCAGCTCAAGGCATTGGCCCAGGTGCCGGGGCTCTATGTGCCCAGCCTGTACACGCCTGTTTACAGCGCCCCAGATGGCCCCATCGAGCGCATTCAGCCCCTGGACGGGGTGCCTGCCACTATCCAAAAGCAGACCCATCGCGGTAATCGGCTCCTGGCCTCGACGGTGGTGACTGAGAAAGCTGCCTGGGAAAATATTTTTATGGTGGAGGTGGTGCGCAGCTGCCCGGAGATGTGTCGGTTTTGCCTGGCTAGCTACCTGACCCTGCCCTTTCGCCCCGCCAGCCTGGAAGACAGCCTCATTCCGGATATTGAGCGCGGCCTTCAGGTGACCAAACGGCTGGGCTTACTGGGGGCTTCGGTCACCCAGCATCCGGGCTTTGATGACCTGCTGGACTATCTCAATCGCCCTGAGTATGACGATGTGCGGGTCAGCATTGCCTCAGTGCGCACCAATACGGTCAACGAAAAGCTGGCGAAAACCCTGGTTAATCACGACACCCGCTCGATCACCATTGCCGTGGAAAGTGGCTCTGAGCGGGTGCGGCAGGTGGTGAATAAAAAACTGGCGACCGATGAGATTGAGCAGGCGGCGGTGAATGCCAAGGCGGGGGGGCTGAGTAGTCTGAAGCTCTATGGCATGGCGGGGATTCCCAGTGAAACGGAGGCAGATTTGGAGGCCACCATGGCGATGATGCTCAGGCTTAAAAAGGCTGCGCCAGGGCTGCGGTTGACGCTGGGGTGCAGCACCTTTGTACCTAAGGCCCATACGCCGTTTCAGTGGTTTGGGGTGAACCCCAAGGCGGAGAAGCGGCTGAAGTTTTTGCAGAAGGGGTTGAGATCTAAGGGCATTGACTTTCGCCCCGAAAGCTATAACTGGTCGGTCATTCAAGCCCTGATTTCCCGAGGTGATCGACGGCTGAGTAAGCTGTTATTGCTCACCCGCGACTATGGGGATTCGCTGGGGAGTTACAAGCGGGCGTTTAAGGCCCTAAAAGGGCAGTTGCCGCCGTTGGATTTTTATGTGCATCAGGACTGGGATACAGCGCAGATTTTGCCATGGGATCATATTGAGGGGCCGTTGCCCAAAGCAACACTGGTGAAGCATTTGCAAGATGCGCGGCAGTATTTTGAAGACGGAACTTTGGTGGGTGTTTGAGATGATTAGTGTTTTGAGCCTTTTTGCTAAGGGAGGCAACACAATCACTTATGGTTACCCCATTCCCAGGATTTAACCCCTATTTAGAGCATCCTGTTCTCAATGGCAAAACTCATTTGATAGAGATTGATCTACTCACAGAGGGCAAACCGATGTTGTTCTATAGTGTTGATGCTCTTCAGGTTTGTGGATAAGAAAGGATCTGATCTTTAAGCGAAAAATTAGTGATTGAGAAGGGCGATCGCAACTCACAATCACATCTCTCACAATGGTCATCTTTGCGATTGTTTTGATCTCAATACTGGGTGATCAGGATAATTACGGTCAGTTTTCTCTGTATTTTCAGGGAGAGACTCAATGTTCTCAAGTCCGCATAACTCCGATGAATTCATCGATTTAGCCCCAAAACCATGAAGTCAATCAAGATATTTTTCAGCATTTATAAGGATTTAAATCCAAAAAATCCAAAATCACCCAGGAAAAGCACTTAAAACACTAACTTAGTCCACTTTACTGATGATTTTATTTGCTATTCCGGCAAGAATATGTGTGATTATTTAGCATAGTTATACAATCTTGTTCTTACAGTCAGGCTTTAGAAATGTTGTTTCTATCAGGGGGCAATTTTATTCGCAATCAGTTGTGTCCAAAACGGTTTCGGTCGTGGCTAAGGAGTGACACAATCAACAATGTTAGAAGACAAATCTACTCCGCTTCCTTAGCGGGTGGTTTTGGCATGGCAACAGCTATTTTATTCGGTGCCAGTGCGCCTCCAGCCTGGGCTGAGGGAAGTGCTCAGATTGGCCTCAATCAGCCCTTATATGAATATGGAGTTAGTGGGGGGCTGCTGAGTGATCAAAATCAAGCTCTCTATGTAGATGTTATATCTGCAGGTGAGGTGATTAACATTTCAGCTTGTGGAAATTTTTCCGGAGATCCTCTCCGAATTCAAATCTTTCAAACTACACCCAATATTGGAGATTCCACCCTCAAACCCGCCACTAGTACCCAAGTCGTCAATCAGTCACTAAGTGCTGAGAATGTCTCTTGCACGAGTTCATTAGCGAGCCCTTTAACAAATCCACTAAGATACACAGCCCCCTCCGCAGGCACTTATGAAATCCGGATCACAAACGAGTGGCCAGATGATGTTATTTTGAGACGGGTAGATGTCACCGTTACCCCTAATACTTCTACAAATCCAGACCCAACCACACGACAAGGGCGGCTTTATTCTTATGGCTGGCGCTACAATACAGGAGGGTATTCTGAGGCGCTATCGGCTGACACTGACTACTATATCAAAGTGCCAGGAGGGCGGTTTGGTGAGAACTTTGTGTGGTTGTTAGATCTAAATAACTTCGCCGGATTTGTGTATGAAATTATCGCGAATAATATTGGCGTCAATGCACCAAATTCTGGCTTGAGTGTGCCATTTGTCGGCAATAGTATTGAACCGCTTTATCCAATTTATTTATCGTATCCGTCTGTTGTCGGGGCTCGACCTACCCTACCGCCCAACGCCAATGGGTTTAAGTTTACTGATAATGTCGGCATAGATAATACGATCTCGCCAGGAGCATCCACAGGGGTTCAAGATTCTGGTTTTTTTACGTTTACAACAGATATAGACGGCACATATTCTATTGTTGTAGATATTAATAATGACGGTCTCTTTGCACCGGGTGACGTTACTTTGCTAGGGACTGCGATAAATGGCAGCAATTCTGTCGCATGGGACGGTAAGGATAATAATGGAAACGTTTTACCTGTTGGCAATTACAATGCCCAGCTCCAGATTCGCATCGGTGAGTTTCACTTTGTGGCTGGAGATGCCGAGACAAGTGGTGGTAGTCAACCTGGATTAACCGTTTTTGAAGCCCTCTCTCAATCTATCACTCAAGATACTTTGGTGTACTGGGATGACTTTACGTTGCTAGGTGGGACCTCTACCCTGCCCAATGGTGCACTTTCTTCTACTTCAGCGGCTAAACACACTTGGGGGGATTTCTCACAGTTTAGCTTTGGCAATGAGAACTATCTCGACACCTACGTCTATGGAGACCTTACGATCACCTCAACGCAAGCTATCATTGCAGATAACGATATCCCAGTTGCTAACAATCCCGATGTATTGCTCGTCAAGCGCGTCACTGCCATCAATGGTCAAACTTCTAACCCCAATGACAGCCATGATTTGACCCAAATCGTCAATGATGGTGTGAGTGGCTCCGCCGATGATGCTAGCAATTGGCCGAACAACTATCTGATGGGTGAGCTAGATGCTGGCCTGGTCAAACCGGGAGATGAGATTGAATATACAGTGTATTTTCTCAATGCAGGTAGCGGTGATGCGATGGACGTGAGAATCTGCGACTGGATTCAGCCAAATCAGCGTTTTGTCACCGGGCTATATGGTGGCAACGATATTGAGTTGCAACTGGGTGAGGGCGCTGGCAGCACTACCTACACTCTCACATCGGCCAGTGATGCGACCACAGTGGATAGAGCAGAACTGACTACGGTGGGTACTCTACCAGTAGGCCCAACTTGTAACCTGCCAAGCGGGGCAACAGACCCGAACGCCGAGGTGCTGGTGCTGGATCTCACAGGAGCAAGCAGTGACCCGACCGGGTTGACGACGTTGCCGGGCACTACGGGGCAAGGCGCACCAGACAGCGCGTTTGGCTTTTTCAGATTTACAACACGGGTAGATCCTTAAGGGATATTCACCAGGTGAGTTGTTGTTCCTGATTGCGAAATTAGCATGTTAGAGTCTTTTCACCTACCTCAGTTTGCTCGATCCTGTCTGCTGAATGACACTGATATCATAGGTGGGCTTCCCGAGCCACAGGTAGATCAACCAGGGATACGACTGTTATTCTTACCGATAGATTTAAACACATTGCCAGATCAATTTGGATTGACTCAATCTGAGTTTGATCAATCTACAAAACTACTGAACCTAATCTATCTTGACTTTAGCCTGCGCACTTACGGTCTGATCACTGATTTTCAAATGGCTAGCTTATTGGGCAGTCACCCAGAAGCCATGCACCTGCAAATGCCAGAGGATGAGTTGTTTCAAACCTGGCAGTCTCTCCTCAACGTGTATTCTCCATTCAAAGAAACGCTGATCACTGGGGTGGTC
>JBCBQD010000257.1:0-8350 GCA_039820425.1 Cyanobacteria bacterium J06635_1
CAAAAGATGCTGTGCCAGCCAACCGTATCCACCAGCAGACCCCCCAATCCTGGTCCGGCTACCATCGCTAATGCAGACACCGCAGACCAAATACCAATGGCTTTTGCCCTGACCTTATGATCGGGGAAGGTTGCCGTCAAGATTGTCAGCGACAACGGCAGTAACGCTGCGGCACCCATACCTTGAAGGGTGCGCCCTGTGATCAACACTGGGAGATTAGACGCAAACCCGCACAGGGCCGAGGCCGCCGTAAAGGCAATGAGCCCGAGCACAAAGATGCGTTTGCGGCCAAAGACATCGCCGAACTTGCCGTTGGCGAGCAACAGACTGGCGACAGGTAAATGATAGGCGTTGAGAAACCACTGCACCCCTGAGATATTTGCCCCCAGCTCTTTCTGGATTTGGGGAAGGGCCACATCCCCTGCGGTGCCATCAAAATTGGTCATAAACAGGGCTAAACACATCGCCGCCAGGATAATGGCTTTGTTTTTTGTGATCGCGCTGGAAAGATCGGTTGCTGAGACAAGCTCAGCGTCGGGGGGGCTAGTGTTTTGGAGTTGAGTCATAATTGAAGTGCGATTTCAAGTTTTGGCAGATCTGTTTCACGGGGCATCATGCGATCGAGGTAGGGGTTAGAAAATATCCCCTGGGGATCCCATCGCTGTCGAAGCTGCCTGAAGTCCCGCCAGTTTTTGTACTGCTGGGTGGGATGTAGGGTAAGCTGCGGTGCAACACTGATCGGCAGCTGCTTTCCCCAATGGCCGCGAGGGTTAAAGGGCGCTAGCAGCTCAATCATTTCCTGGAAAAATTTGCCCGTGCAAGGATATTCCCAAAATTCAATCCAGCAGATGGGCTCACCGCAGGTGGGGCTCAGCCAAAACGGCTCAGCCGCTGAGCAACGTAGGTGAATGTGCATGGAGGGAAACCTTTGGGTGGTGTGAAAATGGCTGCGGATAACGGCCAGAGCTTCGCAGGCGCGGTCGTAGGGAATGGCAACTTCCATATCGGCCACGGGGTCCAGATTGTTGCGCTCTTCATTGGCCAGCAGATCGGTGGAGGTGGCGTCAAAATGGGTGAGAACAAAATCACTGCGACCGTAAGCCTCGGTGTAGATGGCCTGGTCGTAGCGTTCGATGCCCCAGCGCTGGAGCCTGTTAAAGCGGTGGGTTAAGAACAGGCGCTGGGCCAGTTTGTTGAGCCTGTCTGTAAACGCTTGGGTGAGTGGATTGGTCTGAACAGGCTGCCAGCCGCCATTTTCACTTAGCAGCTCTGGGGTTGGATTGATCAGAGCAAGGTGGGCGCGATCGCAAATCGGTGAGTAGCGAATATCCACATATTGATTTTGGGTATGGATCTCGTCAAAGCCCGCTAAAAACTCTGTCATAGGGAGTGTGCGCACTTCAGTCTGGAGCGAGAAAGCTGGCACACATTGGAAGGTGACGGTGGAGATAATGCCGAGGGCCCCGAGTGCGATCGCAACCCCATTAAATTCATCATCGGTGCGATCAAGCTCCACCACACTGCCATCCGCCCGCACAATTCGCATCGCCTGCACATAGCCGCTGAGGCTGGTGTGCTCAAGCGAACCCCCGTGGGTGCCGGTGGAGATGGCCCCGGCAACGGTTTGTTGCGCAATGGTGCCCAAAATCGGCAGGGCCAGGCCGTGCACTGCCAGGACATCATTGAGTTGCCACAGTCGAATGCCGGATTGAACCGTGATGAGGTTGCCAGTGATACCCAAAACTTTGTTGTATTCATCCAGGGCCAGACAAAGCCCCTCAGTGGCAGGTAGGGGGACGGCTGAGTGCATTGCACCGATGGCCCTCACCCTGAGCTGACGCTGGGCAGCGAGCCGAACCATTTGAACAATGTCGGCTTCGGTGGTGGGTTGTGCAATCGCCCTGGGAGAAAATTGATAGAGACCCACAGCACTTTTAAGCAAGGGGCGCTGCCCTTGGCAATCGGTATTGGTGGTAAACACAGGTGGCTTCATCAATTTTACTTTCGGCTTTGGATGAGCAAATGCTCGGGGGACCGGGTTGTTAAACACTCAATCCTGGCTGAGCGCGCTAAATGCGGCAGGGCGAGCACAAGGCATCGCCCCTACAGGGTTATCGGTTCTTGGTGGGAGTTACGGATTCAAACGGATGACGATGGGTTGCCAAAATCCTTTGCAAAATTTGGGGCACCTCGAACACGGCCTGATTGTCGAAGGCGGCCAGATTCTCCTGGTAGCGAGCAAAATTCTCAGGCTGAATCAGGGTTTCGACGGCGCTGGCGATCTCTTTAAAGCTAGCCACCGTGAGCCCAACTTGTTTCTCTTTGACCCAGTCAGCGGCATAGCGCTCCTGGGGTAGGGTGAGAAAATTGCGCTCTACGATAGAGGGGAGCTTCATCTTGATCGCCTCGCTGACGCTGACATTGCCGGGCTTACCAATAAAGAAATCGGCCAGGTGCATGTAGTGGGGAATGTCTTCTGTGAATGAAATGATTGCTCGCTTTTGGCCATCTGTCTTCGCCCGCAGCGCGTCGGCCACCGCTTGATTGCGGCCACACAAAAAGATCAGCTGCAGGCGATCTTGAAACGGTTCCAGGCGTTTAGCTATCTCTAGCATTGCCTTGGAGCCATTGGCCCCAAACAGGACCAGGCCGGTCATGCGGTGAGGCTCTAGCCCCAGCGCCAGGCGCTCAGCGGCAATCTTTTCTGACCTGGGCCGATAAAATTTGGGATGGATCACCAACCCGGAGGTTTTAATCGCCCGATCCGGCGTGACCCCGGCGGTGATTGCCTGCGCTACGGCTTTCTCAGTACTGCAGATCAAATAGTTGTCGGTGCTGGGTTCTACCCAATAGGCCGGGGGGCTGTCGGCAAAATCTGTCAAGAGGGTGACCACGGGGGTGCCGGGCTGGGTGGGTTGCAAACTGGCCCAGAGTGCCCGGTTATGAAAGGGCACGACGGAAAGCACCAGATCGGGTGGGTCCTGTTGCCAGATGTCAGAGAGAAGCCCCACCTCGGTGCGGTGATTAAGCCGGGTCAACACCTTGTGGATATGAACGGTGATCAGATGAACCCAGCCAAAACCGTTTTTCAAAATCAGGTCATAAAACTGATCGGAACCTTTGCCAATCGTATGGGCCACTTTGTTCTCTTTTTGGGTTTCTGTGCCTGCGCCCAGGGTGTCGACGAAGATCGGCTCCAGTTGCCAGTGGGGCTGCTGCCCGGCGAGGACATCCCGCAGGGCCAGGAAGGTGGCATAGTGCCCGCCGCCGCCCCGGAGTACCAAGACCTTAACCTTAACGGCTTTGGTTGTAGCGGCCTGCGGCTTCGCATCATCAGTCTTTGAGTCATTCGAGAGGGCAAGGGTCATGGCTGTATCATCCTTAAAAACGCGTCCTTGGCAGCTGCGAGAATGGCTGCACTTCGCTGAATCTTGGTGAGGGCAGCGACAACATCGTCAATCCCCTCGGGGCCTGCTCTGAAGATGGCTTCATCGAGCCAGATGGCTTCGCGCTCGCAGGCCCGCTCGGCCTCGGGCAGGGTCAGCTTGCCTAAATTAAACCGCTCAGGAAAGGCACTGGGCACCGGCAGACGAGACAGTTGGGGCTGAAAAAGCCCAGAGCGGTGCATCGCCGGATAGCCCTGGCTGCACGGAATCCCCTCTGCATGGAGGGCCAGACAAACCTCCTCATGCGCAGCCCCAAAAAGGGTGGGATCGAGGGCAAAAATATAGCGATAAAACGACCGTCGGGTGTGCTGGGGATCCCGTTTAAGCAGGCGCACCCCCGGTATCTCCGCCAGCTGTTTTTCTAAGTAGTCAAGCATGGCTTCTCGCTGGATCATCTGGTCACCAAATCTCTCCAGAGCGACGGTGCCTAGCGCAGCCTGAAATTCTGTCATGCGATAGTTGGTCCCCAGGGAGAACGCCGGAGGGTGCCCCCCGAACTGGATAAACTGGTGCAGCAGCTGATCGAGCCTCCCTGCCTGGGGGGCTGCCGGTTCAGTCGGCACGGGCAGCCGTCCGCAGTCGATCAGACTGATGGCCCGATCAGCCCAGGCCTGGGTGCGGCACAACAACACGCCGCCTTCCCCCGTGGTCAAAATCTTGGACGATTGCAGACTAAAGGAGCCAAAATGGCCGAAGGTGCCTGCGCCTTGCCCCCTCCATCGGGCACCGTGGGCGTGGGCGCAGTCCTCAATCACAATCAGATTGTGCCGCTCAGCGATTGCCATGATCGCGTCCATATCCGCCATCTGCGCCCCCAGATGAACCGGAATAATCGCCCGTGTTTGATCGGTGATGGCGGCCTCAATCGCAGCTGGACTGATGCAGTAGGTGTTTGGATCAACATCGACGATCACCGGAATCGCACCCGCGGCAATGGGGGCGGCGGCGGTGGCTTGAAAGGTGTAGGCGGGGACAATCACCTCATCGCCCCACCCGATTTGGGCGGCCCGTAGGGCAACTTCCATCGTGACGCTGCCGTTGACCATCAGCACCGCCACACCGCCACCCTGCATGGCTGCAAACTGTCTTGCAAAAGCGGCACTATAAGGCCCCGGGTAAGGGGCTCCCCCCCAGCGCCCCGAGCGGACCACCTCGGTCACAACAGCTTCGTCGCGTTCGTCGGAGATCGGCCAGGCAGGATAGGGGTGCGATCGCACTGGCTGACCGCCAAAGACCGCCAAATCATTGGGAGGTAGGCCACCCATGAGTTGAGTGAGTGGCCCTGCTGACAGGTTGTCTTGTGTGGGTGGGCTATCTGTCTGAGCAATCGCAGCCAGCTCACGCGAGATGTTAGACGTAGAGATCATGCTCGTTTCCCCTCTCTGTGAAGTGGTCTTTATGAACCTGCCAGGGCTAACGCAGATCCTGGGTAAGCCTTTTCAAGGATCTTTTGCAAACTATCGGTGACTTCAAAAACTGCCTGATTGTTGAAGCGGGCTAGGTTAGACCGATAGCTCCCATAAACCTCAGGTCGGATCAACTCAGCCACCGCCTGATCAATTTTTTGAAAGGTTGAAATCACCAAGCCAACCCCATTTTCTGAAACCCACTCGGCGCAGTATCTTTCTTGACTCATCGTGGCAATGTTGCACTCAGTGATCACCGGCAGCTTCATCGCTAAGGCTTCGCTAACGCTCACGTTACCGGGTTTGCCAATAAAAAAGTCGCTCAGGCGCATATAGTTGGCCATGGTGTCTGTGAACCCCACAATCGCTCTCTTTTGAGGCCCTTTATAGAGCCGTAGGGTCTCAGATAGTGCCTGATTGTGCCCACACATGAAGATCAGCTGAATTTGATCTTGAAATCGCTCCAGCCGCCTGGCAATCTTGAACATGACATCAGAACCATTCCCCCCAAACATCACCAAACCGGTGGGCCGATCGGGGGTGAGCCCCAGCTGGTGTCGTTGGCGAGCGCGACTCTCTTCGGGCAGGCTGTCTGCGTAGAAGCTGGGGTGAATGACCAGCCCAGACGTCTCAATAATGCGCTGATCTGCAATCCCCAAATCACGGGCCTGGTCTGCCGCTCGCTGAGTGCCACAAACCACAAGATTTCCCGCGTCTGGATCTAGCCAAAACGCGGGCGGACAATCGGCAAAATCGGTTAAAACTGTCATGTAGGGCGCATCGGGCCTGACCTTTTGCAGACTCTCCCACAGGCCCTTATTGTATAGCGGCATAACAGAAACCACCATGTCAGGTTGCTGCTCACGCCAGTAACTTTCAAAGATTTTGACACCAATGTCATAGTTTAGCTTGACCAGCAGCTTATTCAGGCGCATTTTGAGCGGCCAGAGCCAGGTCCACCCCCCCTTAACCATCAGGTTGTAGAGATCGTGTCCCGAAAACCCAAACATCTCATAGGCGTTTTTAATTTGGTTTTGCTGAGACAGGTTTGTAATCATCTCATCCATATCGGTGACCTGAAACTGCCAGGGCAAGCCCCGTTGTTCGGCCACGGCCCGCAGGGCGTGATAGGTCGCATAGTGCCCCCCTCCCCCCTGACCAGTCACTACATTGACTGTAAATTTTTGGGCCATTTCTGTAGGCCTCCATGTGTTAAAGAACAGTATTAAGGTATTAAGCAGGGAGCAACTCTCGCTGCACGGTTGGTAAGGTTGGCCTTGATTCGGTTGCAATTTTCTCAAACAGACCCAGGGCCCGCACCACGGCCTGGTCCATGTCGTAGTACTTGTAGTCACCTAGACGACCGGCAAACAAAACTGAGCCGTTCAATTTTTCAGCCTCTCGCTGATAGAGAGCTAATTGAGCGCGGTTCTCTTCATTCAAAATCGGGTAGTACGGATCGTTCTTGCCAGGAATGTAGGCTTCGGGATACTCCATCACCAGCGTTGTCTTGGGCGAGGTCTGGCCCGAGAGATATTTTTGCTCGGTGATGCGAGTAATATCGTAGTCGTTGGGGTAGTTAACGGTGCCGACTTCTTGATGCCATTCTTGATCTCGTGTTTCAAACTGAAAGCGGATACTGCGGTAGGGTAGCTCACCGTGGCAGTAGTCAAAAAAGGCATCAATCGGCCCGGTGCAAACCAGTCGATTAAAATCAATGTCGTCGATAATCTCGCGATAGTCGGTGTTCAGCAACACCTTGATATTGGGATGATCCAACATCTGACGAAACATCTCGGTATAGCCCAGCCTGGGCATCGCCTGATACCGGTCTTGAAAATATCGATTATCCCGACTGATATAGACCGGAACCCGTCCGGTAACACCGCGATCGAGGTCTTCTGGTTTTAAGTCCCACTGCTTTGCGGTGTAATGAAGAAAAATATTTTCATAAACGTAGTCGGCGAGAAACGACAAATCCCCGCTGGTGCTTTCCCTTAGCTTGAGAATCGGCACTTTGACACCAAAGCCAAAATTCTCTAGCAGCAGATTTTCTAACTTTTCGGCATAGCGAGGAGGAAACAACGCATAGAGCGTATTCAAATTAAAGGGAATGGGAACCTTCTTGCCCTCAATCACCCCCAGGACATGGTGGTAGTACGGTCGCCACTGGGTGAACTGAGAGAGATAGTCCCAGGCTTTCTTTGATCTGGTATGAAAGATATGGGGGCCATACTTGTGAACTAAAATGCCGTGCTCATTGTAGTAGTCGTAGGCATTGCCGCCAATGTGGTTGCGCCGCTCGACCAGCAACACTCGCTGACCCAACTGGGTCGCCAGACGCTCTGCCAGCACACAGGCCGAGTACCCGGCTCCGATAAGTAACCAGTCAAATTTCATGGTTTTACCCCAATAGAGTTTGATAAAGCGGTCTGATGATGGCTTGAGAAAGTGGCTGGGGCGGTGGCTGAGTCAGCGGCTGCGGTCCCGGATAAAACCCTTTCTAAAATATCGACCACTTCAAACACAGCGCGATTGCGATAGGCATCGACATTGTCTTGATAGCGTTGAAAGGTTTTGGGCTCGAGTAGCTGAGCTACCACCTTGTCAACCTGGCGAAAGTTCTTAACCACCTTGCCAAACTGATTGTCTGCCAGCCAATCGGCGGTGGCCCGTTCTTGAAACAAGGTCATCACCGGATCGCATTCTGTAATCACCGGTAGCCTCATTGCGATGGCTTCGCTGACCCCAACGCTGCCCGGTTTGCCTATAAAGAAGTCCGACAGGTGCATGTAATGTTGGAGCTGTCGGGTAAACCCTTCGATGACTCTGGGGAACCGACTGGGCATCTGGCGCAGCTGTTGGGCCAGGGCCTGATTGCGACCACAAACAAACACAAGCTGTAGCGCCAGGGACGATTGTTCTAGCCGCTGGGCGATCTCAACCATATCTTTGGAGCCGTGACTGCCAAAGCAAACCAAGCCGATGGGTAAATCGGGATGTAAACCAAGCTCCTGCCGGGCCTGCTGGCGATCCGTTGTGATCAGTTCGTTAAACCGAGGATGAATCACTACTCCCGAGGTTTGGAAAAGGTTTTGGGTGGAATAGCCCACTGCTTTAGCCTGGTCAACTGCTCGCTGAGACGGACAAATCAACAGCTGATCCTGGGGCTCAATCCAAAAGTGGGGGGGACAGTCGGCAAAGTCGGTAATAGAAGTAATAAAAGGGGTTTGGGGCAGCTCTGCTCGAAGGCTTTCTAGCAAGACCCGATTGACCAAAGGCATCAAGGAGACCACCAGATCGGGTTGCTGCTCGCGCCAGTATTGCTGGAGTCTTTGCCGCCATCCCCTTTGCTGCAGGCGAATCTTAAGCTTAAAGATAGGCACAGAAATGGGGTCGTTGATGAGTTTGGCCCATTTCTTTTTTAGGGTCCATCGGTTGTAAAAGTCCTGGGGAAAGGTAGTGCCAAACACATCCTTTAAAACTTCAACAATTTCC
>JBCBQD010000258.1:0-8268 GCA_039820425.1 Cyanobacteria bacterium J06635_1
GACACAAAGACACTGTCATAGACAAGTTCCCTGTTGGGGATGGCGGGAGCGGGGAATCTGTTTGATGGCTGGTTTTATAGGAGGTGTGATGAGTGGCTTGGTGGGCAATGGGATTGATATCTTTGTTTTTGCAGTTGTCGTTCTTTTATTTCGAGTGAATGAAAAAATTGCAACCCCAACAACAGTTATCTTGATGGCGGTTAACGCCTTATTTGGGACACTGTTGCAAGTTTTTTACCTGAAGGATTTTTCGGAACCTGTTTTAGGTTACTGGTTAAGTGCGATTCCAATTGTGGTTGTGGGGGCTCCTTTAGGGGCAATGGTGTGCAGCTTCCTGCGCCGTGAGTTGATTGCCAACTGTTTACTAGCCCTTATCAGCATTGAGTTAGTAACGTCAATCGTTTTGATTCCGATGAGACCCGCTTTGATTATATCTGGTGCCCTAACGTTGGCTGTATTTTCAGGTTTAAATTATTGGATGTACAGAACAAAAACCTACGAGTTACGGTCGTCCCCGCCTCAGAAATTACTCGAGATTTTGCAGGTTCACAAGTAATCTTCTGATGCTTCGTATCTATGAAAAATTCAACCGTGACTCAGCTTTCTCATTCGAGGGGCAAGCTTACCCAGGGGTCTGTGGGTATCCAATTGATACGCCTTGTGCTGCCAACCGCCTGGGGAATGTTTGCCGCCGTGGCGTTTAATTTAGTAGATACTTATTTTGTCGGCCAGTTGGGAACTGAGGCCCTAGCTGCCATTAGCTTTACATTTCCAGTGGTGACGACGTTGATGAGTTTGTTCATTGGGTTGGGGACGGGCGCAGCAGCAGTCGTTTCGCAAGCAATAGGAGCGGCAGATCGTTCTCGAGCTAGGCGGTTGAGCGTCGATAGTTTACTCCTGTCTCTGGGGATCCTCTGTCTCCTGGTCTGTCTGGGGTTGAATACCATTGATCCGCTGTTCTCTGTTCTGGGTGCAGAGCCAGATCTTCTCCCCTTAATCCATGATTATATGGAGATCTGGTACTGGGGAATGGCTTGTGTGGCTATCCCCATGGTGGGAAATAGCCTGTTGCGCTCAGCGGGCAATGCCCTGGGCCCCAGTCTGATCATGACTGTGGCTGTAGTGGTTAACCTGTTTTTGGATCCGCTGTTAATATTTGGGCGAGCTGGGCTACCGGCATTAGGCATCACGGGGGCGGCTCTGGCAACGGTGATGGCTCGGGCAATTACCTTGATTGCAGTGCTTTTAGTTCTCTATCACCGCGAGCAGATTTTATCTTTTAGCCTGCCGACGGTCACGATGTTATGGCAATCCTGGCGACAAATTTTACATGTCGGACTGCCAGCGATGGCGACTGGAATGATGATGCCTGTTTTTACGGGGGTGATCATGGTCATGGTGGCGGCTTATGGCGCGATCGCAATCGCTGGATTTGGTATTGCTCTGCGCATAGAAGCGGTTATACAGACAATGCTGATGGCCCTATCGGTGGGTTTAAGCCCTTTTGTCGGTCAGAATTGGGGCGCTCAAAATTATGCTCGAATTGGGCGAGCCTCACAATTGTGTTATTGGTTTTGTTTAGGTTGGGGAGGGTTAGCTGCGGTTGCTCTAGGATTAGCGAGGACAGATTTAGTGGGAGAGTTTAATACCGATCCGGCAGTGATTGCGATCTCAGCCACCTACCTGGCGATTGTCCCAATCAGCTATGCGGCTGTGGGAGCTATCCTGGTTGTGAGTGCCCTATTAAATGCCTCAGGCCACCCCCGCGCTGCCATGGTCATCAATTTAAGCCGCATGTTTGGACTGTGCATCCCTCTGGCCTACTTGGGCAGCCAGATTCTGAGCATCAAGGGTATTTTTGCCGCAGTCTGCCTGTCGAATATTGTGGTGGCTGTTGGAGCCGTATTTTATACCCAGCATATTCCACAATTACTCTCAACGAAGTGATCTCCCTGAGTAGTTACTGAAATTTATCCATTGTCTGAGTCACACATACCAACAACTAGCCTTCGTTTTGGCTTTACTGTCACCTCTGTTGATGAGATTGTGACAGCACTCAGCAAGCTTGGGGCTGTCATTGTTTCTGACCCATGCGAGACAAAATGGGGCCGTCGTGCAGTGGTGCGTGATTTTGATGGCCATATAATGGAACTATTGACCTCATCTGCTCCGACGGCCCTCGATTAACCGGCTGCTAGAAATCGGGTTTCTTGAGCACTATTGTCAGTAGTCTAAAAATAGATGGATAGAAACCCGGTTTCTGGTCCCTGGGATACGCCTGTAACAGTTGAGGTGATTTAATACAGCTTCCAATGCGACTATGGAGGACATATTTTATAGCCAGGAGCAAAGCTAAGGTGCTAACCTCATCAACCCCAACCTGTCGCATCAAAGTGATCAACGGTAACACTTGCAAGCCGATGACCTTGAATATCAACGTGTCTGCCCAGGCGGCTAAATTCCCTCAGACTGAGGTAGTCACTGTACAACCCCAGACCGGGCCGGAGTCCATCGAGAGCTTTTACGATGAGTATCTGGCAATTCCTGGCATTCTGGAGCAAATTGTTCTTGATACCGAGTCCGATGCGTTTATCTTGGCCTGCTGGGGCGATCCGGGGTTAGAGGCTGCCCGCGAGGTGACGAATCGGCCTGTTGTGGGGATTGCTGAGGCCAGTCTCTATGTGGCGAATATGCTGGCCGCCAAGTGGAGCGTGGTGACAACCCTCCATCGAGTGCGAGACATGGTAGAGAAAACCATTCAGAAAACAGGGCTGACGGCTCGGTGTGCCTCGGTGCGCACGACAAAACTGTCGGTGTTAGAGACGGAGTGCGATCGCACCCACACCCTGGACGTGTTAACCGCCGCTGCCCAGTTAGCCATCGACAAAGATGGAGCCGAAGCCATCTGCCTCGGTTGCGCCGGCATGAGTGGCCTCGAAAAGCACCTCGAAGAACGCCTCGGGGTGCCCGTCATTGACGCCGTTGCCGCTGCGGTCAAAATGGCAGAATCATTGGTAAGTCTGGGCAAAATGACCAGTAAACAATTGACCTATCGTGCGCCTGAGCTAAAGATGATGCAAGGATATGCACCCCATTTTCAACCTGAGGCATTGCGGTAGCTAGCCTTTACGGGTCAGTGAATAGACTGACCCGTAGCGTAAATCCTGGCAGTACATCCTCGCCAGATAATGTCTGGGGTAAATCATGGACTATTTTGGGTTGACCCTGGCGATAAATCTCGACCTGCTGATCTTGCAGGTTAAACAGCCAGCCCAATCTGACCCCACTGTCGAGATATTCCTGCATTTTGTCGTGCAGCGTACTGAGCAAATCTGTGCGTGATCGTAACTCCATGACAAAATCAGGTGCAATTGGCGGAAACTTTTGCCGTTGCTCAGGGGTAAGCGATTCCCATCGTGATAGCTCAATCCAGGCTGCATCCGGGGAACGGTCACCTCCTCCGGGCAGTCGAAAAATTGTAGATGAACTGAAAACTTTGCCTGGCTGTGTTTCACGGTTCCAAACGTAGAGTTCACCGCCTAACTCTAGTTCTTGATTGCCGCTGTAGCCGCCAACAGGTGCCATTAGAAGTAATGCTCCTTCGGGCGTCCTTTCCACTCGTACATCTGGATTAGTGATACAAAGCTGATAAAACTGATCATCTGTGAGATGAACGGTCTTGAGATCAAGGGTGATGGGTAAGGTCAACATGGCACAGACCTCGCAAGTCTACCCCTTAGTATACCTTTCAGCAAGAAACCGGGTTTCTCTTGGGCTATTGGTCAGTTCCTGAAGGTTGATCAGAAGAAACCCGGTTTCTCAGCTCTGGGATACTCTTTAGTTCTGTACAATTCTAAGCACGGTTATCTTTCCTGTGGAGGTTTCTATGACTGGCTTAGTAGCCCCAACGCTTCTCAATGGCACTGTCGCCGCCTATCGCTGGCAGTGGCAAGGGCAACCTCTCAGTGTCACCTATGAAACCCTGGGCACTGGGCAATCTGTGTTGTTATTGCCCGCCTTTAGCACCGTCTCGACCCGCACGGAGATGGCAACCTTAGCCGTTCAATTAGCCCCCACTCATCAGGTCACTGTGGTTGACTGGCCTGGCTTTGGCGACTCCGATCGGCTGCGGCTAGCGTATCAACCCAAGCTGTATCAACAGTTTTTAAGTGACTTTGTCAGCGAACAGTTTTCTGAACCCGTTGCCGTGGTAGCCGCTGGTCATGCGGCTGGTTATACCCTGGCATTATCTGAGACCTTGCCCGATGCCTGGGCAAAAGTTGTGCTAGTGGCTCCCACCTGGCGGGGGCCGTTGGCGGTGATGGGGGCGTCTGAGCGAGTGCGTCGTGGGGTGAGGGGGCTGGTGCGATCGCGCCTCCTCGGTCAGGCCCTTTATGGTCTGAATACACGACCTGCCTTTCTCAAGTGGATGTATCGCCGCCATGTCTTTGTGGATGAGGCCAAGCTGACCCCTGACTATATTGCCCAGCGCTACCAGACCACCCAGCAGGCTGGTGCCCGCTACGCGTCAGCCGCATTTGTCACAGGTGGGCTAGATCCGGTGCAGACGCGGGCAGATTTTCTAGCCTATTTTGACACGTTATCCGTGCCGGTGATGGTGATGGTGGGTGAGCAGGCTCCCCCAGCTTCAAAAGCAGAGATGGAGGCAATGGCCGCATTACCCCAGGTGCAAGCCGTGCGTCTGCCAGGTACCTTAGGCATGGCAGAGGAATATGGAGAAGCGGTGGCAAAGGCTGTCCTGCCGTTTTTGTCGGCTGCATTGTAAACAGCACCCTCAGTCCGTAGTCGAGTTTTAATTGCCAGGAGCCTTGCCAGACGCTGATTTTGTAAATGACACTACAAGCTGCTTTAAGGACGTTGCAAGTGCCCCATTTGCGCATCAGACGCGGGTGATTAACCTGTCAAGTTGGGTAAACCCTTGCGCTTTCTAAGTTCTCATGTTAGAAAGACCGGGATGACTTGGTTTTCAAGATATGAACAAAGGTGAACTGATCGATGTGATCGCTGATAAGGTGGGCGTCCCTAAGAAGACAGCCGACTCTGTCCTGACAGCGACAATTGAGACTTTAATGGAGACTGTTTCTAGTGGTGACAAGGTAACGCTGGTAGGCTTTGGCAGCTTTGAACCCCGCGATCGCAAAGCCCGGGAAGGTCGGAATCCAAAGACAGGCGAAACCATGACCATTCCGGCTACAACGGTGCCTGCGTTTTCCCCAGGTAAAGCCTTCAAGGAAATGGTCGCAGGCTAGAGCAACGGTATTACTTGAGCCAGCCTCATAATTCGACACATTTAGGCGAATTATGAGGCTTTTTGGCTATCATTTCGTTGACGTATCTAAGTTGCCAAACTTAGGCGACCAAAAGCTATTGCGACTCTGAAAAAAGGCAACCTCTTTGCACTTGCCACGACGATGGTCGAGTATCGAACAACGCAACATCACCCTGGCTTTACCCTCTTTTTGATAGGGATGGCGCTCTAGCAAAGCCCCACAGCTCGGGCAAGGATAGTCGGTAAAAGCTTCTGGATCTGGAGTCTGCTGACTGTAGGGCAATTCATAGAGTTTCTTGTTAGGGTTCCAAAACATGACCGTCCCGCAGTTCGGAGCGTCACACTTAAGAAAATGATTAGCCTTAAGTTTTTTGGAGCGCGACGGGATTTTGTTCATCGCCTGAGTGCACCTTGGACACTTGATCTTGCTTTTTGAGGGTTTCCCCTTCACCGGGGCTGATTTGAAAGCGGATCGGACCGGAGCTTCAGCCTGCCCCTCTGGGCGATTTTCGTCTTTTTGAGCAGGCGTGGTCTGGGCGCTCAAAGCGTCTCTCATTGCCCCTGTCCCTAGTTGGGTCCGGGCCTGCTCGAGGGCTGGGGCAAAATAATCTCGATACCAGCCGGTGAGGTAGGCTTGCCAGTCTTGTTTGCCGGTTGCGATCGCATCCAAGTCTGCCTCCATCTTGGCCGTAAAGGCAGGCTCGATTAAATCGGGTAGCAGCTTTTCTAACGCTGCATCTAACCCCATCCCCAGCGCTGTGGGCTGAAGTTTGCCCTTGACCAATTGGACATAGGTGCGTGCCCTCAGCGTTTTAATCGTGGGCGCATAGGTACTCGGGCGGCCAATGCCCCGACGCTCCATCAGCTGCACCAGTTTCGGCTCAGTGTAGCGGGGGGGCGGCTGGGTTTGCTTTGGGTCTGCCTGGGCCTGCTGCAATTGCAGCCGCTGGCCTGGCTGCAGGGTGGGCAGTTGAGCATCAGCACTCAAGTTATTCCAATAGCGGGTGTAGCCAGCAAACTCAACCACCTGACCACGGGCTTCCCAAAAAGCTTCCCCCGACTGGGTGACAATTCGCGTCTTGCGCAGGCGGGCTGGGCAGCATTGTGACGCCACAGCCCGATTCCAAATTAGCTCGTACAGTTGAGCGGCATTTGACGAGACGGTGCCTTGCAGTTGGTGCGGTGTGCGGTTGACGTCTGTCGGGCGAATCGCTTCGTGGGCGGCCTGGGCCCCTTTAGCAGAGCGATGCCTGGCGGTTTGTTTAGGCACATTGGTGGAATCATGCTTGCTCAGGTAGTCTCGCACAGCGGCTCGAAAGGGCGCTGACAGCACCACGGAGTCGGTGCGCATGTAGGTGATGTGGCCTGCCTCATAGAGAGCCTGGGCCACTTTCATAGTCTGGTCTGGGTTAAAGCGGAGTTTGGACCCGGCTGACTGCTGCAGGGTAGACGTGATGAAGGGCGGTGGCGGCGCTTGTTTTTTGACTTTGCCTTCGATGGTTTGGACCTGGTGGGGGTGAGCCCGGGTCATTTCAACGAGGCGATCAGCCTCGGCTTGGGTGGTCACCCGATCAGACTCAGGGGCGGCTTTCGTCACCCCAGCATCATCTTTAGCCATCTCTGCCTTGCGCCGATTGGCTGTCAACTTACGGCGGTAAAACGCCTTGAAACCCTCTTCATAGACCACCCAGACGCTCCAGTAAGCTTGCGGGATAAAGGCCTGAATCTCGCGCTCACGCAGACAGAGCAGGTGCAGCGTCGCACTTTGGACCCGGCCCATGGACTTGGCTCCATTGTTGAGGGGCCATACGACGTGGCGGCTGCCTTTATAGCCCACCAGCTTATCGAGGCAATCACGGGCACGCCCGGCGGCAATCAGCGACGGGTCGAGACTGCGAGGGCGGGCGATGGCCTGGCGCACGGCGGCGGGGGTGATCTCGCTGTAGACAACTCGCCGAGGATTTTTTAGCCGCAGGGCCTGCTGCAAATGCCAGCCAATGGTTTCGCCTTCTCTATCGGGGTCAGTAGCAATGTAGATCGTGTCAGCCTGCTTGACAGCTTTGCGCAGGGTTGAGAGCACCTGCTTAGCACGGGCACTGCGAGGGGTATAGCGACAGTGGATCTGGTTACCGTCGAGATCAAAGCCCAGCGCATCTTCACCATCATGGGTCAGCTCTCGGACATGCCCCACACTGGCCTTCACGGTCCAGCCAGGGCCGAGAATTTGGCTGAGTTTCTTGAGTTTACCGGGGCTCTCAATCAGCAATAGATTCGCCATGGGGATGCTGCTGTACTAGGGCAGGGATGCTTGGAATTGCCAAAAAGACTTCCAATTACGCTCATTTTAGTACATATGATCTATTTCTAGTCAAAGATTGAGTCTTAAACCCATTTACGCCCAGCGTTAGCAGTGACTACCCCAGGCTAATGACCTGTTCTACACTCAACCGCAACCCTGGTGACACCAACCCATCCCCGCGACGAAAAAGCTGGGTCTCATACATCCCATTGACCCAATGGCACACCGTAATGGTTGGCTGCATCTCAACAATGACTCCATCATGTAATTCATAGCGTTCTGTCTCTGGTTTCCAGGCCAGAAACTCTTGAAATGTCATTAACCTGGGAAGCGCTTGAATCATGGCTCTGTCGCTTCGGAGTAGTCCGTATAGATTTATGGTAAACCTTTTCAGAAAATATCTTGGGCCGGTTCGGAATGCGGCTGATGCGATCTGAAGCTACAGGGGGGCATCTCCATAAACGTCTTTTCTTGTATACGTTCTTTTAGTAAAGCCTTGTAAAGGTTCGATGATTTTTACCGGGTCGGTAGCAAAGGGCAATAAATAGAAATCAAAGTGTCTGTTATTCAGAAATATAGCTGTTTCGGTAAATTTCCTGATGCGCATCCACCTGATTGTCACTTCGTCATTGCTAGCCCTGTCCCCCCTAGCCCCACTGCCCGCCGCCGCTGATCCGAC
>JBCBQD010000259.1:0-8164 GCA_039820425.1 Cyanobacteria bacterium J06635_1
CACTATCGAGTGGGTGTGCATGCACGGCGCTATTATAGAGAGCTGTTTAACAGCGACTCGCGCGACTTTGGCGGCAGCAACATGGGCAATCTGGGGGGTAAATGGTCCGATGATTGGGCTTACCACAACCGGCCTTATTCCCTCGATTTGACGCTGCCCCCCCTGGGTGTGCTAGTGCTAAAACTAGATGCTGAGAAAACTAGAGCAGCTGAGTTGTCTGGTACCTCAGATATCAAAGCCTAGTTTATTAATTTTGCGATCGCACTAATGCGCTGGAAGAAATGGGGCTTTTACGGGTTTATCGCATCCAGCGTGGCGGCATTTGTGATGAACCTGGCCGTGGGCGTTAACATCGCCCAGGCCGCGTTAGGCTTGATCGGGCTGGCCATTCTCTATGGTGCTTTGAATATTGGCGGTGAGAATCGCGCCTGGCCTCGTTTAGAGTAATCGCGGTCGTCAAGGATGGGTTGCCAGAGGTCAATGTAAGCTGGGCACGTATTGCTGGTTTAGCTCGGCCTCGCTGAGGTTTGCCAGGGTGACATCATGGCGCAACAAACGACCTGTAGGGCCAACGATCTGGCGCGGCAGCTGTTGGGCATCAACCCGCTGCATCGTATTCATGTTGTAGGTGGTGTAAACCGTGGCCGCTGCTGGGTCGCCTAAGAAGATATCCAGGACAGTGAGGGTTTGCATGGCTGTGTCGGTGCGCTCGAGCCAAGTGCGGGGGCCACTACCCAGGGCACCGCAGTGAAGGAGCTCTAGCTGCCCGGCATGGGCTGGGTAGTAGGCGTGGTGGTGACCGCTGATGTAGGTATGGACCTGGTGGCGCTCCAGGAGCGATCGCAACGCCTCGGGCTGGTTTAAGATTTCGCCGGTGCGATCGCGACCCTGGGAAATCGCAAAAAAGGGCAAATGCCCCATCACAATGCGCAGTTTGGCAGACTGGGCCTCGGGGCTACCCAGACTGCGATCGGCCCAGGCAATTTGCTCCGCCGGTACGTCCGCTGCAGAGGCATCCCAGACCAGATAAAAGATGTCGTTTTGCTTGAAGCTGTAGTAGTAAGGAAAGTTGCCGGTATCGACATAGACTAGAGCGAGGGCATCTTGATGGGCTTGCCAATATCGGGTGGCGGATTGGCGATCAACCTCAAACACGTAGCCGCCGTCTCTCACCAGGCCCGAAGCATCATGGTTGCCAATGGTCAGGGCAAAGGGCAGATTCATCCCTCGGATCGGCGTCAGGATTTGACGATCAAACTCTGACCACATCAAATCCACCTCGGCAGAGGTCAGAGATATCTTTTGGGCCGCAATCATATCCCCCGCGCAAATCACCAGATCTGGTTGCCAATCGGGCAATAGCTCAATCCCCCTCAGCACCTCTGTTTTATACTCCGTCGATCCATAGCGGCTATTCATATCGCTGATCACGATGGCCCGAATATCCCCCCGCTCAGGGGCATACAGACCGGCTGGCCCAATCGTTTCCCCCACTGATTGTGTCCCCGCGTCCTCGCGTCCGTTCGGCTGAGCGCCAGTCGAAGTCCCCGTCCCCGCGTCCCCGCCGCCACCGATTTCCGCCACCGCCTCTGCAGGCACGCCTCGGTCTTGTCCCGAGCCTTGAGACACTGCCGCCGACGAGCAGGCCCCTAGAGCGAGCCCACCCAGTACGATAAATTGACGACGATTGAGGGTCATGGATAGCGTTTTAGAGCAATCACTACAGCGCTAGTATGCCATTTCTTGGGTGGAGGGTAGAGGGTAGAGAAGCAGGGGGAGCAGGGGGAGCAGGGGAAGATTGAGTTCTGAATTCCCAATTACCCACTACCCACTACCCACCTCTCTACCCCCTTCACCCCCTTCACCTGAAGGACTACTCCGTAGGCGGTAGCAAGACCTGATCAATGACATGAATGACGCCATTGTCAGCAGCGACGTCAGCTTGCACAACGGTCGCGTCATTGATCATCACACCTTGGCTCAGGTTGATGGCAATCTGATTTCCCTCCACCGTGGCGACATCGCCTGCAGATAGCTGATCGGAGGTGACTCGACCGGGAACCACATGATAGGTCAGAATGCTGACCAGCAGCTCTTGATTTTCGGGCTGGAACAGGCTCTCAATGGTGCCATCGGGCAGTGCGCCAAAGGCGGCATCGGTGGGGGCAAAGACGGTAAAGTCACCTGAGTGGTCAAGCACATCGACCAGACCAGCTCGCTTGAGCAGAGCCGTCAGGACGTCAAAAGAACTATTGGAAGACGCGACCCCGACGATGCTATTGGCATGATTGTCTTTGGTGCTGGCGGTATGACTGGCATCCGGGCTGGCTTGGGCCGCAGGTACAAATAGCAGGCAGCTGGCTGCGCTCAGACCGGTGGCGACCCAACGAACGATGGGGCTAAAAGGTTGAACTGTCATGATTGATAACTCCTAACTAAAGCGTTTTTAGAGACACCAGCCAGTTTTGAAGAAACGACAACGGTCTATTCCCTGGCTGAGGGCTTATCAATTGATACGGAATGTAAACAAAATCGGATTGCGGTAGTTTCGGATTTCTTAGATCTTTGGGCGCAGATTTTTGTTGACTGGTTTTGCCCCATCCCTGGCATGATGGTTGAGATTATTTACGCTAATTCGTCCTGGCTCTATGATCGACGTCGTTCTTCAGCGCCTTACCTTTGGCTGGTTTGCCCTGCACCAGTGGCGGGAGGTGAGTCTGCTACATCGTCTGCTGTGGCCCCTGCGTCAATGGCGTCAGGGCAGTTCGCTGCTGCCCTATGGGGATGCAATCGCAGCGGTTTTTATTGCGATTATTTTTGCGATCGCGCCCTACGTATCGACAACGCTGATCGGCGTTTTGTTGATGATCTGCGCTGCGTTCTGGCTATTGCTGACCGTGTCTGATGAGGCAGAAGGCTGGCTCACCCCCATTCACATTGGGGTGTTGCTGTATTGGATAGCCATGTTGCTCGCCACCGCTGTCTCCCCAGCTGGCGTCAAATCAGCAGCGATCTCAGGGCTGATTAAACTGACCCTAAACCTGATGCTGTTTTTGCTGGCGGCGCGGGCAATGCGGCAGCCTAAACTGCGTACCGCGATCATTTCAGTTTTCTTGCTGACGACCTTGCTAGTGTCGGTCTACGGTTTGCGGCAGTGGTTTTTTGGAGCCGATGCGCTGGCCACCTGGGTTGATCCTGAGTCCAACCTGTCTGGGACGACACGGGTCTATAGCTTTTTGGGTAACCCTAACCTGCTGGCCGCTTATTTACTTCCGGCAATTTCGTTTAGCTTCGCTGCCATTTTTGTCTGGCCACGCTGGTTGCCCAAAGGCCTGGCCGTCACGGCTCTGTTGGTCAATACGGCCTGCATGATTTTGACCCTGAGTCGCGGCGGCTGGCTCGGCTTTTTGGGGTTAGGTTTTGTGATGATGGTACTGCTGGTTTACTGGTGGAATGCGTTATTGCCCCCATTTTGGCAACGGTGGGCACTGCCGATGTTGCTAGGGGGCTCGGTCACGGTTGTGGCGCTGAGCATTCTGGTGGTACCCCCCGTCCGAGAGCGGGTGATGAGCATGTTTGCCGGTCGCGAAGACAGCAGTAATAACTTTCGCATTAACGTCTATGAGGCGGTCTTCGAGATGATTCGAGACCGGCCTGTGTTAGGCATTGGCCCTGGCAATGAAGCGTTTAATAAGGTTTATCCACTCTATCAGCGCCCTAACTACACTGCTCTCAGCGCCTACTCGATTTATTTTGAAACCCTGGTCGAGGCGGGGTTTGTTGGCCTTGTGAGTCTTTTCTGGATGCTGTTTATCGGCTTTTTTCAAGGATTCAAGCAAATCCAGCGGCTGCGGGAGAGTCTTAACCCCCAAGGCTACTGGCTGATTGCTGCGATCTCAGGCCAGGTGGGCGTTCTCATCCAAGGGTTGTTTGATACGGTGTGGTATCGCCCCCAGGTGAGTACGCTGTGGTGGCTGACGATGGCGGTGATTGCCAGCTTTTATGTGAGTCGACAGAGGAAATATGGGGTAGAGGGTAGAGGGTAGAGAGAATTGGGTAGAGATTAGAGATTAGAGGGTAGAACGCGAAGAAACTCCCAATCATTACTGATTCTCCTTTCCCCTTTCCTTTTACCTTTCCCTTTCCCCCTTCGCCCCTCACCCACCACCCACCATGCTCCCCTCCGATATCCAAAACCTGACCGAAGACACTTCTGTTGCCCTGGCTGAGGCGATCCGATTTGCTGAGATTGAGACGCCGCTGGCCGCTCAACCGATCCCGACCAGCTATGTGTGCCAGGGGAGTGGGCCACCGCTTTTGCTGATCCACGGCTTTGACAGTTCGCTGTTTGAGTTTCGGCGGCTGGTGCCGCGTTTAGCTGAGCAATTTCAGGTGTGGGTTGTAGATTTGTTGGGGTTTGGGTTTACCGACCGCCGGGTGGTTTCGACCTACAGTCCTGGGGCGATTAAGCTGCATCTATATAGCTTTTGGCAGCAGATGATTGGGCAGCCCATGGGGCTGGGCGGGGCGTCAATGGGCGGGGCGGCGGCGATTGATTTTGGGCTGACCTACCCCGATGTGGTGAGCCAGCTGGTGCTGTTTGACAGTGCTGGGTTTGCGGCGGGGCCTGCCATCGGGAAAGTGATGTTTCCGCCGTTAGATAGCTGGGCGACAGCGTTTTTAAAGAATCCAGGGGTGCGGCGACGGATTTCTCAGCAGGCCTATTGCGATCGCACCCTGGTCACCCCCGATGCCGAACTCTGCGCCTCGCTACACTTGCAAGCCCCCCAGTGGAAAGAAGCCCTGATTAGCTTTACCAAGAGCGGCGGCTATAATTTTTTAAGTCAAAAAATCAAAGATATTCCAATGCCTACCCTGGTTCTCTGGGGCGAGCAAGATAAGATTCTGGGCACCAAAGATGCTCAGAAATTTCAAAAAACCGTCGTCGATAGCCAGCTGGTTTGGCTCTCTGAGTGTGGCCATGTGCCCCATCTAGAAAAGCCCCAGGTCACCGCAGGCCATATGATTGAATTCGCCGACTAGGCACTAGCCTCAAATTTACCGATAAGACTGACGCGGGGACGCGGGGATAGGGCGACACGGGGAGCGCCTCTCTTGAAAGTTCTCCCCTTCTCCCGCTCTCCCCATCCTCCCTGGTTAACATTTGAATCTTGATGCAGTACTTATGACCCTTCTAAAAACACCGCTCCATAAACTTTGCGTGCAGCAAGGGGCCAGAATGACCGCCTTCTCAGGCTGGGAGATGCCGGTTCAATTCAGCAGCATTCAAAAAGAGCACCAGGCTGTGCGTGAGCGCGCTGGGGTATTCGATATTTCCCACATGGGTAAGTTCATTCTGACCGGGAGTGACCTGTTGGAGCACCTGCAAACGCTAGTGCCGACCGATCTCAGTCGGTTATCCCCTGGCAAGGCCCAATATACGGTGCTGCTAAACCCAGAGGGCGGCATCATCGACGACCTGATTGTCTACGACCAGGGCAAAGGTGACAGCGGCGAGGCGCAAGTCTTTTTAATTGTGAATGCGGGCACGACGGCAAAGGACAAAGCGTGGCTTTTAGCGCACTTGCCCGAGACCGACGTACAGCTCAATGATATTTCCCAAGACAAAGCCCTGCTTGCAGTCCAAGGCCCCCAAGCCGTCGCCAAGCTACAGACCCTAACCGAGACTGACCTGTCCGAGGTATCCCGATTTGGCCACTGCCAGGGGGGCCTACTGGGCCATGACGCTTTTTTGGCCCGCACGGGCTATACCGGCGAAGACGGCTTTGAGGTGATGCTCGATCCTAAAGGTGCGGTTGCGGTCTGGAAAGCTTTGCTGGACAAAGACGTGACGCTTTGTGGTTTGGGTGCGCGTGATACCCTCCGTCTGGAGGCAGCCATGGCCCTCTATGGTCAGGATATTAACGACACGACCACCCCCCTAGAAGCGGGTTTGGGCTGGCTAGTCCATCTCGATAAACCTCAAGATTTTATCGGACGGTCCGTTTTAGAGCAGCAAAAAGATAAGGGGGTGCTCCGCCGCCTGGTGGGGCTACAGCTCGAGGATCGCAACATTGCCCGCCATGACTATCCGGTGTTATCAGAGGGCAACCCGGTGGGGATTGTCACCAGTGGCACCCTATCGCCCACCCTAGGCTACCCGGTGGCCCTGGCCTATATCCCGGCTGAGCTAGCCAAAATCGGCCAAACCGTTGAGGTCGAAATCCGCAAAAAGCCCTTTACCGCAACGGTTGTAAAACGCCCGTTCTATAAGGCTCAATAGCCCTGTTATAGACTTTTTTTAACACCCTGTTGGAAAATTGCGCAGAGAATGAATTTCCATGCGACACTGGCAGAACAAAGGTTGAGGGGGATTAACTTTACGTGGAAAGTTTTCCCTCAACCCATACCCCAGACTGAGTGTTGAGGACGAGCGATGGCCCTTGATTATCCTGATAATTTGCAATACACCGATAGCCACGAGTACGCCCGTGTTGATGAAGACGAAAAAATCGTCACCGTTGGTATCAGCGCCTTTGCGGTTGATCAGCTGGGCGATGTGGTTTTTCTAGAATTGCCAGAACTGGGCGATAACGTTGAAAAAGGTGAAACCTTTGGCACTATCGAGTCGGTCAAGGCGGTGGAAGATCTCAAATCGCCCGTGTCGGGGGAAGTCCTAGAGCGCAATGACCAGCTGCTTGATGCCCCCGAGCAAATTGCCGATGATCCTTACAACGACGGCTGGCTGATTCGCATTAAGGCGGACGATATGTCAGAACTCGACGATTACATGACCGCCGAAGAATATAGCGAGCAGGTTGAAGGTTAACGCCAACAGATTTCTCCCTGGTTTGCTTCAAAAAATACGACAAAGGTTAGCAATCTATTACAAAATGAAATAATTGCTTTAAACCATCACAACTGGCTGATGGTTTTTTATGCTTTGCGATTTCGACCTAAGTGGAGTTTTCAATGTCCTACGATCAGCATCCTGATGAGGTGAATGTGATGTCTACACTAGCGGCTTCAATCCCGATGACTTCCGTAGGGTCACCTCAGTCAAGCTGGTCAGATGAGCTGACCATTGAAAATAGTTTTCCACAGCGACACATTGGGCCAACGTCCGCTGATATTCAAACTATGCTCTCCACCCTGGGGTTTGAGTCCCTGGCGACGCTGATCTCAGCGGCGGTCCCGGCGGGGATTCGGCTACAGCAGCCGCTATCGGTCGGGGAGGGCATGAGCGAATATGAAGCCCTGGCCAGTTTGCGGGCGATCGCAACTCAAAACCAGGTGTTCAAAAGCTACCTCGGCCTGGGTTACCACAGCTGCATTACTCCTCCGGTGATCCAGCGCAATATTCTAGAAAACCCCGGCTGGTATACCCAGTACACCCCCTACCAGCCTGAAATTGCCCAGGGTCGCTTAGAGGCGCTGCTCAACTTTCAAACCCTGGTGAGCGACCTGACCGGGTTGGAGATTGCCAATGCGTCGCTGCTCGATGAAGGCACCGCTGCGGCTGAGGCGATGTCGATGAGCTGGGGCGTGTGCAAAAACAAGGCAGCTAAGGCCGCGAAGACATTTTGGGTCTCGAGCGAGTGCCACCCCCAAACTATTGAAGTGGTCAAAACCCGTGCCCTACCCCTGGGGATCGAGGTGATGGTGGGCGACCATCGTAAATTTGCCTTTGATCAACCCGTGTTTGGCGTGCTGCTCCAGTATCCGGCCAGCGACGGGGCAATTTACGACTATACAGACTTTATTGCCCAGGCCCGTGCCGCGGGCGCTTTGGTGACGGTCGCTGCCGACCTGCTTAGCCTGACCTTGCTCAAGGCCCCCGGTGAATTAGGGGCAGACATTGCCGTGGGCAATACCCAGCGCTTTGGCGTGCCCCTGGGCTACGGTGGCCCCCACGCTGCGTACTTTGCCACCAAGCTTGACTACGCCCGTAAGCTGCCGGGGCGATTAGTCGGGGTGTCTAAAGATGTCAAAGGTAAGCCAGCCCTGCGGTTAGCACTACAAACCCGTGAGCAGCATATCCGCCGTGACTCAGCCACCAGTAATATCTGCACGGCCCAGGTGCTGCTGGCGATTATGGCCAGTACCTATGCGGTTTACCATGGTCCCCAAGGGCTCCAGCGCATCGCGATGCGCATCCATCGAC
>JBCBQD010000260.1:0-7939 GCA_039820425.1 Cyanobacteria bacterium J06635_1
CGCGGATGGTGGATGCCATGTTGCGAACCGGCGAAGTCGAAGATATTTTGGACGACCCTCGGGCCCGTTTTACCGCCATGATTGTGGATATTGGCGAGCAGGACATGATGCAGGCCAAGGACTATGCAGAAGGGCTGTACAAGCGTTTAGAAGAGCGCAATATTCCGACCGAGCGGTTTCAGTTTCAGCCCGTTTCATTAGATGTGCCCAGCCGAGAAGATTTGTTTGCTTCGCTCCGACGCTACCGGGAGTTTTTAAAGCTAGAGTACCCTCGCTACTATTGGAACCCTAACTACGAACCCTGGCTGCCGGAGGATATCGAAATTCCCGAGGCGGGGGGGACCTTCCCGAGGGCGCTCTCTAAGGCCATCTACGGGATGAACTACTACGATGGCGAAAGGATCCTGGAACAGGAACTGGAGAAATTTGCCGACAGTGTGGATAAAACTCGCATCCCGTCGATGGTGCTGGTTTGCTTTGGCATGGGCGAGAGTACCGGCAGCGGCATGGTGGTAGATCTAGCTCGTCATCTGTCGAGTGTCAAGCTCGGTCGCCGTATTCCGGTGATTGGTGTGGGTGTGCTGCCTTCGGAGGGTGAGCCCGAAATCAACCGGGGTAGCAGTCTCTTCCCCACCTTCAATGAAATTGACTGCATGCTGGATGACGACAAGAATGCAGGTGTAGTCCAGGTCTGGGGCGATCTGTATCGTAATCCGTTCACGGGGGGCTTCCTGGCTGTGTCTTCGGAGCATTCCTGGCAGCGGCTGAGTCGATATACTGCGACGGGTGTGCCAGAGGTGCGCGATCGCATCCGCCTACAGGTCACCCAAAAGTTCGTTGCAGACTCCTTTATGCGCCTCGTCCAGCACGACTATGGGCGCACCTTGTTTAAGGCCCTGCGCCCGTCGGGACAAACCTCTGCACCCCACGAGTGTATTAGTACTAAATCTCGCAGTTGGACCCTGTTTAACATTGCCAAGCTCAGCCACCCTGCCGTACAGGTCTTGCCGGGTGAGCCCCTGAGTAAGTGGCGTCAGGTCTTGAGCCAGTGGATGGATCACATCTCTGACTATGACGGCATCAAAGATGGCTTTGAGACGGACTATGCCGAGTGCTATATCCATGCCCCCCGCGATATGTGGAACGAGGGTCTGGATGAGAAATTTAAAAAGACGATGATGGCCTACCTGGGCAACGATCTCGAGGATTCGACGCTGATTTACTCCCACGACGAGTTCTTTGATCGGTTGACGGCCTACATCGACATCATTATGCCGGGCCTGGCCAAGACTGACTTTTTGACTTACTTTGACAGTCGTGAGAAGTACGACCAAATGAGTTGGGATGAAAAGCTCCTCGATCACTCCTGGCTGTTGGATTTAGGCGTGATGATGTCTGAACCAGCGATTCGGTTTGAGGGCATGGCGGGAGAATGTCTCTGGGGCTGTGCCTGCTGGGTGGTGGTGCCCTATGATCAAATCCGAGGCGAGGCTAATTTGCCTGAAACTCGCAAGTTCATCTTGCAAGAGGGGATTGCTGCGATGACCAAGACTGTGGTGGCCACGCCTTAGAGCGTTCTAGGGGCATGTAAGAAATAACAGTTGTAGTAGGGGCGTAAGATCTTACACCCCTACCCACCCAGGAGGATAATCAGTGCAAGTACAAAGTAAGTCTGACGAACGCATTCCGGTCACCGTGGTCACCGGGTTTTTGGGCTCTGGCAAAACAACTTTGATCAACAACATTTTGCAAGGTCAAAACAGCCAGAAGGTTGCCGTCATCGTCAATGAGTTTGGTGAAATTGGCATTGATGGACAACTGGTCATCGAAGATGGGGATGAACAGCTAGTAGAGTTTAACAACGGCTGTCTTTGCTGCACGGTCAGAGACGATTTAGTTCAAACCCTGACCAAGCTGACTGAGCGGGCTGAGCTAGATTCTATCCTGATAGAGACCACCGGCCTAGCAGATCCGGCCCCGGTGGCCTCTACCTTTTTTGTCTCAGAAGAGATCCGCCCTAAGCTAAAGCTGGACTCGTTTGTGACAGTGGTGGATGCCTATAACCTTGATCGCAATCTGGCGGGTAGCCATGAGGCAGAGGAGCAGATCGCCTTTGCCGATATTCTGCTGCTCAATAAGACCGATCTGGTGCCGCCAGATGATTTGCAAGCCCTTGAGCAAAAACTCAAGGGGTTGAACCCCCTGGCTAAAATCCACCACACTGAGCACAGTCAGGTAGATTTGGCCCTGATCTTAGGCGTCGATGCCTTTGAGCTAGAGGCCAAACTCGAAGTGGATCCTGAGTTTCTCGACGATCTCGATCATGAACACGATGCGGCGGTGGGTTCCTTTGTCTTTACGTCAGAGAAACCGATGGATATGAATCGGTTCATGATGTGGATGAACGACGTTGCCCAATTGAAAGGCGAAGATCTTTATCGCACAAAGGGGTTGTTTTATGCGAGGGGGTTTCCGGAACGGATTCTGTTTCAAAGTGTCCGCATGCTGACTTCGATGCGACGCGATCGCAAGTGGAAGCCAGATGAGCTCAAGCGCAGTGAATTTGTGGTGATTGGCCGCGATTTAGACAAAGCTGAATTTGCTGAGGGATTTTCGAAATGTCTCGTTTAAGCCCCTGTCCATCTGAGCTAACTGCTTTTGAGCAGGGGATCAAAAAATCCCGTGAAGGTGACTATTTAGGGGCTATTCAAGCCTTTGACCAGGCGCTGCTGCTCGATCCAAATGATGCGGAAGTCTACGGCAATCGGTGTGTCGCCCGCCATCGATCGGGTGATACCCAAGGGGCCATCGCCGATTGTCAAAAGGCCGCTGACCTCTATCTAAAGCAGGGCAACCTGGCCCGGCATGAATACGCGCTGAAGTCTTTAGCGCGACTAAAATCTAGTCTTGGTGAAAGGGTGATAGGTGATAGGTAATAGGTGATGGGTGTTGGAGGTTAAACCTGGGCCCTAAAATCTAGAACCTAGAACCCTAGCCCTCTGTGGGGTCCCAACTTAAAGCGAGACGTTTTCTTGAGACTAGAATTCATAAAACCCTGACTAAATAAGTCCCGATAGCCCGGAGCTGGCATCTAAAAAATCCATGACAAAGCATGCGCTCTTCGTTTGCAAGTCTTGCTTTATTGCCATCGACCAGCCCTATTTTGAGGGGCGGACGGGGGGTGAAATCCTGCTAAAAGACTTGACTAAGCTCTATGAGCAATGGTCCCTAAAAGATGAGTTCAGACTGATCCCTGTAAAGTGTATGAGCATTTGCAAACATCCTTGTTCTGCAGCGGTGTCTGGTCCTGCGAAAACAGCTTTTGCTTTTGGTGACCTGTCACCTTTTGACAGTGCCGATGCCATTTTGGCCTTTGCCGAAGCCTATTTTGGGAGTGAGGCTGGTATTGTGTCGCGGGTGAGACAACCGGCAATGTTACGAGAACGAATTGTTGCCCGTATTCCTACATTACCAGGCGAGTGAAATCAGTTAAGCGAACTCAATTAAAGGAGCTTGAAGCCATGACAAATCAACCCCTTTCTAAAATCGGTAACAAAACGGTTGCTCCCATCGAAACTGACGGTTCTCCGCAACAGGTCGGCCCCGGCGATGCGTTTGTGGTGGAAAAGGGATTCGAGGGAACCTGGCAAATTCAGCAAAAGGTCCTCAAACATTTTTCGATTAAGCTGCAATAGGGGATCGATTGACTGTCTTAGCTTGACTGTCTTAGCTTGACTGTGTAGACAGTAACTGTTTGTTGAGCTGATCCAAACTCATCGCGGGTTCCAGACAGGTTACGCCTTTGCAGACAAGTCCTACCGAGCCCTCAGGAAGAGTCGGCGCGATGGTCTCCGACCGACCGCCGGTCATCGCAACCATCACCGTTGGCAGATACCGTTTAAGCAAAGCAGGCAGCTGTTCTGCAGACGTCTTTACCAGCGTTGCATGTTGAAACCAATCCAAAGCTTGAAACAAGCTCGGACAGGCCAGAGGTTCTTCTGCCATGACCGCACTGAAGGCCGTTAGCGCGTATTCTGCCTGGTTGAGAGGTTCCAGGTTTTCGGTGAGCAGCGAGAGACGCACCAGGTTAGCGATCGCAACCCCATTCGCAGTTGGGGTGGCCGTATCACGATAGCTCCGCTCTTGACCCAAGAGACTATCCCGCAGATCTTTGGCCGTATTGAAATATCCCCCCGATGTCTGACTCCAGAACCAGGTGTCATGCTCAGCCTGAACAAATAAAGCCTGCTCTAGCCACTCAGTTGCTCGGTCGGCATAGGCATCAAAGACCAGACTGGTTTGCTGGATATCTAACAGTGCCTTCGTCAAAAAGGCATAGTCTTCAGAGTGGGCCAGGATAGCTGGCTGCCCGTCATAGTTGAGTCGATGCAAGCGGTTCTCAACCCACTGGTTTTCTAGAATAAACTGGGCGACTTGCATGGCCAAGGTTAGATAGTCAACCTGATCTAACACGACAGCCACTTTGGCTAAACCAGAGATCACCAAACTGTTCCAGGCAACAATCAGCTTAGTATCAGTCACAGGGGGAATCCGCCCTGGCCATGGCTGGGTTTTAGCTGCCTCGGCATCGACAGCTGTCGGAAATCGCGCCACCGGCCCACGCCCATAGCGAGCTTGAAAAAGTTTTTCTAAGCCCTGTTTTACAAGCTCTTCCAGGGCTTTAGCCCGCCGCCGTTGTAAAACCGTCGCCCCCTCGAAATTGCCCCCCGGGGAAATCATGAACTGTTTGCCCAGGGCCGCCAGCTCTGCGGGCTCCAGCAAAGCTTTTAGCTCAGCCTCTGACCAAACATAAAAGGCCCCTTCTGCGGGGTCACCCTCAGGGGTCGTCAAGCTATCCGCATCTTGAGTCGCATAAAAGTAACCCTCGGGGGCTTGCATCTCTCGCTTGAGCCAGTCAACCGTGAGTTTGATTGCGCGTTCGATCGCTGGGGCCTGTTCTCCACAACGCCAGATCTCGGCCAGAAACTCAAGTATTAAGCCACTGTCGTAGAGCATTTTCTCAAAGTGGGGCACCGTCCAGGTGGGATCCACGGTGTAGCGATGAAAGCCCCCGGCAACGTGGTCAAAAATGCCACCCAAAGAGACATCGAGTGCTCGCTGACGGCAAATTTGATAGGGATCTAAAATGGCATTGCCCGGCAACTGGGAGCCCCGCAGCGCGGTTAACACATAGGGTATCATCGGGAAACTGGCCCCCGAGTCGGTCGGAATCAACACCTGAGTACTTTCCATGATGCCCTGGGACAACATGTTTTGATTTAAAGCAGCCGTATCCGTCAGAGACTCTGAGGGTTGTAGCTCTGCCAAAACCTGGGATTTAATGGTGGCCAACTTGTCAAGATCGGTTTCGTAGAGCCCGCGCAAGCTTTGCAGGACTTGCAAAAATGCGGGCTTTCCGTAGCGAGCTTCGATTGGGAAATAGGTGCCCCCATAAAAGGGAATTAAATCATCGGGAGAGAGAAATATATTTAGGGGCCAGCCTCGTTGTCCCACCATCAGTTGCAACGCGTGCATGTAAAGGCTGTCTAGATCGGGGCGTTCCTCTCGATCTACTTTAATGGGCAAAAAATGGGCATTCAGATAGGCTGCAATCTCATCAGATGAGAAGGCTTCTCGCTCCATCACGGCGCACCAGTGACAGCTCGAATAGCCGATGGACAAAAAGATCGGGCGATCGGTTTGGCGGGCAGTTGCGATCGCATCCTCGCCCCAAGGCCACCAATCAATTGGGTTTTCGGCGTGTTTACGCAAATAGAGACTCTTACTCTGAGCCAGTCGATTAGACATCGGTCTGATCTAATGAGTGAAAATAACAGAGCCCACGCGATCGCGCAGGCTCAAAATTAGCGCTATCTAGCCCAGGCCATAAAGAACAGGCCATAAAGAACAGGCCAGAAGGCTACGAAACTGGCTGCCTGACAGAAACAGGTTCTGACTTTTTGGCGGCAACTGCGGGCGCTTTCGAGCCTTGATTGGGAATCCCTTCAATGGGGCATTCCTCAGTGCCTGCCGTAGACCGGGTCAAGGCTTCCACCTTTTCCTTCGTCTTTTCGGGATCTAAAATCCACTCTCGGTAGAACTCATAAGGACATTCCATCATGCCCTCATCGCCATCCCCAGAGTTAATCATCCCAGTATAGCCCCGGTGTAGGAGCTTAAAGAGATGGTTCTGAGACTGGGCATGCTGACGGAAGTCACGAATTGCAAACTTAGACAGCGCAGCATACTGAATGCCGTTTTCTTCTTCTCCACATTCCCCCAGCGTGCGCCCGTCAAAGCCGACGATGGCGGAGTGACCAAAGTAGCTGTACACCCCGTCAAAGCCAGCAGCATTGGCCACAGCCACGTAGGTGTTATTCATCCAGGCCATGGCCTTAGACACAATAATTTGCTGCTCCTTGGCTGGATACATGTATCCCTGACAGCGAATCACCAACTCAGCCCCTTTCATGACGCAGTCTCGCCAAATCTCAGGGTAGTTACCATCGTCACAAATGATCAGACTGATCTTCAGACCCTTAGGCCCCTCGCTGACATAGGTGCAGTTGCCTGGATACCAGCCCTCAATCGGGGTCCAGGGCATAATCTTGCGATACGTCTGAACAATCTCACCTTGATCGTTCATCAGGATCAGCGTGTTGTAGGGCACCTTTTTAGGGTGTTCTTCATGACGCTCACCCGTGAGAGAAAAGACCCCCCAAACCTTGTTGCGAATACAGGCCTCAGCAAAAATATCTGTCTCGGGTCCCGGAATGCTGGATGCCGTCTCCATCATTTCTGCGGCGTCATACATGATGCCGTGGGTCGAATACTCCGGAAAGATCACCAGATCCATTCCTGGCAGACCAACCTTCATACCGTCGATCATCTCTGAGATGTTTTTGCAGTTGGCTAACACCTCCTCTCGAGTGTGCAATCGCGGCATCTTGTAGTTGACAACAGCCACCCCTACTGCGTCATTACTAGACGAGATATCACCATGAAATGCCATAAAAACCTCCAGTCAACGGACACATTCAACTATTTCTTGGCAGCTATAAATTGAGTTCCCGCACTATTCTTTTGAGAAGATATTCTAGTCCCGTTTGATCATAGGTCTACAATGCGATCGCAACAATATGCCTTTTATTACAATGGGCAATAGTGCTATTGAGTAAGACAATGGCACTGCTTATTTTGCTGTTGTAAAAAATCAGCCAAAATCGCTGAAAACCTTCGCTTTGAAAGGCTTAGCAACTATAGGTTAAGCCTAATACACCCTGAATGAGAACTAGACTTGGGACAAAAGAAACCTGTAATAATACAGATTGCTGACATTGAATTTTGCAAAGATTCGCTGAGCTAAATAACGTTGCTGTCTGTGGAGAAGGGTCAAGCCAAGAAATGAGTCAACCTATCTCTTGAGCGTATTTTGATGAACAAGATAACTTTAGTAGTCGTTAATACAGCTCACGATTTTAATCACAATTAAATTAGTATTGAAGTAATTCTATGGAAATCAGTCGGTTAATAAGAAAGCCCCTTTTGCAACCAGCTTGATGAATAGATCAGCGTTGAGCCATCTAGAGACATCGGCACTCATTGCCTTCATTGAGGTGGCAGAGCGAGGAAGCTTTACGGCTGCTGCTGTTGCCCTCAATTTATCTCAGCCAACAATTAGTCAGCAGGTACGGCGACTGGAGGATTTTGTTGGCATTAAGTTGTTGCATCGCCGCTCAAATCAGGTCTATCTGAGTCAGGCAGGCGAGGCCTTTATCTCCCATTGTCGAGCAGGACTGCAAAACATCGAAGCAGGCATCGCTGGATGTTAAAGCAAGTTAGGCCCAGAGTGACCTGACCCGCTATAGCCTGCGAGGCTCGAAGGGCAGAAGCGATGCCTGCTTCGATGTTTTGCAGTCCTGCTCGACAATGGGAGATA
>JBCBQD010000261.1:0-7917 GCA_039820425.1 Cyanobacteria bacterium J06635_1
AATGTTTGCGAACGGTGCCCTCTGTAATGACCAGTTCCGCTGCTATTTGCCTATCATTTTGACCTGCCAACCAAGACTCAAGGACTTCTCTAAGCCTTGGACTGAGCTCTTTCAATCGAGTGTGAAAGTCAAATGGGGCAACCATGTCAGAGCGATGCTGACGGAAAAGAGCCTCTAGCTCATCTCGCCTGGAACGGTTGTCAGGATAGGATCTTGGGCCTAAAAATAGCTTGTATAACGACTCAAAATGTTTGCGAACGGTGCCCTCTGTAATGACCAGCCCCGCTGCTATTTGCCTATCACTTTGACCTGCCAACCAACAGTCCAGAACTTCTCTACGCCTTGGACTGAGCTCTTTTAGCTTAGTATGAAAACCTATATTCTCTGAGAAGCTTTTATTCTTTGTTTTTGAAGGGATACTTGTTTCTGGTTTTGGTAAACCACCAAAATAAGCCGTTGTAAATTCAAGTATCTTTAGAGGTGGAAAATCTGCTAACGATTGAGAGAATAAGATTTCAGAGGAGTTTGAAATCGTCACTTGCGTCATATCATTAAGCAGGACAGCATAGTCTCCACCCAAATGCTGAAGCACTTGCTTAGCAATACTTGCAAATTGCAAAAATTCTGCCCCTGCTATGCCAATAAACTCCTCCTCCAACATTAAGAGAGCTGTGAAGCTGTATATGCTTCTACCCACCTTTTCTCCAATGTATTGAGATACCCGATCCAGTACAGCCTCTGCTGTGGGTGTGTCTACAGACTCAATCAGTACGTTTCTAACACCAGGGACAAACTCATAATTCTGTTCAGTACTATTCTGAAATTCCTCCTCTGCTGATTCATCCTCAATCCGCTGTACCAGGCCACTCATAAATACCTCAGCAACCTGTAGAGGGGTTGACTCAGTCAACATGGTTTCTTGGATAAGATAAATGATCGGCAGGCTCACGGGCACCAATGCCATCAGTCCTGCAAGCCGCTTAGCCAAGCCTGAAGCCGTCGTCATAAAACGTTTGACTAACTGCTCTGGCATTAATGACTCAGCAGGTGTTACAGCCACCTGTGGCCAATCTTGCCAACCCTCGTCAAACCAAATACCTGTGGTCCAACTCTCACCAAAACCCGCTACCATTCGCGTCCATTGCCCCAGAGAAGATGGCGCAAGGGTAACAATAGGCAGCTTTAAGCCAGATTCAGCTTTATTTCCTAAACCAATTGGCGTTTCTTGAATCAGGAGCTGTTGATTAGGCACACCAGGCTTCAAAGCCCCTAGGTGTACGTTTAGACCGGTATTTAAAGCCGTTCGGTGCCACATGTGACCTGGCAGCAATTGCACAATTGCCAGTAGTCCTTTTTTCGCCCATAGATCCAAACAGTACTTATGAAGATTGCCAGTCCGCCAAGCAGGGGAAATACAGTCACTCACCAGTAAAATCAATCGCCGACCAGAGGCGTCAATCAACTCCCTCGGGCTGCGAGGTAATGGTTTAAGCGGACCAGTAGGTCGTTTTGCGAATAGATTGAGTTCACCCTCAGCATCAGTTCGCAGATACCAGACTGAAACTGACCGAAAAGCGCCCTGACGTTCTAGCAGTTGCTTAAAATCTCGAATGGTTTCTTGCCATAGAAAACTAGAAGCAGATTCTTCAACCACTAAAGTCAACTCTAACCAGCGTTCCTGAGCTGGACGGATAATAGTCATACAAAACTGCTGCTCGGCGGTGCGCTCTGCCGTAGCATCTTCGTCTAGAACAGTTTGAGTGTAAGACTCAACCTTGCGCATCAGAGGTCGTAGAGCCCGTCCAATGGCTAAGGTCTTGCGAAGGGCGGGTGCAATTGGCGTTTGGAAGGGTATACCACTTTTAGATACCTCAGGCACAGATGACTGCTGCTGTGGGGACGGAGGGATGTAGAGCGGAATATCAGATTCAGATGGCTGAGAAGCAATATCTTCTGTACGGATCTTTGGAGATACTGACTTAGATGGGACAGTCTCGGACTGCTCAACATCGCTCATCTCTATAAATCTTGATAACCACACTAAATCAGCAATGTTTTCAGCATCCCAGTCGATCTCAGCTCGTTTTAGACGAGCAATGAGGTCAACTAGCTGAGTGTGGCTATCCTGCACCATTAGGCATCTGGCCCTGATAAAGGCTTCAGCAATTTATCTCGCAGTTTATCGCGGGCGTCTTGGGTGGGAGCACCTTTTTGCATAAGCAGATAAATGGCATTGAGCAGCTGATCGGTGGCGAGATCTTTACCCTCTTGATCACGCTGGTGCAAAAACGCTTGGATAATCGAATTGGCCTCTTCCAAAATATTGGCATCGGTCAAATGACGCTGCACAATTTCCGCTAGTTCTTCCTCGTTAGGCTCCCTCATGTCCAGACGAATACAACGACGCAGAAATGGAGGCGGAAAATCGCGCTCACCATTACTGGTCAAAATCACAAACGGAAAAGCGTTGCATTGGACTTGACCGTTTTTAATCTCAGCAAGGGTTTCTCGGGTCTCGTAGGCAGTACTCACTTGTACAGTATCTATCGCTTCCTTGATGCGTTCTAACTCAGGAATGCGATAACGCCCCTCTTCAAAGACATGGAGCAAATCATTAGGCAGGTCAATATCGCTCTTGTCAATTTCATCAATCAGCAAAATTCTGGGTTTCTTGGGCTTTTGGGTAGGCAGCAAAGCAGTCCCCAATGGCCCCAACCGAATATATCTACCGATGTCTTTAAGGGTGTCGCGTTTATCAGTTTGCTGAGAATCTTGCAAGCGACCAATAGCATCATAGTTGTACAGCCCGTCTTTCAAAGTGGTGCGGGTGGTCACGGGCCAATAAAGGACCTCGCCTAACATCAGTTCATGGGCTACCGCGTAAGCTAAAGAGGTCTTGCCAGTGCCAGGTTTGCCAGTAATCAACAGGGGGCGACGTAAATAGAGTGCCGCATTCACTAACTCAATTTCTTCAGGGCGGGCTTTGAAAGTAGCTCCCTTTTGCTGCTGTCGAGTCTGCTCATCTTTAAAGACACGCCAATTGGGCGGATCTGGCAATCGCTTTAACCCATCGTGGGGTTGACCTGTTCCTTCAAAAATTTTCCAAGTCGTCATAAAGCGGCAGCAGAATAAACAATCTTAGGGGGCACACGCTGGGGATCTTCCCACAGAAAGGATAAATGATGGCCCAGATCAGTCGAGTTACCTAAATCGGTTTCATCGTCTAGCTCAGAAGCGGCTCGGCGAAGTGAGGTCACTGTCTCAGGCAAAATCTTTAAGCAGCAGTTTAGTACCTGTTGCTCCAGCAGTGCATTCCAGTCAATATCGTCTACTGCCTGACAACGAACCCAAACAGCGGCGGGCGTCCCTGTTGCTAACAACAGCCCGAGTTCTCCCTGATTCGTCGTCTTAGGCAACCGCGTAAGCCTAAGTCCCAGGGCTGTTTTCAAGTCTTTCTGGAGCTGCTTTAAATTATCGCCACCTTTGATAAAGACCGCAGCAGACTTATCCTTACAGGAATCTTGTAAACGCTGCCATTTGGATTGCCAAAGCCCCAAACTACGCCCAAACTCAAGTCGTTCTTGAGAACGGAGAACCACATGGGGGCAGTTCTCCCCAATCCCCAAAGGAAATGGGAAACCATATTCTGCCGGAATAGGACTATGCTCAACCGCCTTGTTCATGAGGGCAAGGGGCATGAAGAACTCTACAGTTAGATGCTGCAGATCGATCCCTCGGTTACCGACTTGATCAAGGTAGGTTGCAAGTAGTAGCGGAATATCTTTGTATTTAACCCCTACTTCCGGATCGATTGAGCTTGGGTCATCTACATACCTGTCCAGGCTATCTAGCGATAGCGGTTCTGCCCCTTCCCCTGTCTCTGGATTGTATTGGTGGATCTTACAGATTAGCCAGCCATTCACTCGGTAGGGAGCGGCTTGCGTCGTTTTATCTGCCTGAATGCTCACAAATAGACATGGATTGATAGGTTTTGACAAACTGGATTGCTGCTGGTTTTGTCTATCTTGTAGTTGAGATCGCAATTTAGGTAAATCAGCCGTATATTGCTCGACCCAGACTATGAGCTTATTTCTGACAGACACAATACCAGGTTGGTTAAGCAAACAAGCGGCAAATTGCACTAGGCGAGGCTCAGATAATTGCCCAGCAGGCATTTGACCTAGATCAGCCAAAATAGCTTGTAACTCTGTCTGAAAAGGTTTAGACCAGCTATCAGGACGGCAAACTTTATAAGCAGTCATGATTTGAGATATTAGCAACTGCTGTTTGGCTGCTAAAAGATCATTTAAAGAATGCTGCCTAACGGCTTGTAGCGGAGCCTGTAATTTTTCAGTGGGGATCATGTATCCCAGTTTTGCCGTTGGGCGGGCTTGATATCGTGCTACCACCATTCCAACAAATGCTTTGTGGGCCTCACACCATACAGGTGCTCCACTAAAGCCCTCTTCTACAGCTAATCCGGTTTCCTTCGTGTCTTCTATTTGCACCCAACCGCCTGGGATTTGACCTCGCGTAACTGCAGTTAAATGACCACCGGCACGATCACCACCAGGAAAACCCAAAACTCTGATCTTTGACTCAAAATACTGACGAAGAGGAACTAATGAGGCTAATTCAATTACAGGCAAACCATTTGCCACCAACCTGAGGACAGCAGCATCTGCGCCATAGTCTGACTCATTAAATTGGTAAAAAACGACGGTTGCTTCTTGCGGTTGGTCATTTATGAAGGGCAACGTGACCGATATAACATCTCCAATTGGTTCTTGATCGTTTTTCAGCACTGACTTCACCACATGGGCACAGGTCAACACATAACGACCAGATACCCTAAAACCAGTACCGGCAATCGCCTTTGATTCAGCATAATGAATTTGAGCAATGGCTTTATTGTTGGTTTCAAACTCCATAAGTGCCGCTTAGCCTTTATCTTTTGCCCACTTCAGCTTGACCTCAAACGTAACTTCGCCGCCCACAGAGCTAAAGACAACCCCTGCTTCAGCATTAAGTTTTAGGCCAAAAGTTACCTCTACTTCATCAGCAGGAGTTGTTAATCCAGACTTGAGTTTTGAAATTACAGTAGAGGCAACGGGTTTTACCTTATCTAATGCCTGCTCCAGGGTCTGTGTAGCTTGAAGAACCATCTCCCCCGTATCCACTGCGGCAACCCGTTGAATAGCCCCACCTCTCGTCACCCTCGGCGAATCAACTTCAACTAAAAAAGCAGTGCCGTCGTCTAGCCTAAACTGGGCAAGTTCTTTATCCATCAAAACCCAACCATCACCATTTGTTTTATCCAGTGTTGACGAATTTTTGCCCCCATTTCAAGAAATTCTGATAATCTTTGGCAAATTTTCAGATGTGATACACATAACCCACTTTCAGCAGCAGTTTCTTGAACCGACCAGCACTCTACTGAATTTCTTCACCAGCAGAGGTTTCAGTCTCGGAGTCTGAATCAGAGGTTTCTGTTTCTCCAGAGGTTTCAGACGCAGGTTCCTCCGTTGATGAATCAATCGTTTCATCGGTTTCGGGCACTTCCGGCTCTGGAGCGGGCGTGGTCCTAACGTTATCGACAGCGACGTTGAGTCGGTAAGAAATCGACTCGTTGGCCCTGGAGACCACCACCACTTCGTAGATGCCAGACTGGCTCAGCTGCCCTGACCAGGTAGTCTCAGATGAGTCAGACAGCAAAAAAGGCGTAGTTTCGTCAGGGGTGGGCAAATAGAGCGAGAGCAGGGTGCTGCCAGGGGCGGCTTGCAAATTGAGTCGCAAAATCTGGCCTTCTGTGAGTTGGAGCGTAATCACCTGGCCATCCCCTGGACTCAACTGGCCAGTGAGCTGCTGGCTGTAGGCCCCCGGCTCAAACTGAACCGTTTCTAACGCCTCACCGGACTCTAAATCGCGCACCCGGTCGTCACTCAGACCATACCAAATCTGGCCAATGGGCTGGGATAGCGTCTGGTCAGGGCTGAGGTTGGGAAACAGCTGGACAAATTTGCCGTCGGCCAGATCATATAGAGATTTACTGCTCACATTGAGACGATTGACGCTGTTGCGCCAGGCATCTCGGTTGTTAGGGCCATAGCTGCCCAGGGCGCGACGGGCCCGCTGGCTGAGATTTTGTTCGAGTAGATCCAGGGTGTCAACGGCTATGTTGTCCCACCGCAGGCGCAGGGGGGCATCGTCGGCACTGCTGGTAAGGGGACGATCCCTGAGTTTAGGATACTGACGATAAAAGATTTGGTTAATCAGGCGATTAAAGTAGGCTTCGTCGATCTCTAGCGCAGAGCGCCGCGCCTGGATCCGGGCCTTGCGGTTGGTTTCGTCATTGGAGTAGGGGCCAGCGGGGGGGGGCGACTCTGAGATCTCGGTGCGATCGCGCTCCCCGCCGTTGCCTCCGATCACCCCGCCTGGACGACTCAAAAACAGCAGTAGCGGTAGCCCTACCAGCCCCAGCAGGACCAATAACCCGATCAACGGCTGCCAGCAGCCCGCCTCAAAGGCAGGCTCTGCCGGTCGGTTACCCGGTAACGAATCGACAAAAGACACGGAGGGCTCAGTACTATCCGGCTCCACGGCGGCTGAGACCACCAGCGGTGGCCCCTCTGCAATTGGATTAGCGCCTCCATTTTCGTTGAAATCATCAGGGGCAGGCAGCGTCAAACCCAATCCATCTTCTGGGATGGCCTCTAAATTACGCCTAGAAACGTCTGCATCAGATATCGTTTGTTCTGGCAACTCTGGCCCAGGCACATCCAACTTGGGGATATCCAGCTCAGATTGCGCAGCCAAATTCGGCTCGGATAAATCCAGGTCAGACAAAGCTGAACCAGACACCTCTTGACTGGAAAGACCGTGACCGGACACATCTAGCGCAGGCAGCTCAAGGGCATCTAGTTCGGGCGCATCTAGCCCAGGCGCATCCAACCCAAGGGCATCCCTCTCGGACAAATCAGCGGCGGGTTTAAACCGATGGCCGGTCGGATAGGTGATCGAGGATGGCTCTCCCCGCAGGGCCTGAAGGACCGCCGTGGCCGAGGCAAATCGGTCGCGGGGCGCAAAGGCCAGCATCCGATCCAGGGCTTGACTCAGCTCAGGCCCCAGGGAGATATGTCGAGACCAGTTCCAAACGCCGTGATAAGCGTCATAAAGCTCGCTGGGCTCTCGCCCGGTGGCCAGCACCAGGGCGGTGGCGGCCAGCGCATACAGATCGCTGCTGGGGTCAGTGGTGCCGGTTTGCAACTGCTCGGGGGGCACGTACCCCACTTTGCCAATCCGCGTGGGGTGAGGCGCACTGGCAGGGACATTGCTTGAGAAATTGTTGGGGGAAGAACCCGCCTCTAGCTGCTGCTGGACCTCGGCGGCGACCTGTTTGACACTGCCAAAATCGATCAGTACGGGCAAGCCATCGGCGTTGCGCAGGATTAAGTTTTCGGGGGAAATATCGCGATGAACCACCCCAACGCTGTGTAAATAGTCCAACACTGGCAGCAGCTGGTACAAAAGCTGAGTGATTTCGGTTTCGTTGAAGTGGCCACCATAGCGCTGTCGATTGTTCAGCAGGTCGCGATAGGTCGGTCCCTCCACATAGTCTTGCACCAAAAACAGACGCTCTCGACCCTCGGACGTGGGCACCCGCAGCAGCTCACGAAACCTGGGAATTTGGGGATGTTGCAGCTGATAGAGGACGCCGGCTTCTCGCTCAAACAGCTGTTTGGCCTTGGTCAACAAAGCCGGATTATCTACCTGGGGGACAAACTCCTTGAGCACCGTCAGCTCTTTAAAGCGGTGCAGATCTTCGGCTAAGTAGGTCAGGCCAAAGCCCCCCTGCCCCAGCTCGCGGAGGATTTGATAGCGAGCCCCAAGCGGTGATGGTTCTGACTTAGCCCCTGG
>JBCBQD010000262.1:0-7843 GCA_039820425.1 Cyanobacteria bacterium J06635_1
CCCAAAAAAAGCAGCCAGATTACGCTGATCTCGTCGAGCAGCGATCGCACCGCCCGTCCCAGCAAACCAGGTTCACGTCGCACCGGCTCAGGGATACCTGCCTGACCCTGCCTCGCCTCTGACCCCGTCAAAAAATCCGTAATCGGCGCAGCTCCCCCTGCCCCCTCTGCCCCCCCTGCTCCCCTATCCCTGGACAAGGTGACCTTGGCCCCTACGTCTCCGGCTCCCTCACGCAACCTTACCGGCTCACTCAATTTCGCCGCCAGTTCCCGCACCTGCCCCTGTGACAACAGCCCCAACCTGACCCAAATATCCAGCCCCTCCAGGAGGTGACGTTGCACACTCTCAGCGGCCAAATCAACGTGAATATCAAGCTGCATGATTCAACTCCTGTGTTGATCCCCAGGATAAGCTGGGTCTGAAGGAGTTACAGAGAACTACACCCAAATTTCAGATCGCCCCCCCCCATTACCCATTACCCATTACCCATTACCCTCCACCCATCAAAAAATCCTTAAATCTATCTGCTCACCGCCGGGACGGCTTGCCTATTGTTGGGCATTCTCAGACAAGACAGCTATTCTTCTGCTCACCATTAATGGTTCAACACTCACCCAAACCAGAAACAGCCTCTTTATTGAAGGGTCGCTATACCTTTCAAAAAGTCCTTGGCACACGCCTAGGGCGTCAGACCTTGCTGGGCTACGATCATCAAGCACAGCAGTCAATCATTCTCAAATATCTGTGTTTTGACGATCCCATCCAACCTTCTGATATTCAACGCTTCCAGCGAGAGGTTCGGGTTCTCAAGAGCCTTGCCCATCCAGCGATTCCCAGCTATCTAGACGATTTTGAAATCGACACGGCTGACCATCGAGGACTGGTGTTGGTGCAAAGCTATATAGATGGTCTGTCCCTTTATCAGCAGCTTCAGTCGGGGCGACGATTTACCGAAGCTGAGCTAAAACAATTAGCTAAACAACTTTTAGACATTCTCCAATATTTGCATCTGCATCAACCTGCGCTAATCCATCGAGATCTTAAGCCTAGCAACTTGGTTCTAGCAGATCGATCTGCCCACAACGTCGGCAAGGTTTATCTAATTGACTTTGGGTTAGTCCAAGATTCGACTGAGACAACCCCACCTTTAACCATTGCAGGCACCGACGGCTATCGCCCCCCTGAGCAGCTAGGTGATCGAGCCACCCCCGCCTCAGATATGTACTGTCTGGGGATGACGCTGATCCATTTGGCAACAGGCTATCACCCCATGGAGCTGCCCCGACGCGGGCTCAAAGTGCTCTTTGCCCAAGAGCTGGGGGACTTTAGCCGCCCCTTTAAGCATTGGCTGCGCTGGCTCACCGAGATTCGCCAAGAAAAACGCCCCAGCTCAGCCCAAGAAGCGCTCAAAACCCTGGCCCAGGCTGAAGAGGTGTTCCCCAAACGGTTTATTACCTCTGCCCTGCCGCCTAAATTTGCCAACCCCCTCAAACAACATCTCCCGCTATTTGAGTCGCTAAAACCCTTTGGCTCACGCTTACACTTGCTCGAAAGCCCCCACGCTTTAGAGATTGTGATTCCGGCTTCGGGGTTGCAAGGTGATCGCATCCGCCGGGCTTGTCGACAAACCCTGAGGGGATTTGGTGGCCTAGCGCTGGCCATCGCCACGATCCGTCTGGCCGGATATGCCATCTCCTCAGCACTCCTAACAGCCGGTTCAGGGGCCATGATAGCAGCCATCAGTTTAGGGTGTTTACTTAGCACCATCAGTGCCCTTCAGGCCTGGCGCGGCACCCTCACCCTGATACAGCAGCTCAATAAAAAAGTCAGAATTCAACTTGAGTCAGACATCTTACTGGTGGGCTACGACTATCCCAGTCGGCCCATCGAATATGTGGTCAATGCCCGTAAGACAGATATCTTCGATATCGTTTTTAAGCCCGATGCGTCCAATCTCTATCTGCTCTTGAAGTGTAATCGCACCGTCCAGCGGCAACTTAACTATCGTCTATCTGCCGAGGAGCTTGCCCTAGAGCCAGACGAAATGCGGTGGCTAAACGATTTACTGTCTTTCTGGTTTAAGCGGGTGTTTGAGAAGTAGAAAGAGTAGTGGGTGGTGGGTAGTGGGTGGGTTTTTGGATGCATTAGGGTAGCAGGGCTTGGATGACCTCAGCTGTCAGCATTTCAACGTGATCGAGGACGGTGCTAGCACCAGCTGCTACGAGTTTTGCGGTGTACGCCCCTTTATAGGTGGCATCGTCTTGGACGTGGGGGGGGAGAATGCCGACGCTCAGGCAAGGGCGGGTTGGCTGCTGCTGTTGGGCAATCACAACGGTTTGCATATCGGCAACGGTATCTCCGGCATAGATGACGGGCAGTGCCTGATCGATAGATAACTGCCTTTCAATCGCTTTAACCGCTATAAACAACCCCGTTGGATCGGGTTTACTGGGGGCATCTTCCATCGCGATCAAGATGGGTGAGGTCAACCCCATGCGGTGCTGCAACACATAGTTGGCAGACCCTTGGGTGGCTCCACTAAAAAAAGACCAGGGCACGCCGCCGCTGCTTAAAGCCTCCAGATAGTCAGCCGTCATTAACAACGGTTCTTGAGAAATATAACCGGTCCACTGGGTCGGATCCTCTAAATCAGGGCCTCGATAGCGGCGCTGAAAAAAATCGACAATCGTATCGTAGTCAAGTCCCAGAGACTGCCGCGACTGCCCTTGGCTTTCAAAGTATCGACAAATCAGCTCCTGCGAAGCTTTCCAATCGTTATTCCAAATCCCTTCGCCCTTGAGGGTATCAATATCCTGGGGCGTAGGACGATGAGCCTGCTGAGTAAAATGCTCAACCGTATCTGCGATCGCACGCCGATAAGACCTGCTCACATCTCGCACCACCCCATCGATATCAAAAACAGCAATTGCGAACGGCTCAGACACCCATCAACCTCCCCAATTTCAAAATGCTCAAGGCATGAATCTCCCCATCCTATCGCGGTCAGCGATATACCCTGAATGCGCGCGCTGTGATGCCCATTCAGGGTGGCCGATTGGATGCGAAAACCTGCGGGCAGGCACAAGGCGCTGCCCCTACCTACCCTCTCTAACCATCCTTCCCCTTTCCCAAAAAAACATTCCCTTTCAGGAGAATACAGCCTATAATTATAGACTGTAGTTTTTTGCTTAACGGTGCAGCGGAGGTTTTCATTGTCTCGGTTTATATTGAAAGTTCTCTGGCTAGATAAGGACGTCGCCCTTGCCGTTGACCAAGTCGTGGGCAAAGGAACCAGTCCGCTCACCTCCTACTTCTTTTGGCCCCGCAATGATGCCTGGGAGCAACTGAAGACCGAAATGGAGGCTAAGACTTGGATCACCGAGGAAGAGCGAATCGATCTCCTAAATCAGGCCACAGAAATCATCAACTATTGGCAAGAAGAAGGAAAGAAACAGTCAATGCAGAAAGCGGCTGATAAGTTTCCGAATGTCGCCTTTACAGGTAGTTCGTAATGCATAGCCGTTCGTGATTAACAGCCGATTATCAGCTGTCAACGAGCGTTGATCGTGATTGGTCGTTAAAAGTTCAAAAACCCCACTTTGAGTTTCAAAGTGGGGTTTTTGATATTGCTCACATCTTGATTTGATGTTTGCACCTGAGGGCTCTCTAAGCCACACCGCCTGCAGCTTGCAAACGGGCTCTGGCCCGCTTTAAAGCACGAGTAGCCTGAATTGAAGCCTGACGATCGTCACCGGAGACGGCGTTGAACTGTTCTTGAGCAGATTTGTACTCAGTCTCAGCTTCACCCTGGTCAATGCTATCGCCTTGCTCAGCGCCGTTGACCAAGATGGTGACTTCATCGTCTTCTACCTCAGCAAACCCGCCCATGAGTGCGATCGCAACCCACTGCTTATTCTCACGGACCCGCATCACGCCAATATCTAAAGCGGTGATCAGGGGGGCGTGGCCGCCTAAAATACCGAGTTGACCGGTGGTACTTGGCAAAATCACTTCTTCGACCGAAGAGTCCCAAACCGTTTTATCGGGGGACACAACGCGCACGGTTAATGGCATGTTATTACCCCTCAGCCTTCATCTTCTCAGCAGCCGCAATCACTTCATCAATACCCCCCTTGAGGTAGAAAGCCTGCTCCGGCAGATCATCTAACTCACCAGACAGCACCATGTTGAAGCCCTTAATGGTGTCTTCGAGGGAGACATACTTACCCGACATCCCGGTAAAGATCTCGGCCACAAAGAAGGGTTGAGACAAGAACTTCTCAATCTTGCGAGCGCGGGCTACTGTTAAGCGATCTTCTTCGGACAGCTCGTCTAGACCCAAAATTGCAATGATATCTTGAAGCTCTTTATAGCGCTGCAGAGTAGACTGCACCGCCCGAGCCGTGGTGTAGTGCTCATCGCCAACGATGTCAGGCTGGAGCATTGTCGAGGTAGAATCCAACGGATCTACAGCCGGATAAATCCCCTTGGAGGCCAACGCACGGGACAGTACCGTAGTCGCGTCCAAGTGAGCAAAGGTGGTCGCCGGAGCCGGGTCAGTCAAGTCATCAGCAGGGACATAGACCGCCTGAATCGACGTAATCGACCCCTCTAAGGTCGAGGTAATGCGCTCTTGAAGGTCACCCATGTCAGTCCCCAGGGTAGGCTGATAACCAACCGCAGAAGGCATCCGACCAAGCAACGCTGACACCTCCGAACCCGCCTGCACAAACCGAAAGATGTTGTCAATAAACAACAGCACATCCTGCTTGTTGGCATCCCGGAAATACTCAGCCATCGTCAATGCCGACAAACCGACCCGCATCCGGGCTCCGGGGGGTTCATTCATCTGACCATAAACCAGGGCCACTTTCGACTGGCTCAGGTCATCGGCATTAATCACACCGGATTCAATAAATTCGTTGTACAGGTCGTTTCCTTCACGGGTCCGCTCACCCACACCGCCAAACACAGACACGCCGCCGTGCTCTTTAGCAATATTGTTAATCAACTCTTGAATAAGAACGGTTTTACCGACACCCGCACCGCCAAACAAGCCGACCTTACCGCCGCGTCGATAGGGCGCTAGTAGGTCAACGACCTTGATCCCAGTTTCAAAAACAGCGGGCTTCGTTTCTAGCTCAGTCAACTTTGGAGCATCCCGATGAATCGGCGAGGTGGTCGACATATCGACGTCGCCTTTCTCATCAACGGGCTCACCCAGGACGTTAAAAATACGGCCCAGGGTCACTGACCCAACCGGCACACTAATCGGAGCGCCTTTATCAGTCACTTTCATGCCGCGGACCATGCCGTCGGTCGAGCTCATCGCAACCGCTCTGACCTGGCTATCGCCTAAAAGTTGCTGCACTTCACAGGTGACAGAAACTTGGAGACCAGCCGGATTAGTGCCTTCGACAACGAGGGCGTTGTAAATCCTGGGAAGCTCGCCAGAAGGGAACTTGACGTCTACGACAGGACCGATAACTTGTGAAATAAAGCCAGTGTTCGTTTTTTCTGCAGTGGAGACCATGCTTGCGCCTTATCCTAAGGGTTTAGCTACTTCGGCGACTTTGATTTAAGTATGTTTTAAAGTGCCATATTACAGATTATCACTAGATGTATCATCCTCAAGTTAACATCCTGGATTTGCGCTAAGGAGCAGGGAAAAATAGCAGAGGAGGATGGGGGAGACGGGGAAAATGGGATAAAGAACAGTGGGGACAAGCGGCAATTAAAAGTGCAAGCGAGCACGGGTCGTGCTCGCTCGCTTATAACGAACCTTTACGGACGGTTTTGTGGAACGAGCTGTTCTAGAATGCCGTTTGAGTTAATGTCGATCTCTCCATCGGCGGTCACGCCACTGGCATCGACCTGCCCATAAAATCGTGTCTGACCATCAGACCAGACAAAGACTGTACCGCCGTCTCCGGTTTGCCCATTCGCAGCTATCACCGAAGTGCGATCGATCAACACAGAGTCACTTAAATCCGTAGCCTCAGGAATGCCACCGATGTATACGCCTCCGCCCGACTGCAGACCACTGGTATCTACGTTGACCCCAAAAAGGGCAATCTGCTCCCCTATGAAATAGACATTACCCCCATTTTGGTCACTGACATCGAAGCTGCCACCAGAGGACACAACCGAGCCAGGCTGAGTCAGGTCAGGGTTGCCCGCAGTCAGCGTGACCTCCCCATTAGGCGCTTCACCGATTTGGAGCGCTTCTTCAGGTTGCCCACCCGTCAGTAAGGTCGGCAGACTGACTTCGTTTGCCAACAAAGGGGTATCTAAAGGATCGATCTCAAGACTCAGCAAGCTATTAACCTGACTTAATCGAACCACTCCTTCCCCTGGCACAGCAACCAGGGCAATCTCACCTTCCGGGGCGCTCAGGGTACCATCACTCTGCACCGTGCCCCCTAAGAGGGTAATGCTCTCCCCCGTATTGACAGCCAGGTTTGCGTTATTCTCAATCGCCCCTGGGGTTGGGGTGCTAAACACATAGCCCGTCGGATCTCCCACAAAGGCGGCATAAGAGCCGTTTACGCCCCCTACCTCGAGGGATTGGCTATCAAAAATCAGACTGTCAGCGGTTGAGACCGTCAAAGAACCTGCCAGATTGAGTTGAGCATTGCTGCCAAAAATCACCCCGTTTGGGTTAATTACAAAGAGGTTAGCATCGCTGCCAGAGACTTGGAGGAGCCCATCTATAAAAGAGGGATCGAGGTCCTCGATCAAGTTGATGATATTGCTGATATCAGATGACGTTGCAAAATTAGCAACATCCCCTGCCTCAAGATTAAACTGCTGCAAATGGTGAAATAAGTTAGGAGCATCGCCACTCGACACTGCCCCACCCGTCACGTCGTATACATTGGGCTGGGCACTATCTGGGGTAACCACTGTACCCGTTGCAGCTGACCCAGCACTTGGAACAATAGAAGTTTGCTTAACGGTTGGCGCGGCCGCCTGCACCGGCAAAGCCTCCGCGAATGCTGCTTTGGCAACACTGGAAATTGGCAGCATTACAACCAAAGCTATGAAATATTGATGAGAACCTACCTTCATAAGATGCATTTGATTAAAAACACCAGGGATTACTAAAAGCCACCCCTGCGAGATCTTCATAAAATTGCTCAGATTCTCAGTAAGGGTACCCTGTGTACTTCAAAACACTAAGTTTACTTAAGGGAGATTACTGAACGGTAGGATGCTCCTAAGTGAACTATAGATACGGAAGACTGGGAGATGTTTAAAGAAACGGTAAAGATGTCCTATCAAGATGTGTAGATTTCAGTTCGGGAAACCGTACTCTAGCGTCTGTTGCGATCGCGATCCGTTGTCCGATAAATTAGCACTCGGACTGGTAGAGTGCTAATTTTTTTGGAGATTAACCCATGGCAGCTGTTTCTCTGAGTGTTTCAACCGTAACGCCGCTGGGCGATCGCGTCTTGATCAAGGTCAGCCAATCTGAAGAAAAGACGGCGGGGGGCATTTTGCTGCCAGATACCGCCAAGGAAAAGCCTCAGATTGGCGAAATCACCTCGGTTGGCCCTGGCAAGCGCAACGACGATGGCAGTCGTCAAGCCCCCGAGGTCAAGATCGGAGATAAGGTTTTGTATTCAAAGTACGCGGGCACCGATATCAAGTTTGGTGGCGAAGACTACGTGCTGCTGTCTGAGAAAGACATCCTGGCAGTCGTTGCTTAAATTTTGGATTTTGGATTTTGGATTTTAGACAGGTTGCTGGTCTGATGTTCAAGGTCCATAACATCCAATCTATCTAAGCGGCTGACTGCATTTCAATCCAAAATCGTAAATCTAAAATCCAAAATCGAAAC
>JBCBQD010000263.1:0-7828 GCA_039820425.1 Cyanobacteria bacterium J06635_1
ACACGGCCTCTAGCCATCGCCGCGACTTGAACACCGAGATCCCCAGCGGTCCGGTAAACTCCAGCGCGACGGCAATCCCCACCGGCACCCTGGCAATGGCCTGATAAAACAAAAAATTCATCACAGACAGAGAGAGGCCAAATAGCAGCACGGCTCTTAGGCTTGGGCGAGTCTCTGGCCGCCCATCAGGTCGCCACTTGGGTCGCCAGATGACGGTCAAAATGCAGGCCGCAAACGCCACCCGCAAAAACACCATGCCCGTGGGGCCAATCTCAGCAAACAGCGACTTGGCAAGGGCTGACCCCAGCTGGGTAGAGCCAATGGCTAGAAACACCAGACTCACCGGCGGGATAATAGGCTGGGCGACGGTAGGCTTCATTCGCGATCGCGCTGGGCGCTCGAAAAAGGACTCTGCCTAGCGTAGCCTAATGCGCCTCTTTCAACGGCGGCTTATCTTTCAGATCAGGGCTCGGCTGATCTGATTGAAAATGGCCGCGAGCCAGGGTCAAGACCTGTCTGAACGATAGCCGACCCTGTTTATAGAGCAGCCATAGCCGCTCTTTAAAGGGGTTCGAGAATTGTTTAGGGACATCCATCACACAAACAGTGCATGGCCACGGCTTGCTGAGATAGGTTGCCTTAAGCTCGAGCGATCGCAGCACACTGTTGTTAATTTTCTGCTGTTCTTGGTATCGACGAATCCCGGTTGCTAGCTCTCTGTCATGTAACCATCATGGCTCTCTATATCCAGCATAGCCACTGCCCTGGGCAACTGTCGTAATTGACACATGCTGTAAGGATGTTTAGGGAGTTAAAACATCCACGCGGCATCTCGAAATTTCTCTTCTAAAAACTCTCGCAGCAAGAGTACCTTGGCTGACAGGTGGCGATTAATCGGGTACACCGCACAGACTGAGAGGGCAGCCGGTTGAAACTCAGACAAGATGCACTGCAGCTGCTTTGCTTTGAGGGCGTCTTCAACGATGAAAATGGGTAACAACGTGATGCCTAGACTTGCGATCGCAGCTTTTTGCAACACTTCACCATTGTTAGAGCACAGCACACTCCGGATTGGAACACTCAAGTCCTCGCCTTGGGTGTCTTTGAGTTTCCAACTATTGCCCGTAGACAGGTATCCATAGTGCAGACAGGCGTGCTGCTTAAGCTGACTGGGGTGGGACGGGGTCCCGTACTGGGCTAAATAATCAGGGGCTGCGCAGATCACCCGATCAACCCTTGTTAACGGATGGGCAATCAGACTGGCATAGTCGGCAGGCTCCGCAATCCGCACCACCAGGTCATAGCCCTCGGCGATCGGGTCAATAAAGCGATCTTCTAAGGTAAGCTGCACCTGCAAATCGGGATATTGCCGCATGAACTCGGCCACCACCGGAGCCACATGGTGGGTGCCAAAGGTCATCGGCGCATTGATTTTCAAAAGCCCACAGGGCGCTTGGTGCAGTTGGGTAACCGCCCGCTCAGCTTCTTCTAAATCAGCGAGGATTTGCAGACTCCGCTCATAAAAGGCCAACCCTGTCTCGGTAGGGGTGACACGTCGGGTACTGCGATGCAACAGCTGCACCCCTAACTTGTTCTCAAGATTAATCACCAGCTTATTCACCGCCGAGCGGGAGATGTCCATATCTCGACCGGCTGCGGCAAAACCACCGGATTTGACGACCTGGATGAAGGCGCGGATGCTTTCGAATTTGTCCATGGGGAGAGAGGTGGTGGGCAGTGGGTGGTGGGTGGTAGGTGATGGGTAGTGGGTGATGGGGGTGATGGGGGTGATGGGGGTGATGGTTTGAATTTTGTAGACGCCTGAGCGGCTTCCCGTTTGTCTTTGGCAGTCTCGAAGAGGAGGGCATTTCGAATTTTGAATTGAACTTAAAACTCAAAACTCAAAAATTCCTCCTATCTCCTACTCCCTGTCTTCTTCAAACTTATTGTCATCAAAATGGAAACAATATGTCAATTAAATATCCTATTGTCTTTTATTTTAGGTTAATCCATAATAGGAAGTGTCAGCAAACGAGGGCTCACATCACTTAAGACAATGACTCGTTTGTGATCGTCCAGTCTAAAGATGAGTTCCAACTCAACACTCAAAACTTCCCCCTATGGAGGTCTCTCATGATTACCCTTCGTCCTGCCCAAGATCGCGGTGCTGCTAACTTTGGTTGGTTAGATAGCCGCCATAGCTTCTCATTTGGCAATTACTATGACCCTGAGCATATGGGCTTTGCTAACCTGCGGGTCATCAACGAAGATAAAGTCGCTCCTGGTCAAGGGTTCTCGACCCACGGCCATCGTGATATGGAGATAATCTCCTACGTGTTGGACGGCGGCCTGGAGCACAAAGACAGTCTGGGTACGGGCTCTGTGATCCGCCCCGGTGATGTGCAGAGAATGTCGGCGGGCACCGGTATTATGCACAGCGAGTACAATGCCTCTAACGCTGACCCGGTGCATTTCTTGCAAATCTGGATCATGCCAGACGAGCGGGGGCTCAAGCCAAGCTATGAGCAAACTCACTTTACCCAGGCTGATAAGCAAGGTCAGCTGCGCTTGGTAGGCTCCCGCGACGGTCGCGAGGGCTCTGTCACCATTCACCAGGATGTGGATCTATATGCAGCTGCGATCGCACCCAGCGACACTGTGACCCACAAGGTTGCCGAAGGCCGAGCTGTTTGGGTACAAGTCGCCCGAGGAGCGGTCAAACTCAACAACCAACCCCTCACCGCAGGCGATGGCGCTTCGGTCATTGATGAAGCCCAAATTACACTGGCGGGTGCATCTGATGATGCGGAGGTGCTGGTGTTTGATATGGCAGCGTGAGGGAGTTAAGTAGTGGGTAGTGGGTAGTGGGTAGTGGGTAGTGGGTATAACCAGAGGCAACTCTTCTACCGCTTGACTTCGGCAGTGTGTCAAAAACTTCTCCCGAGTCTCTTCACCCTCTACTCTCTACCCTCCACCCTCTACCCCTCAAATAGCTTCCATCTCGAGGGAGCCTTTCTTTCCAAGTTATTATCCCCCAAGTTATTACCCTCCAAGGAGACTTTCCCATGAGTGAACCTACCGTTGCAGATACAAAGCCAACTGTTCTAGAGCTAGAAGCCGGTGATTACTGGTGGTGCAGCTGTGGTCAATCAGCCAAGCAGCCCTTTTGTGATGGCAGCCATAGCGGCACTGATTTTACCCCGGTTAAGTTTACCGTCGAGGCGAAAAAGAAGGTGGCACTTTGTCTGTGTAAACATACAAAAGATCAGCCCTTTTGTGATGGCAGCCATAGTGATTTATAGGCTCATTTTTTGGGCAAGCCTTCAATATAAAAAGATTAAATCAGATAGGGGATAATGTCCTATCTGATTGCTTCAATAGAGCGGTTGGCTATCAACTTGAAGCCAGAAAACTCCCCAAGGATAGTAGTCAGAAGCCAGGAGCCAGAATTTAGCCCTCCCCTGACGCCTGGCTCCTGAATCCTTACCCTAACTGAATTTTTCGGCTTAAGTTGAACGCCAATTGACTTAACCTTTTATTACCCATTGATTAACCTTTATTTAACCTAAATTAAGCCTTTTTGGGGTCACTGATTTTCAGATATACAGGCTCCTAGACATAGATTTAGAAAATATCCTAAAAGCTATATTTCCATGACATTTATATGATTAGATTAACAGGGAATGTAAAGAATAGTTGGTTAGTACTGGCTTTACGTCTAGTCCTTGATTCTTGAGGTGGTACGCTGGCAGTAAGCCATCCGCACTATATAGATATGAATATCTTATTCATCTGCGATCGCGATATTTGCCGCGGTCCGATGGCCGTAGCAGTCTTGCAATCAAAGCTAAGCAATAGTGGCGTATTATTACAATCTGCTGGCATTTCTGCCACCGAAGGGGATTCGATTGATGCCAAAACGGAAATGGTTTTGCAAGAGCAGGCTATCCAGCTAAATCACACAGCTAAAATAGTGTCTGGAAACGCTTTAAACTGGGCGGATTTAATATTAACCATGACCCGCAACCAGAAGTTTTTGCTGATTAGCCAGGAGCCCAATATTGCCGATAAGATTTATACATTTCAGGCCTATGTAGGGCACCCAATACATGACATTGAGTCTCCCAGTGGCGACGATTTATTTGAATATCGAGAATGTCTCAGAATCATTGAAGCTGCCTGCGATTTGCTGGTTCAAGAGATCTTAGAAGAGACCGAACTTTGACTACTTAACCCTCACAAACCGCTCCTGGGCCACACTACGCAGATAGTGAATATCTTCCCGCCGAGAAACCGAAAGGGGGACGGTTGCTTTACTGGCTGCGACCAGCAGCTCAGTATTCACCGGACGGCGTTCGTAGATGGCCTGGTAGAGACTGGTGATGATCACCTGCTCAATCTCGGCCCCGCTAAACCCGTCGGTGGCCTGTATCAGCTGCCGCAGGTCAAAGCGGGCAGGGTCTTGCTTGTGTCGCAATAGATGGATTTGAAAGATGGCGGCGCGGTCCTGGGCGTCGGGTAGATCTACAAAAAATATTTCATCAAAGCGGCCTTTGCGCAGCAGCTCTGGCGGGATTTGGGAGAGATCGTTAGCGGTGGCGACGACAAAGACTTCGTGGGATTTTTCTTGTAGCCAGGTTAAAAATGAGCCAAATAGCCGACGACTCAGGCCGCCATCGGCGTCGCCCTGGCTATTACCAATGCTTTTTTCGATTTCGTCAATCCAGAGGACGGCGGGGGCCATTTTTTCGGCCAAAGAGACCGCCTGACGAAAGTTTTTCTCAGACTCGCCGACGTATTTGTCGTAAAGGCGACCGGCGTCGAGTTTGAGCAGCGGCATGGCCCACTCGCGGGCAATTGTCTTGGCGGCCAGGGACTTGCCGCAGCCTTGAATGCCCACAATCAAGATGCCCTTGGGTGGGGTCAGGTTAAAGTTGCGGGCCTGTTCGCTAAAGCCCACCCGAGCCCGCGCTAGCCACTGCTTGAGATGATCAAACCCGCCCAGCTGAGCGGTATTTTTCTCCAGGGGCATGTAGTCGAGCAGGCCGGTTTCATGGATAATCTGGGTTTTGCGCTCGAGGACACGGTCGATGTCGCTGGCGGTAAGCTGGCCGTCTTCGAGGGCAGCAAATGCGATCGCTTTTTTAGTTTGCTTGAGGGTCATGCCCTGGGCGGTGCGTACTAGCCCCTGTAGCTCCTCAGGGGTGATGCGGATCTTGACTCGTCCTTTAAGAGATTGGATCGCCTGGGAAATCGCCCCTTGCAGCTCATCGCGATCGGGAAGGGGAATGTCGAAATAAACGGCCTCGTGGGCCACTTCCCGAGGGAGAGATACCTGCTCCCCCGTGACTACCAGCGTCGATTGATTATAGGCAAACTGATGGGCAACCTCTCGAAACAGGCGGTTGACCACCACGTCATCCAGGTGGGTCGAAAAATCCTTGAGCCAGTAGATTCCGCGGTAGCTGATTTGCTGTATGTGGCGCAGCACATCCAAGGGGTCGGCGGTGTCTTCCAGCATTTGAGGGCGGCTGGCACCGGGGGGCGCATATTCATTTTGCCAGCGGTTGTGGCGATTGCCCTCAAGGCGACAAAGCCCCTGGGCAATGCTCCACTCAAAGACCGGTAGTTGCAGATCGACGGTCGCTTTGTTGACCAGATTTTGGATGCGTTCTTCTTCCACCGTTTCCATCACGATCACGGGGTGAAAGGACATCACCAGAGTCTGAAACTGACGAACACTTGCGGCAAAAGGCATGGCTGGGCAGGGTGAACGGTGTTGGGGTTAGGGTACCCAAAACTAAACCTCCTCAGAAGTTCCCTCAGACATGCTTTTATCCACTAGCTCATCACCTGGGCCAAGGACAGCAGGTTGGGGCACGGGTAGCTGGGTAATCATGGGCTTGAGCCAACGGGGACCTTCTTGCCAGCTGTCGAGGATGTCTTTAATGACCAGCTCCTGGAGCCAGGTTTTGGCCACCACCGCCAGGGGCAGGGCCAGTACCAGCCCTAAGAAACCAAAGACCGCTGCAAAGAAGATTTGGGCGATCAGGGTAAAGGCGGGCAGCAGCGACACCTGGCGAGCCATCACGGTGGGGGTGAGCCAATAGCTCTCGACCTGCTGAATAATCACATAGAGAATAATAACCGCGATCACTTTCCAGGGGTCGGGGGAGATTAGCGCCACCATCGCGGGGAAAATCAGGCTCAGGGTCGGCCCAATATTTGGAATAAAGTTGAGGATCCCTGCCAGCAGGGCGTGGGCAAACACCAGTCGGATGCCCAGCAGTGAAAGCCCGACAAAACTCATGGTAAAGACAAAGACTGAGTTGAGTAAAATGCCAGCCAGCCAGTTACACAGGGCGACTTCGCAATTTTCTAAAATACTGTCGGCACGGTTGCGGTAAAACGAGGGACATAGCCTGAGCATGCCGCTGCGGTAGGCTGTGGGGTTGCCCAAAAACATCAGCGACAAGATCAGGACCAGCAAAAGCTGCAACAGCACCTTGAGGGAGGAGTTAAAGAAGGAAAAGAAATTGTTGAAAACGTCTATAACAGCCGAATCAGGGGACGTGACCCATTCTATAAACTCCTCTAGCTCGGGCAGGCGGAGCTGACCAGGCAGCTGCTCTTCTAAAACGGTGAGTCGATCGGGAATCTCTCTGATACCGTTGATGACCAGCTCAATCAGCACGGTAAACTGCTCGGCAAAGGGGGGGACAATGCCCACAAAGAAAAGTGCCACCACTAAAAAGCTGCTGGTCACGACAATCGGCACCGCGTATCGTCGCTTGAGGCCGAATTTTTGCAGCTGTCGCACCAGGCTATTGAGTGCGATCGCAATCACCACCGCCGTAAAGGCCAGCAGCAAAATCTGCCGAATCGACCATAAGACGTACAGTGCGGCCATTAAGCAAAACAGGCCGATCCATTCTCCCAGCTTCACGCAGTGCCCTCTCAAATATGCCGCTTATTTTAGCTAACCCTGGGCAAAGTGTAAGTGACGCCTGACCCTGTAGCCTTTGGGCATGGTTGCACTCACGACACTGGATAGAACGCGGAGAAGGGAGGACGCGGCGACGCGGAGATCGCTCACTAGATGAAGTCGCCGCGTCTCCCGTTCGGCTGCTCTCACATCGAAGCCCATCGCCGCGTCCCCGCGTCGGTCTTACCCGTAAATTCAGGGCTGACAAGTAACTGGCTCAAGGAGATATCCGAAACTTGTGATTTTGAGTAGCAGCAAAGTGCGCACCTGTCCTATGTGTTTAAGCTAAAGTTACAGTTCACATTAAATAAAATAAACCCACTTCTTTCTGTCAGCAAAGTTGAGTACGATTTGCACATACAATCGCCGCTTTGCAAATTCACAAAAGGTTAGAAAACATAAGGTTAGAAAACCCCAAGCTCAAAACACTGCACATCATTTTTTTAGCCAAATCAACTTAGCTTCAAAGTCTCTAGCGTTATATGTCAAGTGTTGTTCCAAAGTTTTCTGTCACCTTCGTCATTGGTGGCAAAGAGATTACACTGGCCTCCTCCGATCTACCTGACAATCTGTTAGATGAGATTAAGGCCCTCAAGGCGCGGGGAGACACCGCCGCCGCTAAACAGAAATTTAAAGACGCGGCCAAAGAAGCACTCTCTTTTACGTTACCCCAGGGCCAGACAGTTTCAGTCACGCTGAAGGAACTGTTGGACTGGCTAGCCAGCAAAGGTTTCGATATCTCTGCTGCCGAGATTTTTGATGAGCAGCTGATTATCAATCTCAAACTTCAAAGAATCGATCATACAGAAGCCGCATCTTTTCGATATGCAAACCCTACGCCCA
>JBCBQD010000264.1:0-7786 GCA_039820425.1 Cyanobacteria bacterium J06635_1
AGCACAATCACCGGGCGGGGCTGAGACCCTGGCTGGCTTGGATCTGATAAGCCTAAGACCTGACTTGCCCTGACCAGGCTAATGGATTGATCATCGATGATGACCTAGGGGCGATTTTCGGCGGTTGAGATCGCACCTGACTCAACCTTTAATACCTGATCGATCCGGCTCAGTGCGATCGCGTAAATTTCCACTGCGATCTCCACCAGCAGTGCCCGCACCACCGATAGGGTTAGCGGTAGCTGAAACTCAAAGGTCATGCCATGACCAGGGTGCGAAAAGTCCCGCAATAGACCCCCTACTTTCTGGACCATGGTTTTGGCAATGTCGAGCCCGACGCCGCGACCGGCAATTTCATTCACCTGTTGCGCCGTTGAAAAGCCGGGTAAAAACAGAAATTCTAGCAGTTCTGCCTGACTAAGTTGGGCAGCCATGGCGGGGTCAGTCAGTTGCCTGTCAGCGATGCGCTGACGCAGGGACTCAAACTCAATGCCACAGCCGTCATCTGCCACGGTAATCAGCAATCTCCCAGCCCGATGGGTGGCCTCCAGGCGCAGCATTCCCGTATCAGGTTTGCCAGCGGCCTGTCGCTCGGCTGGGGTTTCAAGCCCGTGGGTGAGCGCATTGCAGAGTATGTGGGTGAGCGGGGCCTCTAGTTTTTTGAGAATGTCGCGGTCCACCTGAGTCGCCTGGCCAATGATCTCAAAGTTGACCTGCTTACCGAGCTGTTTGGCTAAATCCCGCACCATGCGAGGAAAGCTCTGCACCCCATCGGCAAAGGGCTGCATGTGGCTGGCAATAACTTCGCGGTGCAGATTTTCTGACAGATGGCTAAAGCGCCGAGAGAAGCGATCGAGATCGTCTAAACGTTCACTTAGGAGGGCATAGCAGTTGCCCGACTGCTGCCTGGCTTTAGCCATTTGCTCGAGAAGGTTGGGGGTGACTGCCTCGGTCGTCAGGTGGGTTTGCAAGGTGTCGAGGAGCTGATTAAGGCTTTGGTGTTGCCGTTTGAGCTGCCAGAGAGAACTGGCAAAGGGGTCTAGCCATTTCGTCTCGATAATGGCTTCGCCCGCCAGGGCCATCAGCTGATTCAGGTTGTCAGCACCAATGCGAACGGCTCGTTGATCGGGGAGTTCGTGAGGGATTGGTCTGTGGGAGGTTGAGCTGTCGAGGGGGTCAACTGCGCCGATTTTGTCGGGTTTAGAGACTTCAGGTTCAGAGACGGGTGTTTTGGGCTCAGATGTTGGGTTGTCTATCTGGGCATGCCCACGATCATCTGGGCTATTGACCTGTATCGCCTGTGCTGGCGTCGCGTTGGGGGGGTGGGCTGCGGCCTGATCTATTAGCGCTTGTGCGTTGGCGCAGCCTCCCTGCGGGAGAATCGCACCAATCGCCTGCGTCTGCTCAACAATCATGGCCCCGTTCGCGTCTAACCAGCCCGATAAACTCACATCGTCCAATTGAGAAATACTGGCTAGCACATCAACCCCTTTGAGCAAGACATCGATATGCTCGACCGCGAGGGTTAACCGATCTGTTTGCACGGCGACGAAACAGTCTTCTAACTCGTGGGCCAGCGCTACTACAGCCTCAATCTGAACAATCCGAGCCGCCCCCTTTATGGAGTGAGCAGCTCGCATCAGACCTTCTAGATCACTCGCCTGGGATGGGTTCGCCGCCAGATCCAGGGGGGCGGTGCGTAGCTGCTGCTCCAGTCTCAACAGACCCTCATTGAGTACCGCAACCTGCGACTCTGCTTCCATCCGAAACAGATCGATCATGGAGAAGCTGCTCCAGTCTTGTGCGGTGCTGGTCATGGGCTGGGGGAGGTAGAGGGTAGAGGGTAGAGGGTAGGAGGGTGCGCTGATCTCGATGTAGGGTTACAAGGTTCTCTCGTTTAAGGTTTTGAACAACGTCTGTTCATCGAGATAGTTGACCAGGGTGTCTTGCCAACTAAAAACGCCCTGGGTATGAGCATGAGGGGAGCGGCTAGCGGCGGCGGGTGAGGGCTGCATTTGCCCCAGTGAAAATCGCTGAATGCCAATGAGCTGATCGACTGAAAATACCCAAGTGTCTTGCCCCTGTGCAATGACGGCCATATGTCTGGCAGCGGATGCAGTTGCCTGGGTAGGCATCTCGACCGTTGGCCCATTGCCGACGTTGAGCAGCGGATGTAGCGCAACGCACAGGCGAATTGAGCCGTTTACATTCACAATCCCCTGCAAAATCTCATTGCTACGGTGGGGCAGGGTATGGATGGGCACCGGGAGAATAATTTGTTGAAAGAGGGTAGCTGGCAGGGCAAACCATTCTACGCCGAGCCGAAAGATCATCAGAGCCAGCTCAGCATTGTGGATGTCTTCCGGAGGCTGGGCGAGCTGGTCTGCCCAGTCTTGGGCATAGTCTTTAGGGGCAGCGCGTTCTAGCAAATTTCGGCCAGCCTGGGCATAGACCGGGCAGCTGTGACAGTGGATGACGGTTTCTAGATCTGGGCAGGTGCGATCGCCCCAGAGGCCGATGTGTTGCCAACAGTGATGCTGCATGATTCTTCTGATACTGTGTCAAGACGTCTCCACCGCTCTACCCTTGTAAACTCGTCGCCGTTTGATTCAATCGCTCCAGGGCATAGTTGGTATCGCGAATCGACTGGGCAGTTTGCTGCGCGGCTTCGCTGAGCTGCCGAATCGCAGCCCCGATTTGTAGGGCGCTCTGGGCCTGGGTGTCAACCCCTTGATTGACCGTCTCAAATCGGGGGGTGAGTCCCTGAACCTGCTCGATCATCTGTACCGTTTGGTCGTTGATTTTGCGAATATCTTCGACCCCCAGCACCACATCCTGGCTAAATTTGTCCATTTCCATCACGCCGTTGGCGACGGCGGCCTGCATATCTTTGACCATGCCTTCGATCTCCAGCGTCGCAACGGCGGTCTGGTCCGCCAAACGGCGAATTTCACGGGCGACAACTGAGAAGCCTGTACCATATTCTCCGGCTTTCTCGGCTTCGATGGCGGCGTTGAGGGAGAGTAAATTGGTTTGGTCGGCAACCTTGGTGATGGTGGTGACCACAGTGTTGACATTGTTGGCCCGCTCGCTGATGATGCCCAGTTTTGAGGCGATTGAGCTGGTAGCTTGAGCGAGCTGCCCCAGGGTCTCTTCCATGCGGTAGAGGGCGGCTTGCTCATCGGTGGCGGCATGGGCGGTGGCATGGGCTAGCCCCGCGACTTGCTCCATCGTGGCGGCTAGATCGGTGGCGGTGGTGGCAATCTCTTGGGCGGTGGTGCTGACTTCCTGGGTGGTGGCAAGCTGTTCGGTCACCATGGCTTCGAGCTGTTTGCCCGAGGCTGCAATCTGAGTTGTGGAGGCAGTGACCTGGATGCCTGACTCCTGCATCCGGCGAATCAGGGCGTTGACTCTATAGGTAATGGTCTGAATCGGGAAAAACAGCGGTAGCAGCATCGTTAGCATGCCGCCCAACAAAATGAACTGGATCAGGTTTAACCGAGCAGCTTGACCCTGGGCCTCACTGTCGTATTGAAAAACGATAGCGTTCATCTGTTTGAGAAAATCGGCTTCGTTGTCCAGTAAGGTCTCCAGGGCAGCTTGGACTTGGTCAGTGTCTACGGAGGAAATGCCTGCGTCTAATAGGGTTTGAGCTGCATCAAACATAGTTTGATAGTGGGGCTCAAGCGCTGCATACATGCTCGCAACTTGGTCACTATTTTGACCAGTCAAATCAAGCTCTGTGTCTCCTGCTTGAAGACCCTCATGGGATTTTGACCACAGGGCAGTGGCCTCCTGCAGCTCTTGAAAATACGCTCGCCGGTCGGCAAGGGTTTTACTTTCTCTGAGGCCCAGAGCTGCTTTGCTGATTTTTTGGCTGAGCATCCGCTGTCGCCCAGCAATATTAATCACATGGGTGTTCTCTTTTTGGCTGTGCAAGGATCTCTGAATGAGGAATTGCTCAGAAAAAGTAATGATGGCAACCACGCCGATGGTGGCGGCGTAGAGTTTTTTGAGATGACGGGCGGGCGATTTTTCTAAATTGCTAGCAGCTTTGGTCATGGGTCAATAACTGGATGGTTGAGCGGTCTGTAGCATGCAACTCTTCACTGAGCTTGCGGCTGCTGTCCAACTCAACCTAAAGTGCCCAAAACTGCAGGCGTCTCATCAAGTTATGTGGATTGCTTAGACATTTGAGATTTCCTTTCTGATACGCGCTGGATGCGATCGCGAATCACCGATGCCCCAGCTCGATTGCCCTGCTGCTCTTTAATCAAACACAGGTGCAGCAGAGCTTCATAGCAGTCAGGTTCAAGATAAATTGCCCTTTGAAAGCAGGTCTCGGCGGCGACCGGTTGGCCCTCAGCCTGATAAATTTCGCCTCTTAGCAGGTAGGCGTCGGCGCTGGTGGGATTTTTCTCTAAGTAAGCGGTGCAGAGACTGGCGGCGATTTGGAAGTTGCCGCGATCGGCGAAGGCACGGGCGGTGGTCAGGGAGGATTGACGAGATAGGGAGGGGGGAGATGGGCAAGAAAGGTGCGGCCGAGGGAGGATGCGGGGGGCAGGGGAGCGTGTGGAGTGGGGTATCTCTCGTCGGGCAGGTGTTTCGCCTGCTCCTCTGGGGGATGCGGCTGTTACCGACTGTGATATGGACGGCTGCTGATATTGTTTTTTAGCCCAGGGTTTATGAATCCACTGGTACTGTCGCCACTGGTACTGTGCCTGCTGTTTGAGGGTTGGTGCGGTTGGGTCTGGCTGTGTATTGGTTAATCGGGATTGAGCTGGTGTCTGGGTAGGGGAACTTTTGTAAAAATTTTGCTGGGATGACGAAGTGGCTGGGGTGGTTTGTCGCTGAAATGCAAATGTCAGGGGATATTGGACTGGGGTGAAGTTGTTTTTATCGACGTGATGGGTTTCGGCGTGGCCCAAAAAGAGCAGCCCGGTTGGGCTCAGCCATTGTTCTAGCCGGGTCATGGTTTGATGGCGTGCGGTTGGGGTGAGATAGATCAGCAGGTTGCGGCAAAAGATGATGTGGTAGGGGCTAGGAGGATCCTGGAGCAGTCGATCGATTAAATTTCCCTGCCTGAACTGCACCAGCTTCTGAATAGATGCGTCGAGCTGTTGGTTACCTCGGCGGGGGTAAAAATAGCGCTGTTGGTTATAGGGATAAGGGGTGCGAAATGAATAGCTGTCGTAACGGGCGCGTTTCGCCAGGGTGAGTGCCTGGTGGCTAATGTCAATCGCTTGAATTTCGAATTGATTAGGGGTCAATCCGGCTTCTAGCAGTGCGATCGCAATTGAGTAAGGTTCTTGTCCGGTCGAGCAAGGCACACTCAAAATGCGTAAAACGCCACGGGGGTTAGCCGGTCGCCACTCTGAGCGCACATACTCCTGCAAAAAGATGAAGGATTCAGGGGTCCGAAAAAAGCAGGTTTCGGGTACCACCACGGCTTCGATCAGGGCATCTACTTCTTGAGCTGACAGCTGTAGCCGTTCCCAGTAGGTATGCATGCGGGTCAGCCCACAAGCCCGCAAGCGGCTTTGGATGATCCGTGCGATCGTGCCTGAGCCCATTGATTCGGCTCGCAATCCTATCTTGCCAGCCAGTAACGACTCAATGGCTACCTGCGCCTTAGCTTCTTGACTATCCATGGTGCTTCTCTGCTGCCCAGTAGGTGATCTCTAGGTGATCTCAATGACTGCTCAGATGCCGATGTTTTCTCATTATTCCTCCAAGACCAGGCGCAAGCCGGACTCAAAACCCCCAGTATTGGGGTAATGAGGGAGCTGAGACGGACCTGTGAAATCCTCCGCGAATGATGACGCTGATCTATTTAAAAATGCTGCTGACCGGGCAGTTGAGCGATTTCAATGCACTGGATTAAGCCACGCTGGGTCATCAGGATGTCACCCAGATAAGCTTTTGTTGGCAAGGTGGGTGTCGCTCGTTCGACCGTATTGATTTGCAGCATGGCGGTCATGCCAGGGGCCATCAATCCTAATAAAGCCTGGTCTGTGCCACAGCGGGTCAAGGCAATGCGTGTGCTTAACGAGGGATGGCTGGGTTGACCTTGTAGGAGGATGCCGAGGTCTAAAACCGGCACAAGTTGTCCCTGGTAGTTAAATAGCCCAGCCAGGTGCTTGGCGTCTGGCTGGTTGAGTCCTGCTGGGGGAGCCAGCTCGATCTTCGGAATAATATTTTCGATTTGAGCTGAGTCCAGCGCGTAGCGACTGTCCCCCACTTGAAAAAGTAGCATCAGCATCGTCTCAGTCTCTTCCGGGGCGTTGCGTCTTTATTTATCAATGCCCAGTTATGGGGCGTTCTTACCTGGGTTTTTGGTTTTGGTTTTAGATTTTGGCTATGGTCAGATGGGGAAGCTAAGGAAGGTCAGGAAGGTTAGAACTTCCCCCTCTTCCTCACCTTCCCCATTTCCCTTCTTCTTTCCCGAGTGCAAGATTGTCTGTAAACACGGGCATCCTAGTAAGCATGTAATTTCTTCCGGTAACCACCATGGGCCCAGCGCTAGCGTCAGAGTCACCTCAAGCTTTGCTCAAGGGTCGCGACTACACCATTATTTTTGGCAAAACCATTGCGGAGCCGCTGCGCAAGCCGCCTGGCTTTGAGGAACGTTGGCAGCAGGCCCAGCAGGCGATCTCACAACTGGCTAAGCAGTGTGAAGCCCTCGACCCGGACGGCATCACACTCTACGTAGCGTCTGATCAAGCTGATCAAACGCTAGCGTTTCGTAAATACACCCATGTCACGTCCTTTAAGCTGCAAGCCCTGATTGCCGCGAACTATCCGCCCACTAGCCTGTATCTAAAGCCGGTGTTACAAGATGCCCTCGATGGCTATTTTGCGCGCAAAGCCGTGGGGCAGACCAAGCCCAATGGTGAGATTATTTTGGTGTTGTTAGATGGGGAGCCGTGCGATCGCGCTAATATCGCCAAACTAATCATGCAAGCCAGCCATCAGCTCGACCGCGATGAAGAACTCGGCATCGGCTTTGTCCAAATCGGTGATGACTTTATCGCCCGAGGCTTCCTCACCGCCCTCGACGATAACCTCCAGGAGTTCGGCGCAAAATTCGACATCGTCGATACCAAAGCCCTCGAAAATATCCAACCCGACTCGCTGCTCGACTTCTTAAAAGACGTTATCCACGATTAAAAGGTAAGCATCCCCTAAGCGCAGTCGAAGGCGGCGCTGGCTAAGATCATTGGCTTCGACTGCGCTCAGTCAACTATGTTTGTGGGACAGTTACACTAGAATATATGCCTAACGCAGCCCCCCATTCACCGCCTACTGATTCATCTAACCCTCAGTCCCTCTGGCAGCTCAAGCCCTGGTGGTGTCAACCCTGGTCGATTATCCTGACCGGCATTGCTATCCCCACCGCATCCTGGCTAGTACTCCATCTCCTTTGGATTACCGTGCCCGTCAGTCTGGCGATTGCCTTCTGGTGGTTCCTTTTTCTCTATTGGGTGCCCAGGCAATATGTTCAATATATGCAAACAGGAGCCCAACGCCAATCGGACAATTCGGATGAAATAAGAACTTAGGAGTCAGAAGTTAGGAACAGGCTGGATTCCGACTCCTGACTTCTGACTTCTGACTCCTGACTTCTGACTCCTGACTTCACTGCTTTTTGAGATAAATTCCTCAAGCAAAAGAATTTCTCGCCCCACCAGTTTCCCGGCACTTTCCTGGATGTAACATCCCTCTTAGAATCAGTTTTAACCTTGACTTGGTAGATCTTTGCGGCATCATCTCCGATAGTTAATAA
>JBCBQD010000265.1:0-7772 GCA_039820425.1 Cyanobacteria bacterium J06635_1
GTGGGGCTATCCTTCACGGTCTTTTGAGGGATCTGCACCTGCTCGTCTATCGGACCAAATAGATCTAGGCTATTCAGTTTTGCACCCACACCCGCCAGGAAGCTGCGAGCTGAATAGTGGCTTTCCTGCTTGTTGGCATCGCTCAAGACGGGGGGGTAGACTCTAAAGTATTCATTGTGATGGATCCTTGGATGATTATGTTTTGTCCTTCCAAGAGTCCATCACTTTTCCTGGGTTGGCAATACTTTCAACGATTTAGCCTGGGCATACTGCCCCTTATTTGGCCCAAATTTAGGTACTTACGATCGAGAGAGAGCTGAGTCAGACCGGTGGATATCCAGGCGCATTTATTTTTGTTCCTCGAAGATGCCACCCTTCTACCGACCAATCATTCTAGTGAGCAGACAATCCGGATGCTCCCCAAGCCTCAACACACAAACTTAGGAGACTTTGTATATAGGCTGGCATGGGCGTAGTCACCGACATCTAACAATAAATTAAGGGCTCGAAAAACCCGCTCTAGTGAGACTTTGTCGACCCCTTGATGCTGTCGCAAAATCCTGCGAACAGTCATGGGATGAATACCTTGAATATCGCTGAGCTGGACTCGCTCTGCAATGGTGCGAGCATTTTGTCGAATGCAGGTGCGTCTTTCAAGCTCTATCAGCTGATTGTGGAGTTTATCGACCCCTTGATGGGTTAAGACATAGCCTCGAAATCGCTTAGAGGGTATGCTGTGAGTCTGTCGCATGGTTCCTTCCTCTGACATATCACTTTGACATATCCCCATGATGGGCTCAAACAATCTGTACGTCACGAGGTTGCTCAGAAGATATTTTTCCAAAACTGGAAACCCCAAAGCCTGGGAAGGTAAAGGCGTTCTCTTTAGGCGCTCATAGCCGTGTTATAGCTCCCTATGACTGATAAGTTCTCAAGGATAAGTTCTCAAGTTTGAATTCTCAGTTTTAAGGTGTGCGCCTAATTTAAAACTCAAAACTTAAAACGGGTCAACTCCTTAGTATGATTTGAGGCAGTTGTTTGGTTTGCGCTGGCCAGTGGTTGTTCATTTTAATGTTTTATGACCCGATCAATCTCTCCTATTTGGCAAAAGTGGCTGGCTTGGCGGCGGCAATTTATGGGCTGGTTTTTGCTCAGCCTTTGCCTCTGTCTAATCAGCAACCTGACCCAGGTGGGCTGGGCGCAACCCGCCCCACTAGGGCAGGCGGGGCTTGAGCACTATCATCGCGGTGATGTATTGGGTGCCGTTGAGCTATGGCAGCAGAGCCTGGCGGCTGAGCCGCTGTCCGCAGAGCGGCCCCAGTCAATAGACGTGTTGAAATACCTGGCTCGCGCCCAGCGCCAATTGGGGCAAATGAGTGAGGCCATGGCGTCTCTGGAGCAGCTGGCTGACTACTATGGCCAGCTTGGCGATGAACGTCAGCTCGGGCAGATTTTGACTGAACAAGCCCAGGTCTATGGCGATTTGGGTCAGCCCCAAAATGCGATCGCAGCCCTCTGTGGTGAAACCCAGCTCCTGGCCTGTAATGGAGAAGGATCGCTGGCGCTGGCGCTGCAGCAGGGCGATCCCCTGGGGCAGACTGCGGCCCTGGGGGTGTTGGGCCAAACCTATTACTTGCAGGGAGAATACGACGCTGCCATTGAGGCCCTAGAGCGCAGCTTAGAGATCTCCGAAACCATTCACCAGACCCCTTATACCGTGGCCGCGACCCACACCCTGGGAAACATCCATACCAGCCTCAGTCAGCGCAATGCTCGCTATGCTCAATTTGCCCGTCAGGCCCAAGATTTAGACGACGTCGCCCGATTTGAGCAAACCGCCCAGCGCTACGATCAAACTGCCATCGAAAATTTCACAAAGAATTTTGAGCTGGCCCGCCAACAGGGAGATCGGGCCAATCAGGTGAGGGCCCAGATCAATCTGATCTTGCCCACCTACCGTAAAACAGGTGAGTCCTCTGGGCCAGTGGCGACGTTGTTGAGTGAGGTTCGTCAACAGCTAGCGGCCTTGCCCGATACCCGTGAAAAAGCCTACAGCACCATTCGATTGGCAAATTTGGTGGGTCAAGTCACCGCCCCGCCAGCGGCATCGTCGGCCAATACCGCGCTAGCGTTTGCCCAGTGCTCTCCGACGCAGACGACTGCAGTGACCTTGCTGCAGCAAGCTGTGAGGGTCTCCCAGCGGATTCAGGATGGGGTGGCCGAATCTTTTGCGGTGGGCGGGCTAGGCCATCTCTATGAGTGTGCCAATGACTACAGTGCGGCCCTCCAGCTGACCGAGCGGGCACAATTTTTGGCCACCCAGCCAGAAAGCCGATATCTCTGGGAATGGCAGGCGGGGCGTATTCTCAAGGCCCAGGGGCATGTCCCAGAAGCCATTGGGGTATACCAGCGGGCGGTGGAGACGTTGCAGGAGATGCAGCGGGATATTGCGATCGCAAATCGCGACCTGCGCCTGGATTTTCGCGATGCGGTTGAGGTGATCTATCGCCAGCTGACGGAGTTACAGCTCGACCAGGCGACCCAGACAGATCAGGGCACCCTCGTGGCAGCGTTGTCGACCCTGAGTGGTCTCAGGCTGGCCGAGTTGCGCAACTATTTAGGCGACGAATGCGACTTACCGCTGGTGGCCGAATCGCCGCAGGTGACGAGTCCCACGACAGCCACGCTGAGCAGCTTGATTTTAGAGGATCGACTGGTGGTGATTTTGACCCTGCCGACCCCCGCTCCGACCCGCCAGGGCATCCTGCACGAAGTGTCGATCACCAAGGCAGCGCTGGTGGAGCAGGTGAACGATTTTCGATATCGGCTAGAGCAGCGCGCCGATCGAACCAATTCGTTTTTGGTCCCGGCTCAGCAAATCTATGATTGGATGATTCGTCCCTTTGAGGCGGCGTTGGCCGATCAACACATCGACACCCTCGTCTTTAACCACGACGGTATTTTACGGAGTGTCCCGATGGCGGCGCTGCACAATGGTGAGACCTTTTTAGTCCAAACCTACGCCATTCGGAACAGCCCTAATTTTGCCCTAGCGCCCGACCCAGCTGTGTCCGACCAGGACCTGCAGGTCCTGGCGTTTGGGCTGACGACCCCCGCCCAGGTGACCCCAACGGAGCAGTTTCCGCCCCTGATCGCGGTTGAGACAGAAATCAACCAGATTGCAACCACCCTGCCGGGGAGTATTGGTCTTTTGAATGAATCCTTTACCCAGCAGCAGCTGCAAGCAGGCCTAACGGAGGGATCTGCGTCAGTGTTACACCTGGCGACCCATGCCCAGTTTGGCTATGACTCCAGTGAGACTTTCCTGGTGACCGGGGAGACCGTTGCGGAGGCGGGCAGGCGCTACAATCGCCCCCTACAGATGAACGAACTCTATCGCTTGATTCAACAGATGGGGCCAGACCGGCCCCCCTTGCAGCTACTGACCTTGACGGCCTGTGAGACCGCCGTCGGCAGTGAACGAGATGCCTTGGGTTTGGCTGGAGTAGCGGTCCAGGCAGGTGTCAAGAGCACGGTTGCCTCACTTTGGCGGGTAGAAGATCTGGCCACCGCAGAGCTGATTGTCCGTTTTTATCAACATCTGCGCGACGGGGTGAGCCGCAGCGCAGCACTACAGCTCACCCAGCAAGAATGGTTGGCAAACCAAACGGGGCGTTTCCAGCATCCCGGCTATTGGGCGGGGTTGGTTTTGATAGGGAATGGGTAGTGGGGAATGGGGAATGGGTAGTGGGTAGTGGGTAGTGGGTAGTGGGTAGTGGGTGGCTTTTTGCTTCGACCCTCCACCCTCCACTCTCCACTCTCTACCCTCCACCCTCCACCCTCCACGCTCTACCCTCCACCCTCCACCTTCCACGCTTCACCTTCGACCCAGTACACTGCACTCTCTTCAAACTGCGTTTGTTCAGTTTCGGTGACGGTGACCTGGCGAAAGAGCCTGGCCCGCAGGGTGTTCATTGCCTCATCCGCTGGACTGTGGGGGGCGAGGGTCATTCCTAGCGCGTCATACCAGAGCCCCTGAATGGTGAAAATTGTCGCTTTATCGGCGTCGCTCGGGGCGGTGGACAGGGTTTGGGTCAGGGCCGGGCTGGGGGCGATCACCTCAAACTCGGCTTCGGCAAAGAGATTGCCGGAGGGCCGGTTGCGATCGCACACTAGCTCAATCTGCCAGAGATAGCGCTGGCCAACCTCAAGGCTAGCGGCTGCCTCTGGCAGAGAGAAGGCAACAATCCCGGCCTGCGCGGTTTCGTTCTGGGTTTCGACCAGCCGTTGGTAGGTTTGATCTACATCATCATAGGCGTACAGGCGAAAGACAGCGGGTGTATTTGCGCCGCTGTCTCGGTTAAACCAGGCAAAGGCCGGTCGCGTTGAGATTGTTTTACCCAGACCGCTGGGGGCCAACAGAATAATTGCTGGCATTGCCTGGGTCTCTGCTGGGATGTCTGCTGCGGTCGTCTGCAAGCTGCAGCCCCGTGAGCCAGCGGAGCGCCCACGGGTGTTAGGGGGCGGATCGTCGCGGAGTAGGGTGTCTGCGCTCACAGGGGTTGTCACCCCCAGTGTACCGACGACAAACAGTGCACCGATGACAAACAGCTGACCAAGCAGGGTAATCAGAATAGGGCGTGTCCACTTCAACACGAGTTTCCTCACAATGCTTCACGGCTATTAACGGGCTTTTTTTACCAAAAATCCTATCACAAACGATCTGGAGCGGACTGAGGCAGCCTGGCCCAATGGGTTGGGGGGAAGATTCCACACTGGATTTGCCTCTGTTGCAGATCAAAATTGCAGCTTAAAAAATATTATCTCAGGAAACTTTAATCTCAGATTTAGGCTTCTTATTTGGGTCTCAGGACTGCTAACGGTTTCTCATCGTATAAGGGAACTGTCGTTTCAGAACAGTTGGAATTTGGAAAGATGCCCAGTCTGCCTAATGTTCTGACTAGCCAGAGACGCTGACACCCAAGGAACGCTTTTATCTATGGATTTTTTAACCCCAAATCGTTTACCTACAGCCCTGCGAGACACCGTGACTCACTATGATTTAGCGATCAACCAGCGGCTCTTTCGCCCCGGTGATCGGGCCCGATCTGTGTTTGTTGTCGTCTCGGGCAGGCTCCAGCTAGTCCGGCCTATCTTGGGTGACAAGCTGGCGATCTTGCAGGTGGCAGGCCCCGGTTCGCTGCTCGGCGAGACCGCGCTGTTTGCCGAGCGCTACACAGGGGCTGCGATCGCAAAAACCCCCAGCCACGTCCTGGCTTATCCCAAGGAAACCGTGCTCAAGGCCCTGCGCAACCATGCCGATTTGTCCGAAGACCTGGCGATCCGATTAGCCCGCAAAATTCAAACCCTTGAAACCAATATAGAACTTAGGGATATTAAAACATCTCATCAACGGGTGCTCCGCTACCTGCGTCGGATCGCCCCTTTTTCCAATAACGAAGCCAATAGTGAAACCGTTATCTCGCTGGATCGCCCCCTAAAAGAAATCGCGGAAGAAGTCGGCTTTACCCCCGAAACCCTGTCGAGAGCCTTGATAAAACTAGAGCAGGCGGGCAGCATCACCCGCGCCAATGGCAGCATTATCCTGTCAGAGTCATCGGTCGCCTAGGCTTTGAACCCTCCTTCAGCAAAGGTGATGACACCAAATCAGCTTGATTTAAATCAAGCTGATTTGGTGTTGCAACAGACGGTGTCTTTGACTAAACTTCTCTAGCCTTTGGTTGAGACTTCATTAGAACAAATTATTTAATGCGCGCTCCTACGGAGAGATTAAGGGGTGATTTGTCAGGATCGGTTGATAGTCAAGATTGACAGTCAAGGTTGATAGTCAAACTGACATGGCGCTTGTACTGATAAGGTAGTATCAAGCGCTGTGAAGCATATCCATACCGCATCAATGCAAAAACACTTGTTTGGTCACGTCTTGAGACTGTCAGCGCTGTTAGCGTGGGTCGCCCTGCCCTCCTCTGGAGTCTGCCAGATTAGCCCGGATGGGACGCTCTCGACCGAGGTGACAACGGTCGATGATTTAAATTTTGTCATCGAGGCGGGTGACCGCGCGGGCAACAATCTTTTCCACAGTTTTGAGCAGTTCTCGATCCCGACCGGGGGGGCTGCCTACTTTAACCAAGCTGCCGATCTTCAAAATATTATCTCTCGGGTGACGGGGGGCGCTGTTTCTGACCTTGACGGAGAGATTCGGGCCAACGGCACCGCGAATGTGTTTTTGATTAATCCGAGGGGGATTGTGTTTGGCCCAGGGGCCTCTCTGAATATCGGCGGTAGTTTTGTGGGCACCACGGCACAGCAACTCCGGTTTTTAGATGGCACTCAGTTGACTGCCACCGACCCATCGTCTGTGCCACAGCTGACGATCAGTCGCCCGGTTGGGTTGCAGCTCACCTCAGCATCAGGGCCCATTACCGTGCTGGGTGGCGGGCATCGTTTAGGCGCAGCGCCCCCCACCTTTGAGACCTTTCGCACAGCCCGTGCGCCAGGCTTACAGGTGGGCGCAGACCAGACCCTGGCGCTGGTGGGCAACAACCTCGTACTGCAAGGGGGCAATCTAACTACGCCGGGGGGGCGCATCGATTTGGGCAGCGTCAGCAGTGGTGAGGTGACGCTACGCCCCCTGGGCGCAGCGCTGGCCCTTGACTATGGCAATGCCACCTCTTTTCAAGATATCCAGATGGGGCTAGCGGCTTCTGTGGATGCGTCGGGGGCAGGCGGCGGCGATGTGCAATTGCAGGGGCGACGACTGGAGATGACCAATGGGTCAGCCATTCTATCAGATACTCTGGGTGGGCTCCCTGGCGGGACCCTGGCCGTCCGGGCAACTGAGGGTATCCGTCTGGGGGGCCTATCCCCCGATGGGGTATTTGTGACGGGTATCTACGCAAATGTCGGATCGACGGCAGGGGCTCGCGGGAGTGACTTGGTGATTCAAACGGGGCGACTGCAAGCCTCTAATGGCGGATTGATCTCGGCTAGCACCTACGGTGCGGGAGAAAGTGGAGATATTCTCCTTAGGGCCGATCAGATCGACGCGGTGGGGACTTTTCCGAATAGTTTTCTGCCGACCCAGCTGATCAACCAGGCCGCTCTTGGCTCAACTGGGAATGGGGGAAATTTTTTGATTGAAGCCGCCCGGCTGAGCATCGCCGACGGGGCTCAAGTGGGTACCGGCTCCTTTGGGGCCGGGCGCAGCGGTAACTTGACGGTCAATGTCAATGTTGTTGAGATAGCGGGCACGGATGCCCAGGGGTTTATTGTGAGTGGCTTATTTACCCAGGTAGACCATGGCTCCGTAGGCGGGATAGGGGGAAATCTTAAGATCAACGCTGACGAGATCCGATTGGCCAACCGGGCTTTGGTCTCAGCGGGGATTGCTTCCGGGGGCACGGGGCGCGCAGGGAGTGTCGATATTGAGACGACCACACTAAGCCTCTCGGGGGGGGCACAGGTCACGGCCAATACTCTGGGGCAAGGAGATGCCGGGGATGTGCGGGTGCGTGCGGATGGCATAGAGATTGAAGGGTTTGTTGTCATTGAGGGTATCCCCGGTAGCTCAGCCATCACGTCATCTGTCTCCCCGGTTGGGGTAGGGAATGGTGGGAACATTAGCATCGTCGCCGATCGCATTGCGCTGAGGAATGCGGGGGCCATTGTTAGCTTTACGGGGGGGCAGGGCGACGCCGGTAACATTGAGGTAGATGCGCGGGAGGTGACCCTGACTGGAGCTATCCCCGCTG
>JBCBQD010000266.1:0-7761 GCA_039820425.1 Cyanobacteria bacterium J06635_1
ACATTCGCCCCACCAGTGCCACCGCCTGGGCGTGGTTGCCAGAGGAGTAGGTGATGACGCCCTGATCCCGCTCAGCAGTATTGAGCTGTGCGATCGCATTAAACGCCCCGCGAAACTTAAACGCCCCCACCTTTTGCAAATTCTCACATTTCAAAAAGACCTGCCCGCCCAGGTGTTGATCAAGGGTTTGGGAGGTCATCACAGGGGTCTGGTGGGCATAGCCCTGCAAACGGTCAGCGGCAGCCTGAATTTGCTCGAACATAAAAGATACCGGGCACTTGCCTTCTATCTTGGCACAGCGCTCTCAATCCGTTACAGCTGCTTCAGGCTGACTGACAGCAAGGGGGTTGCAAGTAAAACTCCCACCTTCCCTGCTCCCTCTGCCCCCTCTGCCCCCTCTGCCCCCCCGCTCATCCTCTACGAGTACTTTATTTTGCACCGACCCCTAACCCCCCAGATAGACTTCGGCGATCGCAGGATCGTCTCGCAGCGCTTGAGCTGGCCCCGAGCGAACAATTTTCCCTGTTTCCAACAGATAGGCCCGATCTGCGATCGCCAGCGCCAGACTGGCCATCTGGTCTACCAATAAAATGGTCATGCCCTCATTGCGCAGGTCAGCCAGAGTAGCGTAGAGGCCCGTGACCAACTGAGGCGCTAACCCCAGAGAGGGTTCGTCTAACAGCAACAATTGGGGACGAGCCATCAGCCCTCGTGCGATCGCAAGCATCTGTTGCTCACCGCCGGAGAGCAGCCCGGCTTTTTGGGTTTGACGTTGTCTCAGTCGAGGAAACCGACGTAGCATCTGCTCGATATCTTTATCAATCTCAGCATCACGGCGATGAAATGCCCCCAGCCGCAGGTTGTCAATCACATTCAGCTCTCGAAACACCTGACGACCTTCGGGGATGAGGACAATGCCTGTTTGGGCCATTTGGTGCGCCGGGACAGCGGACAGCGATCGCGTCAAAAACTGGACCTGCCCTGACCAGGGGGGCAACAAATTTACCAGGCTTTTCAGCAGGGTGCTTTTACCGGCCCCGTTGGCCCCGATCACGGCCACTAACTCCCCTTGATTGACCTCCAAAGAGAGTTGTTGTAGCACCTGTAAAGTGCCATAGCCTGAGACTAAACTTTGCACCGTCAGTAACGGTGTTTGTGGGGATGATTGATGGCGCATCTGCCTAGGCGCAGCTGGGGCTGTTTCTGCTGAAGTGCCTAAATACGCCTCCAGGACTTTTGGATCTTGTTGTACCTGACTGGGGGTGCCTGATGCGATCGCAACGCCGCTGTCCATCACCAGCACCGCATCCGAAATGCCCATCACCAGCTCCATATCGTGCTCGATCAAGATCACTTTGATGCCGCTGCTGGCAATTCGTCGGATGAGTTGGGCCAGGGCAAGCTTATCTTCTTTACTGAGCCCCGCTGCCGGTTCATCGAGCAACAAGACCTGGGGGCGGGTCACCAGGGCACGAGCGATCTCGACCAGACGGCGATCGCCAAAGGACAACGCCGCTGCGGTCTGATGAACATCTCCCCGATAGCCCACAAACGCCAGCACCTCCAGCAAAGAAGGCTCGGGTTGGCGGCTGCAGCCTATCCCTAATAAGGCCCCCAGCACAAAGCCCAATCGCCCCCCGGAATCGGCCACCCGTAAATTGTCCAGCACCGACAGATCATTAAATAAGCGTGTGGCTTGAAAGGTTCGACTGACCCCCAGGGCAGCGATTTGGCGACTGGAGAGGTGGGTCAAGTCGGTCTGCCCCAAATAAATTGAGCCCGCCTGGGGCCGGTAAAACCCACTGATCAAATTTAGCAGGGTCGTCTTACCCGCCCCATTGGGGCCGATCACCGCCGTAACCGTGCCTGGGTTAGCCGTTAGGCTGACTTGATCCACCGCTCGAATGCCGCCAAAGTGGAGACAGGCCCGCTTCACCGTCAGGGCCGCAGGGGTTCGGTGCTGAGACACCCGGGCAGGCAGATCAAGGGGTGTCCGCAGAGGATAAACGGGTTCAGGGTGATCGAGCCAGCGTTTGAACAGGCTCATGACGCCGCTGGGGGCCAGCCGCAGGGTCAGCAGCAGCAGTGAGCCAAACACCAGCAGCTGATAGTCGGCAAAATCATGGAGAAATTCTGGCAGGATAACCAGGATAATCGCCCCGACAAAGGCCCCCTCTGCCGTGCCCAAGCCCCCCAAAATAATCACCAACAAAAACAAAATAGAGCGATGGAAGGTAAAACTGTCAGGGCTGACAAAGCCAACGATGGCCGCAAAAAAGATACCCGCGACACCGGTCAAGGCAGCTGAGACAGCAAAGGCCATCACCTTGACATAGAGCGGATTTAAACCCATGGCAGCGGCTGCGATCGCATCGTCTCGCACCGCCTGAAAAGCTCGCCCCCAGCGGTGACGCTTGAGCAACGCAAACGAAATCACCGACAAAAAGGCAAGGATGATTACCAACAACACCGTATCCCGCAGGGCCGGTTGTAGCCCCAATAACATCGGTTTAGGGATGCTGCTAAGCCCGCCAAACCCCCCGGTGAGCCCCACCCACTCGATCAAAATGCGCTCAACAATAATGCCAAAGGCAATGGTGACCATTGCCAGATAGGGGCCGCTTACCCGCAAAGCAGGGGCCGCCAACGCGGCCCCCATCCCTGCCGCCACCACCGCCGCCAGCACCAGTGCAAACCCAAAGTGCCACTGGGCTCTGAGCATCAGCAAGCTACCCGTGTAGGCCCCGATCGCAAAAAATCCAGCGTGGCCAATGGAAATCTGCCCAGACAGCCCTGCCAAAATATTCAGCCCGACTGCCACCAGGGTCGTCACCCCGATCATCCCCACCACAAACAGGTAGTAGGTATTGGGCGCGGCCAGCGTCGCACCAATCGCGACGGCAAACAGGCCAATGCCAATGGCAAACCGAATTTTCATGCCTATACCTTCTTCACCTGAGCCTGGCCAAATAAACCATTGGGCCGCAGCGCCAGGACTAAAATCACCACAGCAAACCCGATAATCTCTCGATAGCTGCCGCCAAAGATGCCCGCCGCCAGCGATTCGACAATGCCGTAGACAACCCCGGCGACGACCACCCCCCAGGGATTGCCTAACCCGCCAATAATCGCCGTGGCAAAGGCTTTGAGCCCGAGCAGTGTCCCCATCGTGGCCGACACATTGGCAATCGGGGCAATCAGCATCCCCGCTAACCCTGCCAGCCCGGTAGATAGGCCAAAAGACAGGGCAATCAGCCACGCCACGGGCACCCCCATCAGCCGGGCCGTATCCGGGTTCTCACTCACCGCCTGAAAGGCTTTACCCAGCAGGGTGCGCGTGAACAGGATGCGTAGGGCAATTGCCGTCGCCAGCCCCACCACCGGAATCAGCAACTCCATGGGAAACACCCCAAAGCCTAAGATTGACACGGGCACCTCAGCCAGTGGTGAGGGATACCCACGCACCTCTTTGCCAAAGGTCACCATGGCCAGGTTTTCGGCAATGATGCCCAGGGCAATGGTACTCAGCAGCCAGGATTGAGAGCCGTTGCGGGCAAAGGGACGAACGATCCAACGCTCGACCAGAAACCCCAGCCCAGCACAGATGATCAGCGTCAGGGGGACCGCTGCGATCGCACTCAGCCCCCAGGTGATATTCAAGCTGTAGCACAGCACCGCCCCCACCATGACAAAGGCCCCCTGGGAGAAATTCATGGTGTTTGACACGGCATAGGTAATTTGAAAGCCCAGGGCAACCAGGCCATACATACTGCCGATTGCCATGCCAGAGAGAATTAACTGGGGCCACATAAACGTTCTCTATAAAGGGGCTTAAGAAGCCAGCGGCACAATCTTATTACCGTCCCACTGCACCAGAATGTAGTCAAATGCACCTAAAGCATCATGGTTATCGGCTGTAAAGGCCGGGTCATAGGTCTTAATCAGGCCCTCATAGGCGGGCAGATTGTAAAACGCCTCCCGCAATGTAGGGCCATCAGTATCCCCAGCGGTCTCTAGAGCCAGCGCCACCAAATGCATGGCATCGTAGGCATTCGCAGTACCCACCGGGGCCAAAATCTCCTCAGGCCCTGCTAACCCGTACTTGTCTTTTAGCGCCGCCAGCACCCGCTCACCCACGGGGCTTTGCTCACCAAAAAAGCTATAGGTCTGAATAAAGGTCACTTTTCCGGATGCCTCACCCGCCAATTCTGGGAAGCGCCCCCCCGAAATCCCCCAGTGGGAGATCACCGGCACATCCCAATTGAGCCGTGACAGAGATTTCATCATTTGCGCCCCAGGTGCGGCATTGGCTACCAGCAGCAAGGTTTCAGCCCCACCATCCCGCAGTCGGCTAAGTTGAGCCGAAATGTCGGTATCGCCATCATTAAATTTCTCAGTCCCCACAATTTCGAGATTGTGCTCCGGTGCCCACTGCTCAAAGCCCTTCTGGTTAGATTCCCCCCAGGGATTATTAATCAACACCAGACCAACCTTGGTTGCCCCGTTTTCCTCGCTGGCATAGCGCGTCAAGAAATTATCCACAATGTTGTCATTGGCTGAGACCCGAAACGCATAGTTGGGCTCAAAATCGTTACGGGTGATACCGGTGGCCGCAGCCCAAACGCCCATATAGGGGGTCTCTAACTCGTGAATAACCGGCAACATCGCCAGGGAAACCGGAGAATCAAGCCCCCCAAAAATGGCGGCGACCTGTTCTCGCTCAATCAGCTCCCGAACCGCAGCAACCCCCTTGGCCGGGGTAGACTCATCATCTCGAATGACTAGCTCAATGGGGCGACCGCCCATCACCCCGCCGTTGGCGTTGATTTCATCAATGGCCACCTCCAGCCCTCGGGTAATCGATTCCCCAGAGAGGGCTGATGGTCCGGTAATCGCCGCCACCAATCCCAGTTTGATCGGCTGACCTGTACTTCCTGTACCTGCGTCACCGGTAGCTTGGGTCGCTTCCGGGGCGTTACAGCCTGTCAGCTTGGTCAGGGCAAGGGCGGCTCCAAAGCCGGCTGTACCGCGTAAAAAGTCTCGACGGCGGAGCAGCCGTAGTTCTTTAGGTTTAAACACCATGGGGGCAATGTCCTAGTTACGAAAATAAAAAGAAAAATCGCTGTGAAAATGATTTTAAGTTTTCAAGCACATCATGAAGCCTAAATCACTTCAATAGAAACCATAGGCCAGATATACGTGGGTAGATTCCAGATATACGTGGGTAGATTTTAGATAATCTTTGCGCAGTTCCCTGAAGCTGTCTATGCAAAGTTTAACAACTGAACTGGGCATTTTGGAAAGAGTATCGCTATCCTGCTCGTCCTTCCAATACGCATATGAATGTCGTCAACGCGCCATCAACCTCGCTGCCAGCTGACGGATTACAGCAGTTAGTTGAGCACTCTTTGGAAATCATGGCCTGCCATGGGCGCGATCGCAGCTACTGTGCTGTGAGCCCGGCTTTGGCTGAAGTCCTCCAGTGCCCCGCCGAAGTGCTACTGGGGAAAACGAATGCTGATCTGGCAGAGCGAGCAGCACACACTCAGCAACCCGAAGCATGGCGAACCTATTGGCAGCAGGTGGCGGCTGCGATCGCAGCTGTCATGCAAACAAGGCACAGCGAACGACGATGTCATCCTATCCCGACAGCAGAGGGGTTGCAGCTCTATGAAACAACTTATACCCCCCTCACCGATAAACACGGTCAGGTTTGCCAGATCCTGAGCATCGCTCGACCCGCCAGCTCACCAGTGGTGGGCGAGCAGCGGCGAAGCGGGATAGCAGATGAGGCTCAATCAGCAGCGTGCCTAGACATTTTAGTGGGGGTTGAGATGCCAGGTCTAGAAACAGCCTCCTTAGATGATTTGCCAACAACTCTGGGGTCAAACAACCCGGCACTGACCATTCAGGCATCGACGGTTCAGGCATCAACGGTTCAGAACCGTGCGATTTCAAACCCCGTCTTCCAGGCTCATAACGATGTTTTGATAGGCAAAGACACTGAGGACACGCTCAGATCTGAAGGCCATCCAGTCCATCAGACTGCGGAATTTATGCAGCTTGTCCTGGACAATATTCCTCAGTATATTTTTTGGAAAGACCGTAACTCTGTATACCTGGGCTGCAACCATCGCTGGGCTGAAATGGCTGGCATCAACGATCCAAGTAAAGTGGTGGGCCTCGCAGACGACGATCTCCCCTGGACCCAGAAGCAAAAAGACTGGTATCTAGAGTGCGATCGCCGGGTGATGGGCACTGACACACCCATGCTGCGCATCAAACAATCCCAACGGCAGGCCGATGGACGGCTGAGCTGGCGAGAGACCAGTAAACTCCCCCTGCATGACGCCGATGGCAACGTGATTGGCCTGCTAGGGACCATCGAAGATATTACCGAGCGTAAGGTCGCCGAAGATCTGCTGAAACAATCTGAGAAAACCTTTCGAAAACTGGCGAAGCAGGAAGAACTGCTCAACCAAATCTCTACCCAGATTCGTAAATCTCTAAAATTAGAGACCATTCAGCAAACCACTGTCCATGAAGTTCGTCAGCTCTTCGACGTTGATCGGGCGTTGATGTATCGCTTTGATGACAACTGGCATGGACGCGTTGTTGTAGAGTCAGTTGTTGATCCTTGGCAGTCTACTCTAGGAGAAATGGGGGTGGACAACTGTTTTCCTCAACAGTACGCCGAGTTGTATTGCCAGGGACGCGCTAAGGCCATTTCAAACATTGAGACATCAGATCTTGAGGATTGCCATCGAGACTTTCTTAAGCATCTTGACGTGCAGGCGAATCTGATCGTGCCGATTTTGGTGCAGGATGCCCTCTGGGGATTGCTCATTGTCCACCAGTGCTCAGGGCCACGTGAGTGGAAAGAGAGTGAGATAGACTTGCTGAATGCCCTGGCCGGGCAAGTGGGGGTCGCCATTCAACAGGCACAACTCTATGCCCGAGCCCAAGCAAGTGCCGCCAATGAACGGGAGAAAGCCCATCAGCTAGCAGCGGCCATCCAAGATCTCCAACAGACCCAAGCCCAGCTTGTCCAGACGGAGAAAATGTCTAGCCTGGGTCAGATGATGGCAGGCATTGCCCATGAAATTAACAATCCTGTCAATTTTATCCACGGCAATATTTCTCACCTCAAAGGCTATATCAGCGATCTGACAACACTGCTGGAACTCTACAGTCAACACTACCCCACCCCTGAACCTGAGATCGCTGAACATATTGAGGATACAGATCTTGACTATGTGATAGAAGATCTGGGCAAAATCTTTCAGTCATTCCAGCTCGGCACCCAACGCATTCAACAAATTGTCTTATCACTGCGTAACTTTTCACGCCTGGATAGCACTGAGAAAGAGGCTGTTGATATTCACGAGGGCATCGACAGCACACTGCTAATCTTGCAGCATCGCCTGAAAGCCCAACCCCACCGACCCGAGATTCAAATCATTAAAGACTACGGTGACCTACCCCTGGTTGAGTGTTATGCCAGTCAGCTCAATCAGGTGTTTATGAATTTAATCAGCAACGCTGCAGATGCCCTGGATCAATATATTGCAGAAGGCGGTTGGACGGATAGGACGGAAAAGCCCGCTGTTACAATTCTGACTGAGAGTCGGGATAATCAAGTCATCATCCGCATTCAGGATAATGGGCCAGGGATTCCTGAAAACATCCGAACTCAGTTATTTGATCCATTTTTCACCACAAAACCCATCGACAGCCCTAGCCCTGTGCCCTTGCCGATGG
>JBCBQD010000267.1:0-7759 GCA_039820425.1 Cyanobacteria bacterium J06635_1
AACTCGGTCAGAAAGCATTCAGAAAAATGTCTCAGCAGGCTTTCTCGATCATGAAATTCAGACTTTTTGCTGGGAATAGAAAAACCAGCCGCGCAGGCCAGGGGCATGTAATCTACATAGGCTTTGAGATCAGTTTCGTAGCGTTCTCCAATCAGATCCCAGGCTGGATATATCTCGAAGCTGCTGGTTTTAGCACTGGTTTTAGCACTGGTTTTAGCGACTGCCGTGCTGGCTTTGCTTTTGCGAGTCCGGCCTGACGCTGTTTTTGCAGAAGTGGTTTTACTTTGAGTCTTGCTGCGGCTCTTTTTAGGGGGGACAGATAGCGCCCGGTAACGCATAGCAGGGATATATTGGTCTCGCTGGATCACCTGTTTTAGCGCCTGGGTATAGTGATACCAGAACAATAGATCGACCCCCAACTGCACCTCAGCCAGGTTATACAGCGCAATGAAGTGCAGGTCGTTCAATAGGCTGAGCACCCGCTCGGCGGGCACAGTGTAGCAATCAATATCCCAAAATTGATAATCGAAGGCCTCAGGCAAATCTTGCTCCAGATAGCGCGATAGCTCCAGAGAGGGCAGGGGCTCTTTAGCAGCGGTTGGGAGCAAAAAGTGTCGGGGGGCAATGTCATCCCCAAGCTGTCGGTGTGTTTGGGGTTTAATGCCCAGCTCAGTCTCTAATAGGGTCGCAAGTGCCGCCTTGGGCACCTGGTGGGGATGGGATTGCCCCGCCTGACGACGACGAGCCCTTTTCTCGCTGGTTTCTACCCACAGACAAAACTGTCCTGGTTGAATAAACGCTGCTTCTGCTTGGGGAATCCAGGTGCCATGCAGAATTTTCATCACACACGCTGACTAAGGGGTTGCTGCTGCTATCTTACGAGGTTAGGCCAGATCGAACGGTTTTTGTAAAGGAGTATGAAGCCAAATGAGTGTTGCGATCGCATCCTATCTCTACCGATGGGATGCGATCGCAACAAACAAGCCTTTGCTAAATCGGCTAAATCACGGCTCTAAATCACTTCAATATTGCCAGCCATTGCAGCCAGGGTTGGGGTATTACTCAAACTAGCGATGTCGGTTACGCCGGTTGCTGCCGTACCTCCATCGCTGTCGAAGGAGAGTAAACCCGTGGTTTCGTTGTATCTGAAACCGGCGCTGCCTAGAACGGCAACGTCATCAACTAGCTGAGCTGCGGGTAAAGTGCCCACACTGAGGGCCGCTGCGCCACCGGTTGGCGCAAACCCACTGGCGCTGACTTGAATCATGTCTTGGATGTTAAAGAACAATCCGCCAACTGCATCAAAGTCTGCAATAATATCCATACCCTCTCCAGAGCTATTAAAGAGAAAGATATCGTTGTCGAACGCGCCACCACTGGTTAAGACATCTGTTCCAAGACCCCCGATAATCACATCATCTTGCGCAGAACCTGTGATGGTATCGTTGCCGCCTTCGCCCTCGAGAATGGTGGCACCCATTGTAAATGCAGCGGCATTAATCACATTGGCACTATCCCCCCCGGTCAGCGTAGCGGTTTCAATATCGACAAGCGTGTCTGTCTCGAGCCCACTAGATTTTGTGATCTCGAGCATGGTATCGGATAGTTCAAAATCAAAATCACCCGAAGCCAGCACCCGATCAATCCCATTTCCCCCATTCAGAATGTCGTCCCCATTTCCCCCTCGGAGGGTATCAGCATTCTCGCCACCATAGAGGGTATCTTCACCGTTTCCCCCTCGGAGGATATCATCACCATCTTCACCATAGAGGGTATCATGTCTATTTCCGCCTTGGAGGCTATCATTGTCATCTCCTCCAAAGAGCATGTCATCCTGGCCGCCGCCCTGAAGGGTATCCTCACCCGCGCCACCATAGAGGATATCTACCCCGTCACTGCCCTGGATATCATCATCACCATCCCCGCCAACGATATTGCTACCCCCTGAGCCACTGAGCAGCGCATTAATAGTCCCTGTAGCCGTCTGAATTGCTCGAATCAGGGTAAACCCCGAAAAGGCAGAGGCGTCAATGGTAACGTCGCCTGTGAAATCAGAAATGAGTTCCGCTTGCTCGATGCCGAGTAGGGTATCGGTGTAAATATTGATGCCATCGTCTACAACCAGCTGACTGTTGGAGAGTACCATCGAGTTAAAGACACCCGTTTCCTCAACCGTATCTAAAATCCCAAGGGAGCCATCTAGCTCATCATTGCCGGTTCCTCCCTGAAAGGTATTTATATTACTGCCGCCGACCAGGATGTCGTCACCGCCCAGGCCAGCAAGGGTATTAATCCCATCGTCTCCAAAAACAATGTCATCGAGAGCGGTGCCCCCCGTGTAGTTGTTATCGGTGAGATTGCCGTCTGTTAGATCATCTAAAACATAGTTAAAAGACGGAATTACGGTAGAGAAATAGGGGCCAATTAAACTAGGATGAACCAGACTAGGATCAATCAGTTGAGAGGTAAGATTAGCAGTTGCCATGTTAGTGTACTCCTGTAAAATAACTGTCTTAGAACACCGTTGTTGAATGCTTTCGGTGTTGAATACTTCCATTGAAGTCTTTGAACAGTCGAGTTACGGGTTAGCAAAGGAGTGACTTGTGGCTGACTTTAAGGTGACTTCTCTAATCTCACTCTTTTCTTGTCGAGATGAATTTTGGGATTATCGTATTGTCTGAGCAAACCAATGACGGATAAGTTTAACTTGAAATTGATAGTGTCCAGTAACAATCTCTAAAATCCCTTGCTTGACTAGATGATCTAACCAAGTTAGTTCCTCAGACCGCTTCGGAGAATAAAACTTTTCTTCACTAGCGGCTAGTTGCCGAAGTAATTCTGAGTGCCCACGCTGATTATGTTCTATATCGGCAAAGAAAAAGCTGCCACTATTGAGTGCCTGGGGAATCGCGGACTCCACATCAGCCTGGGTGACCTGGCGACGGGATGGGCCGGGTTGTTCATTTTTTAAGGCAATAATTTCTGCGCATAGGAGTTGAATGAGAAACGGATGGCACCGGGTTAGTTGCAAGATACGCTCGGTAGCCTGGGGGGCATAGCGCACTGGGAAATTACAGACGGGCTGCTCAATCAAGCGACGGGCCTCAGGTTCTTTAAGATAGCTGATGTGGATAACCTGCAAATTAATCAGATAGCTTGACCAGCATTGAAACGCCTCTAAGGTGTGGGATCCTGCCAGGAGGACTTTAAACTGGGGACGATGTTGGATCAAGTTGCGCAGCATCCCCAGAACTGTATCCTCTTCTAAGCGACCGGCAACCATCGCCTGCTCCAACGTTTCAAACTCGTCCAGGGCAAGCAGGACTGTCCTAGGGGCCAAGGTCGTTTCAACCTGATCGAGCCATTCATCAAAGATGGTAAATGGGTCAGCCGTCAGGTCCTCTTTACTCAGGTGCGGCAACGTCAGATTGCGATACTGTTTGGCTGAGTTAACCATACCCCGAGCGAGATTATAGAGGAACCCCTGATGATTGCGAGCCTTGGAGGCAGGCCCCTGGAGATCAATAAACAACGGCACAATATGGTTTGGCAGGAGTCGCCCTAGATTGTTCAGTAAAGACGTCTTGCCCATGCGCCGCTGGCCATAGAGCAGTAAAGATGAGTAGCGTTTTTCTTTTAAGAGTCGCTCAATTTGGGCACTGATGTCTTGACGCCCCACAAAGATGTCTTGCTGCTGAGTTAACGGAATTCCAACAATGTAAGGAGACTCAATTTCTTGGCTGAGTTCAGCTTTTTGGACGAGTAACTGTTGATGCTGACAAATAATATGCCGCCAGCTTTGAAGAATGGGTCGAAAGCGTGGGGCATAGGGATAGCGACTGCGAATAAGCTCTCGTAAATGGCCTTCGAGATGGTCAACAACGGTGCTGAGCATCAGGCGCTGATTGTACAGACTGGATTGATTTAGGGCCGCCTGGACATCTTCACTTAGCCGCCTGAAACTGAGCAATAGCGGCGTGGTGGGGTTTTCTAAATCGCCCAGGGTGAGCTGCCGATGGAGGGTTGCGATCGCACCCACATCCATACACCGTTCCAGTTGTTGAGCATCTAACTCAATCTGGGCGTTGCGCACGGCCCAGCGCTGATGGCCCGTAGTTAAAAGGTCCATCGCCGCCTGCCCATCCAAAGGAGCCCGATTTATAGTTTTCACCAGATACTGATCGAGGCCCAAGAACGGTAAGCGTTGTCGCTCATCCCAAAAGGCTGCGTGCCATCGTAGTGGGCGGCGATAATGCTCTGATCGCCTATCTAAGCGATAGAGCAAGAGATGCCATACCAGCTCAAACGGATACAGACAGAGGGGTAACCATAGGGGCAGGGTAAGCCCCACCGTCGTGCAGGCCAGACTCAACAATAGGGTAGGCCAGAGGGGATAGCCGGTGGTGACACTGATAAACAGGGTATGAATGCTGCTGCTGCCGAGGACGCCTGCGATCGCACCCGATTGCACCCCTGCGATAGAGGCCGCCAGGTTATACGCCAGGGCAAACAAAACTGCGAGCAGCATGGCGTTGCTGCCCCCAATCGCCAGCCCTCGTACAATCGCATTAGGGGTGTTGTAAGCAAACCCGGCTAGATAAGCGAAACCGCCACCCGCAATCAGACTCAGCGCCATATCCCGTCGCCAACGATGGGTATAACAACTCACCAATAGGCCAAACAACCCACCAAGCAAAATGCCTAAGATCAGTTGCCCCCCCCTATCAGTCCCAAGCCCTTGCTGACTGGTCAACCAGTGATCGACCACATATCTGGCTGAGCTACCCCAAACACCAAGGGTAAGCGCGCTGCCCACTACCCCGAGGACAATGCCCCCTAGTTTCTGTCCCAGAACATAACTGTTGTTAGATTTGGCAACACTTAGCGCAATCCCAGAGGCTGTACCGTTTGGGAAACTGGCCATCACAATCGGTGGCAAAATGGCCTCGACCAGTGTCTTCAAACCAGGGTTATTGGCCCCATAGCCACTGCTAAATGCAATCAAGCTATCAGCCCCCAACAGGCCAAAAATCAGTCCCCCAATCAGCCCTCCTATAGCACTTGCCATCCAGCTAGCCGCCACACTAACCACCGCACTCCCGACGAGGGCTGTCCCCAGACTGGCGGCTAAGCCCACACACATGCCAAACGCAATATCTTGTCGAGGTTGGCCGAGTCCCCAGAGGGCTAAACCCACTCCCCAACTGACTAAGATCGGTAAAATTCCATATTCCAAAAGTATCAACCGCCGCAGCTTGGGGTGACGTCGCTGTTGAGGGCGTAGCTCAGCCAGGCAAAAATTGGGCCTCAAGCGAACATCAATCTGGGCGATGTAGCTGTGCCAGGCTGATGGCTGTAGCAACAACCACACCCACAGCTGTAGGGCCCTTAGCCACAAATTTTGGGGCCGTTTTGGAGCGTGGGAAGGCGTTGTTTTTATGGGTAAAGGGGGGGACACAGGGGTCACTTGCAAAAATCCTCCATCATCCCAACAGATATTGAAAAGGCACTATCTGTTGCAAGCTCTCGATTTGCCAAACATTGTCACTGTCGTGACTTTCTAAGGCCATGAGTCGGTTTGTGCAAAGAATTTGGAGCAAAAGCGGCCAGCCCCCACTGTGGTTTAAAATCCAATCGGTGTCGCCGGGAGAAAACGGCATCGGTGAACTGGCAATCAACCCTCGGGCCTCGTCGTCACTCAGCGGTCCTAACGTGGTGGTGTAGCCAAAGATATTAAAAAACGGCGAACTGTGGCCTGTGTGAGAGGCCAGCTGCATGGGGGCCTCATGGCTGGCGAGGATAAAGGCGAGATTTCCATTGGTTTGATTAGTGGCTAAAGACCGTAGGCTTTCCCAAAACGTGTCATCTAGCTCCGGGCAGCGTTGTAAACCGACCCCAATTTCATCTAACAGGATGATGGTGGGATGTCTGAGGTGGCCACTGACTAACTCCATAAAGCTAGCCAGATCGCACGGGGCATCAGTGGCTATCCCCAAGGCGTTTAATAAATATTGCAGGATACCCTCTCGGGTGACAAATCGAGCATCCTGAAAATCTACAAAAATCCATTGATAGGTCTCTGGATGAGGTAGCCAGTCTGATCGCTGTCGGGGCCTGAGCTGATCGGAGGGGACGGTGGTAAGGGTAGCTAAATGCTTGAGAATAGACGTTTTACCACTGCGGCGCTGGCCAATAATTGCGATATTTTGTAAAGGAAGCCGTTTGAGTAAGCTAAAGCATCGGCTAATTTCTCGGGTACGGCCAAAAAAGCAAGCCGGGTGGGGAACTGGAATGCCTACGTTAAACGCTGCTAGCTCATGTCCTTGAGCAATTGAGACGGAAGTTTGATCGATCTCTGTGTGGACAAGGGTTTGCCAATCGAGTTCCAGGCGATCGCACAGTTCTCGAAAATTCTCATAGTCAATTGGTTCTCCCTTCAAAAATTTCTTAACCGTTGAGAGAGAAGGCCCCACATCTGCAGCAAAGGTCTTCTGGCTGGGATAACCGCGTCGTTTGAGGGCCAAATTGACCCTGGCCAGATGATCGGAAGAAATTCGGAGGGAACGCGCCATAGTCTGCGCATAGAAAATTTTTCTACGTATAGTGGGCTAAAAATAAACCTGAAGTTGACGATATGTCGATTATTTCTCAAACCTGATGGATGGGGCCTCTATTTGACATTACCCTAACGGGTACTATTATTGTTGCTGTCTCCGACAGCCTGTATCTTCCCGAGTTCTTCCCGATGTGTTGTTAGGCTGATCTCATCAGGGTGCCACACAGCTGAAAGACTAATCAGCGCAAGCTGTCGAGCCATTCTTAGCAGCTCGACAGCTTGCGCTGAAAAAAGTCACCCACAACTCAAACATGCCCACATGGCCATAGTTCTGCTGGGCCTGGGCTATCTCCCGACGAGCAGCGATGAACATCCCATCTGGGGTGATTTGGGAAAATTATTGTGCTTGCTCTGAGCGCTCTCGATAGCCATGGTCGGGTAGCAAGGGGGCGACTGCGGTGAGGTCATGATTTGCGATCGCGTTTACGGCTGATCCAACCTCATAGGGTATCCCGGTAAATCCATGCAAACAAATAACCACAGCATCTGAACCATTGTTGGGTTGCAGATGCTGTGGTCCCGCCTCTGGCATCAATTTGAGCCTGATCTCAAAGGGGAGCGGGTCAAATCCTGAAAAGTAGGGCTGAAGCGGCATAGTCCAAGCAAGTATTGGAGTTACTATACCGCTTTTAGTCAATCAGTTGTCCTGTGAACTGCCCTATGAGCCTTTCTGAAAAAGGTTCTTGGTGGTTGTCTAACGGTTAGGCTGCGGCGTCATGCGCAGGTAGGGTTTAATTTCGACGACACCTTTTGGAAACTTCGTTTGAGCGTCTGCTGTAGAAATAGCAGGAGACACCACCACATCTTCACCGTCTTGCCAATCTACCGGCGTAGCCACGCTATAGTTGTCGGTCAACTGCAGAGAGTCAAGCACCCGCAAAATCTCATTAAAGTTGCGACCTGTGCTGGGTGGGTAAGTGATGGTTAACCGTAATTTTTTGTTGGGGTCAATCACAAACACAGTTCGCACAGTTACTTTGGCGTTGGCATTGGGGTGAATCATGCCGTACAGGTGTGCCACACTTTTGTCGGCATCGGCAATGATGGGATAGTTGACGGTGGTTTTCTGGGTTTCATTAATGTCATGAATCCAGCCCTGGTGAGAGTCAACCCCGTCTACGCTAAGGGCAATGACTTTAGCCC
>JBCBQD010000268.1:0-7746 GCA_039820425.1 Cyanobacteria bacterium J06635_1
TGGCTAAGCTGCCGCCCACCTGATACCGAATGAGTTGTTCTGCCTGCCCCATAGTGCTTGAGACGGAATTTAAAACTTAACCCAGCACAGGGTTCCCAATCCATCAAACTTAATTGCTATATGTGGCGGTAAAATTAAACTGATTTGAGGCCAGGGGTGATGTCAATCGGAGGTAAAGTCTGTGTCTGCCATTTTTGACGATACTGCTCGACCACGTAGGGGCGCACCGTAAACCGAGGCGGCGTCCCTGGTTGGACTTCAATTCTTAAGGCTGAGTAGGGACGCCGTTTTTCATTGCCCCGGCCATTACGACCGACAAATTGTTGCGATCGCGCCACCTGTTGAGATTTCCCCCCGATCACCTCCGTCAGCGTAGCCCCCTCTGGGCGCTGTCGCCGCAAGCTAAAACCGCTGCCCCCACAGATCAAACAGTGGGTATGGCTGTCAGCATGACCGGTATCGAGGGTTTGAATATATTCAAAACAGTGGGCGTGACCGTTGATGATGAGATCAACCACAGGACGATTCCCGCACTGATCGCCCAAACGGTTTTGCACCTGATCAAGCACCCGCCGCAGGTGATGCCGCACGGCTAAGGTTTGCCCCTGGTCCCACTTGCTTTCCTCGGTCACGTAGGGGGGATGATGAAAATAAACCACTCGCCCTCGCCCGCCCGTCTGCCACGAGTGAATCAAGCGCTGCTTGAGCCAGTCAAGCTGTTCAAAATCGACGATGCTGCTTTGCTGACTTAGCCGCATGTCGATATCTTTCAACTGTTCATCGAGTTGCTCAACTTTGACATAGATCTCATCCGCACTGTCGTCACTGGCCTGCGGAGACAGGTTGCCTAACTGCGCCTGTTTCTGACTCATCAACCGCTGGCGCTGATTGACTAGCTGTTGGCGTTGCAGCTCACCCTCAGGGGTCTGGGACAAAGGAATGGGAGAGTTAAAGGTATTAGAATCTAGGGCAAAGAAATCGATGCCCCCCTGGCGAAAGGTGTAATACCGATTGGGCAATCGAGTAAACTGGCCGGGCTGGTAGTTTAAACACCGCCCCGTATCTGTCTTAGCGGTGTAGTGCTGGGCCAAATGGGCCTCAAGCTGGGCTGGACCAAAGCCCTTTAAGTAGTCCAAAAATGCCCGCGCGTAGACATCCCCCTGATACGAGCCACGCCAACCGTAGTCGATGTCAATCTTGTATTGGATTAAAGCCTTCAGCGGTGACAACAGCTTTGACAAGATCCCATAGGGCCGAGGGATATCGTAGTAATCATGGTTGCCCAATACTGGCAAAAAAGGCCGCTTAAATGTCATTTGATCAAACGCGATCTGGTCGGGGGTCTCGCCCCCCACCAACCACTCTCGATAGGGCTTGATAAAGTTATCAAAATAGTGATCTTCAGAACCGACCAAATAAACCAGATCGCCAGTGTGCAAGCCAAACCGACAGTCATCGATGTTCGCCATCAGCCACCTGGCCATGAGCCGCTGGGGGCTCTCTCCCCGATGGTCGCCTGCGCCACTATCACCCAGGACAAAAAAAGAGAAGGCGTCAGAGCTATCATCTTCAGGGGTCTCCTCAGGGTCCCCCTCAGGGGGCTCCTCAGGGAGGCCGGCTTCTAAAACTAAACGGGTCTGGTCAATCGCTTGCTTCAAAAATTCGGGATGTTGCCACTGTACCCGCTGCTTCATGCGGTCGATTTTAAGCTGGATGGCAGGATCAGAGACAAATAGCATGATTTGGCAGCACCCAATGAAACAGACTGGTTAGGTAGTTAGACAAAATAAATTACACAAGAAACTTCTTTAATATGACCTTCTCGAAAAGGCCCCCTAAATCCCCCAGTATTGGGGAATTTAGGGGGCCTCGACATCTGGAAATAATGTGGATCACCTACTTAATGGCGCACCCACTATAGGGGCAAATCCCTAAAGAATTGATAACACACTAATGCGGCGATCCAATATTGAGATTTCTAACTGGGCATCAAGCTGAGTGTAGGCTTCACGCGCCTGGATTAGCAACTGTCGGGCCTGGTCAAAGTCGCCCAGGGTGAAATAGACATCGGCCAACTTGACCCGAATGGTGGCTTCGCTCAGGATGTTGTTATTGGCGGTTGCAATCCTCAGTGCTTGCTCGTAAGCCTCCATCGCTAGCTGGGTTAACCCGGTTTCGCTGTAGGTATCGCCCAGGGCGATGTAGACCAGATCAGAGGCGGTTGGACTGAGCGCCAGCGGTTCTAATATTTGCAATGCATTGGCGTAGAGTTCATCTAAGAAATATACTCCGGCCTGGGCCAGGGTAGCTTCCTCTGTTGGACTGAATTCGTTATGGGTGTTGACTGTGGTCAGGTGCGATCGCAACCCCTCGTAGTCTTCTACAGACAGCTGTTGAAATCCAGCGTAGGCATATCCTTCGTCTAGATTAGACGACACCCCATCCTCAGTTATCACCTCAATCGAGTAGTAAGCCCCCAGCGCTAACGCGATATCGGGAAAGGCGATTTCATTCGTGCCCTCAACCCCAGTTTCCCAAAGCAGTCGGCTGGGCAAATCGCGTTCGTAGGGCCACTGCCACAGTCGGACGGTGTAGCGATTGCTACCGGCTACCGGGTTCCAGCGAATCTGGTCCGGCGGTTCCCCAACCCAGGTATGGCGGGGCGTAATCACGTAGGGTAAGGTGGCGTCGTTGCCCCCCCGGAGAAGCCCCGTCCGTTTGCCGCCAACGCGGGTATTAGACGCCTGCCCCAGGCGTCGGGCGCAGGCTTGCCAGAAGAAGCAGGCATTGGCGGGGGCGGGGGTCAGAAGGGGGGGGATTAGGGTGAGACCCAAGGTGAGGGTGAAGGCGATCAAGTTGGGTCGTTTAGGAGAGATCTGTTGGATGCTCAATGTCTCGGCGGTCCTCACCCCCGACCCCGCTCCCAAAATTGGGAGAGCGGAGCTGGACAACATCCATCTTCTGATAGATTTTATGAGGCTGCTTAACGGTCTGCGGCTATGTTCACGCATATCCAACACCTCATCCCTTGCGCAATCGATGGCTTAAATAGCTTACTGTGCCCCCGGTGAGGCCCCAACCTACCAGGGCAGGCACCCAGGGTACCCAAATCACCGGCCCGATTAAAAAGCTGTAACAGGCCAGGGTCAACACCCCCACTGAGCTAAGATGGGCGGCCAGAACCCGACCGGGGCGCACCAACCGCCAGGCGATCACCCCCCCCACTCCTGACCACAGCAAAATCCAGAGGGTTTCTCCCCAAAAGGGCCACCAGCGGATCAGGGGGCGATCTTCGAGGACAGCGTTGATCAACTGGCTGATCATTTGCCCGTGCAGATAGACCCCCGGTAGCGAATCTCCGTAGGGTGTATTGAAGTCATCGGAGTTGCGATCGCTAAAGTCGGTGTAGCCGATCAGGACCATGCGATCGCGAATCAGCCGAGAGGGCACCTCATTTCTCAGCAGGGCCTCTAAAGACACCTGCTCGGCAAAGTTGTCTAACCTGCCCCGGTAGGCCCAAAAATTGATCAGGGTTTGGTAACCATATAAATCACTCCAGCCCCACCCACCGGTCATGGCGCTGTAGGCAGTGCCATTGCCAAAGATCCGGGGCAGCGTCACCTCGCCTAGCTGCAGCGGTACAATCGGCTCCTCTGCATAGGGGGCTTGATAAGACTTCCCTTCTGCCGCCAGGTAGGTTTTAGCCAACAGCAGGCTAAAGGATTCATAGGGGAGGCAGCCACTGCTGGGCTCCGGCTCCTGGCTGAGATAGTGTCGTCGCACAGTCTTGCCCCCGTCGAGGAGCAAATTGCCAAACCCGACCCGCACTGGAGGCATCTCGTTGGGAATATCGGCCACTTGTTGACCGGTGCTCTGACTGGCGCTCTGGCAAATGCCAAACAGGATGTCGGTCTGGGCCAGTTGCTGCGCCAGGGAGTTCTCCGCTGGAAAGTCACGAAAAAGGTCTAACCCAATCAGACGAGCTTCATGGCCAGCTAAAATCTCAATAGCTTCATTCAGAGCCTTATCGGGAACTGTACCAATGCCAGGGGTATAGCGACCGTCAACCATTTGCTCGCGCAACCACTCACCGCTGGGGCTATCGACTTTGACAATGAGCAATCGTTCGTCTTGCTCGGTTTCGCTCGGGCGCAGTCGCAAAAACTGATCGTAGGCGAGAATTTCTAGGGGCTGAAGTCCGCCAAACAAGCGTAGGGCCGAGACGACTGCGGTGGTGAGGGCCACGGCAATCGCCACCGACCTGGCTTTAATCTTTTTAAACGGCAGCGCCTGACTTGCCTGGAGATAGGCCCGCTGCAGCGCTGTCGGTTGGGGATTTTTACTCCTTACCTGCCTGAGCCACTGGGCCAACTCTGCCAGGTCTTTGCCCCGCAACAAATAGCTATCGTCCCGGTGGGCGGCGTCCCACTCCATGGCTTTGACTAAGAGGCGGGTGTGCGATCGCACATGATCTGGATCGCTTTCTAAGGTGCGAAACAACTCGCCAAAATTCACCAAAAAATCACCGTCATGGCGACGAAAATCTCTCCAGGAGATCGACTCAAGCCCCTCTGGTAATGTTGATTGCCGTATGTCTCGATACACAATCGGGATAATTCGCTTTTGTCGCGCCTGGGCATAGGCCAACTGCGCTAAACACGCGTCAGACTGGAGCGAACTTGGCGACAGCACAAACACAAAATTCTCAGCATTGTCAATGGCCTGGTGCATATCCTCAGGGGTATCCACATCGCATTCGGCCCCTTCGGGAATAAACCAGGTGCGCTTTCCCTGAATCACCAGGGTCTCATTCAATCGATGGGAAAAATCAATATCCGCGGCGTGGTGGCTGAGAAAGACATCCAGCGTTTGCTCAGGGGGCTGCTGTTGACTGGTGGCCAGAAATTGCAACTGTACAGGCAGGGCCCCCTGAAGCGGTCGCTCCTTAGCAATTTGAGCCCAGGCAATGTATTTTTTTAGCGCCTGTTGCCGGAGCAACAGGCTTGGATTTTGCTGTTGTTGTTGCCATTTTAATGCCCTTACCAGCAGTCGTTTATGCTGGTCATAGTAGGGGGCGTCCTGGCGCACCGTTCGGAGTAGCTGCACCAGGCCTTGCTCAAGATCCATAGCCCCTTGGTTATCCACCAGGTTAATAAACTGAATCGTTTTAACCTCATCCTTGAGCCAGTCAAGATTCACCTCCTCAATCAAGATGGGGATAATCCGCTTGTTGAGAGTCAGGGCATGGTTAAGCTCTTGCTGACAGTAGATGGATGCAAGGGACGCTTTCGAGATCAGATATACCACATTATCCGCTGCTTCAATCCCTCGTCGCAGGGCTGCTTCAAAATCTTCGCCCGTGCGGATATCCACCGTATCGGTCCAGACCGTAATCCCGGCCCGTAGTAAATGGCGTAGAACAGGTTCCTTAATCGAGCTATCTGCCTCAGCGTAGGAGATAAATACCTGGGTCATGCCACCGTCGGCAGCCTGGGTGCTCTCCGTGATAAATTCTGCCTGCAAGTCTGTGGGTAGGCAGGGCGGTTGCTCATGCTCAAATGGAGTCGTCAGCCAGGTTTGCGCAGTCCGACGATCTGCCCCCTTCAGGAGATAAGATGCCTGTCGCTGATGTCGCTGCCATCGGAGCGCATCACTCAACAACTGCGTATGCTGACGGACATACCTCTGCTGTCGAGACAAGATTGACTGAAGCCCCGCCAGCCCTGCCTCAAAATCATCCAATCCTTTGCGAAAATACACCCAGTTGATCTTGCTAATCTCCGGATGCATATTGGGGAAGCTGCTGTGCAACCCTTTTTCCTGATAGATTTGCCAATTAGCCTCCCCCTGACCTGGGTTACGCTGTTGCCAGGTTGCAAAGCTGATGGTTTCAACGTGCAACAAGGGAATAATCCGTTTGTTACATGTCAACGCCAGCTCAATCTCTTTTGCACAATACGCCGAGTTAACCGAATGGGGTGAAATGATAAAGAGAAAGTTGTCGGCCTTCTCAATCCCATCATTAATTTGCTTTTGATAGTCTACCCCCAACGGAATATCGTCAAAGTCAAACCAAACCTTCAGCCCAGCTTCAATTAACCGATCTTTAAGTTGTTGGGCAAACTGTTTACTGTCTGCCCGTCCGTAGGAAATAAAAACATCTTGACATCCGTACATTTTTTCTTTCCTCCGCTGTTTACCAGGGGCTACCGATCAGGGTGAAACCTGACCAGTAGTAAGGATGGGAAAAATCCATATTCCCTAAGTAACTCAGCTCTGGTGGCAAAGGGGTTGCCTTGTCAGAGTCTTCGTTGAGCAACTGTCCTGACTCAATTCGAGTTGCGCCATTCAGAAGAGCGAGCTGCGCCGTTCGCAGAGCTTCTGATTTTACCCGTGACGTTCTCAGCTGCTCATAAAACGCTTGCATTAAAGCCAGGGTGCCCACATCGCTAACCGCCCACAAGCTAGCCACAGCTGACTTGACCCCCGAGGCGACAGCTAACCCCGCAAAGCCCATCTCAGCCTCGGGGCTGCCCACCGCCGTATGGCAGGCAGACAGCACCAATAGATCAACCGCCGAATATTCCCACCCGAGGGTATGGATATCACTTAAGCGCAATGGCTCATCCCAAAGCTGGATGTAGGAATTATCAACATCACCCGACTTGAACTCAGCATGGGTGGCGAGGTGAATCACTTGAAAAGGGGTTTGTTGCTGCTGCTGAATCAACGTCTGACGGGTAAAGCGTTCATTCAAAAAGCCCCGACTTGGCCATAGTTGACTAATCGTATTTAACTCTGTCGGCACGGCGGGCAGAGGTTGTAACTCCTTAAAGGCACTGGCTCCCATGGCGAGCACCTGTGCATCCTCAATCGGCTGATATTGGGTATCCATCAGACCCAGCGACGGGACCATCCCCACACTATATTTTTCGATCAAAAACTGTTGACCGTCATGCAGGGCTGCAATCGGCAGACTCCGCAACCCTGAGTCCATTGAGAATAAAACAGTATCGATAGCGTCTGGTCCCAACTCATCTTCAAGGGGTTGAATCAGCCATTGATAAAGTTGTTGGGCAGGCGGTAGATAACTTTTAGATCCCCGCCGTGCCGACGTGATCAAGGTGCTGCGAAACTGCGCAATCGTTTGGAAAAGTTCGTCTCGACTCACATCAGGAATCACCAGACTAACCGGCTCGTCTGACGCTGTAAACACTAGCAGCTCCAGCGGGGATGAGAGTTGTCCAGAGGTGCTAGCCGCTAGTTTTGGGGCCTTGACATAGACAACCACCGATTGGTGCCCCGTTTGGGTCTGTACCTGGGTGAGCAACTGTTGAATTTGCGGCGGGGTTAACTGTGTGACTTTCAGATCTCGCCCAAAATAGGTTGAAAATTCCTGAGTTCGCTGTTCTTCGACCTCATCTAAAACGGCACTGGCATTGACACTGGCCAAGACGGCACGGTGGGCATGACGGCCTCTGACTCTGCGATGACGAGGCCGTTTTAGCCCACCAGATTGGGCCTGGTTAGTTTGGCTGCCTTCGGTTTGACTGCTTTCGGAATTAGATGAGGCCCTCATATCAGCTTGATTTCCATCTCCAGCCTGAGTTCTACCTGGTTGTGATACAGATACACTTGAAGACAGTTCTATATGGGTATCCTTTGGGAGATTGGTTGCGATTTCACTCCCCCCCTGATTGACAATTCCTGACTGATTAGCAATCGTTAAGGGTGAATCAGTCAGAC
>JBCBQD010000269.1:0-7706 GCA_039820425.1 Cyanobacteria bacterium J06635_1
AGATTGCCCCCATTACGTTCAGTTCTATCATGTTTGCTTGATACGACGATTAATGAAATTCATCCTTATTGTCCCTATCAAAAGGAATTACGATCAAAGGGCCATCACGCAGCTCATTCCGTCAATTAACTTTAAATCTGCCTTTTGAAAATGAAGCATGGCTGCATAACGCAGTTCAAATTTTTGATGAGTTAGGCAAACATTGCTTTCTAATAGTAATGGAGCTGATTTGGTCTGGAGCTGGTTTGATATTGATAATGGCTACAGACGCTATTCCTACACCCGAGTTTCGCCATAGGCGAGCAGATGCTCAATCGCGGAAAGGCGATGCTGCCAGGCACGGAGGCGGTAGCGGCGGCTAGCGGTGCGGACGGTCATGTCGGCATTGAGCTGGGTGCGGAGGCGGTCGAGGCGAGATCGCACCCTGACTAAATCCCGATGGGAAGATTTACTTGATAAGTCATCCAGCTCTTCCCCCAGGGTATTGGCCTCTCGGACAAGTTGCTGGAGGTGGCGTTCACCCATCTGGAGCTGCTGATTAGCCAGAAGCCAGTTCCATTCGCGCTGGAGGGCTTGGTAGCGGGCGGCAGCGGCGGCGAAGGGACGCTGCTGGGGGATGGGTTGCGATCGCAATGTCGCCGATGGTCCCTGGGTCGCATTCAAGACGCTCTGAAATCCCTGGTCGAGATATTCAGCCGCAAACAGGGCGTAGCCAGCGGTGGGCAGATCGCGCAGCGCCCGAATTTGGTCCAGGGCGGCCATCCGGGACGTATTCAGACGAATACCTGGGATCACCAAGGTGGAACCGTAGTTAGCCTCGACCACCCAGGGACGAATCAGTTCGTCGAAGCGCTGGGTATCGGCGGCGTAGCTCATCAGCACAATCCAATCGACGCTGCCCTGGCGCGCCCAACTTTCCCAGTCTTGCTGGAGTTTTTGCAAGCGTTCGTGGGTGGGCTGGGCAAACACGGCAGTCGAGACAATCAATTTAGGGCGGAGTCGTTTGAGGGTTTGGGAAGCCTCAGCCACAAATGAACTCACCTGCTGAGTCCGAAACTGGGTCCATCGGGACCACAGCTGAGGGTTATCACTAGGAGACAGGGTGATTGGGTCAGTCCCCGTCATGCGTTGAAACTGCCGACGGGAGGCCAGGCCATAGCCATAGGTGCGATTAGCCGTCGGGTCTTGAAAAGGATAGCGGATGTAGTCGAGTTGGATGCCGTCCACGTCGTAGTTGCTGGCAATTTCTTTAAGCAGACTCAGCAGATAGCTGCGGACCTCGGGGTTGGCGGGGTCTAAAAATGGCTTGGTCTGCCCCAAGGGAATCACTTCCCCACGGTTGTCGTAGTTAGCCCAGTCGGGATGGGCATTGAGCACCGGTCCCATATAGTCAGCGGGTTGATTGAGTAACCGATTGTGGGCCTGGTTGCCCGTTGCAAAGGTCCAGACCCAGGCATGCACTTCCATGTCGTGGCTTTTACCAAGATCAACGGCGGCCGCAAGGGGGTCCCAACTGCGGGTCAACGGATTTTGCTGGGGGGCCACCCGACTGGGATAAATAGGGTAGCCTGCGTTGACAGTTTCGACAAAGACGGTGTTAATGCCCGCCGCCGAGAGCCGATCAAAGATTTGCGCCAGCCCCTGGCGTGATCCAGCCCGCACCAGGGTGCCCCGGTCTAGCCAGATGGCGCGGATTTCGGGCTGGGCGACGGAGCGCATTGGAAACTCTGCCCAGAGGGCTTGTCGGGCGTTTAGCCATCGCGATCGCACGGTGTCATTGTCTTTTTGAGCCAGCAGCCGTGGCCAATCCTCTAGCAATTGCTGCGCTGTAGCGAGGGCGGGGTTCATCGGGGCCACCTCTCCGACACCCACCGGGCCCACACTCGCCGTTAGGGTACCGGCGGTCTGCCGCGTCGATAGCTGGGAGGGCTGATCAACCGAGTTAGCGATCAGTAGCGCACTCTCAAACCGACCCATTAAATCCTCAAGTTCCTGACGCATCGCCGTGGCTAGTGACGGGGTAATCGGCTGGCCAGGGCGAATATCCAACCCCGGTGGCGCAATCTGCTCGCTGGGATCCGAGGCCCCAGGAGAAGCGTTAGGCGCAGCAAAGGGGACACCGATTGCCTGACCTCCTGTTGTCGGCCCCTCTGCTCGGCTCGAAGACTGGGGATCAAGGGATAAAGCAGGGGTCGCGGCCAAGCCCATTAGACAGCTAACCCAACAGCTACACAACACGAGCACAATGAACCGGCGGCGAAAAAACTTAGGCATGAAAGGCAAGCGAAAGCACGGATAGACTGCCTTCACAGATTTCCCGAACTGAATCGCCCCCTAAATCCGCAGGACTGCGGACGTCGGAAATGCGAACACCGCACAACTGAGGGTTTTTGCGGAGTTTTGTCCCGACCTCTCGGGCACGCATGCTGAGATTTTTTCTGTTTTATTTCAAGGCAAATTAGCCCTGGGCGAAGTGGGCTATATCCAGACCCCGCCAGGCTCTGTTGAAACCAGCGTCGCAGGCGTCTTTGCCGCCGGCGACGTACAAGACCACGACTATCGTCAGGCCGTGACCGCAGCTGGCACCGGATGCATGGCCGCCCTCAAGGCCGAGCGTTGGCTCACCGACCATGACTTGGTCCAGGAGTTTCATCAGACCGAAACCTCTGCCCCCGCCGCGGGCAAAAAAAGACAAGGCACTGGCGGGTGAAATCCGCGGCATGAAGCACAAAAGTCAGTACAGGGAAGGGATTGCGCAGGCACTGGCAACATCATAATCAACCCTGGTCACTCACCAGTACGCATGGTATTATGAGTAGCTGCATATTTTAGTTTCAAGATTTAACTCGGTATCCCTATGGCTTTGCTGCAACCCAAAAAACAGGAAATCATCTCAGACTATCAAGTGCACGAGACCGACACCGGTTCCGTGGATGTTCAAATCGCCATGCTCACCGAGCGCATCAACAAGCTGAGCCTGCACCTGCGCACAAATAAAAAAGATTTTTCCTCACGCCGCGGCTTACTCAAAATGATTGGTCGCCGTAAGCGTTTGCTCGCTTATCTTCAACAGCAAGATGCTGAACGTTACCGTGCGCTGATTAAGCGTCTGGGCATCCGCGGCTAGTTCAGCGAGATCAGTTTTCACGGTTAGGTTAGTCGCGGTTATGTAGCCGTTGGTTCACTGTTTGTTGATTGAGTCTTTAAGAAACGTCATGGCCTCCGATCCCCAGCGCCAGTCTCTACCGTTCGAGCCTAAAAACACGAATAAAGCAAACACCCAAAAAACAAAGACAGCGCCTGCTAAGCAAACAGCTGCAAAAGGTGCCGCCAAAGACGTTACTAAAGCAAGCCCAAAAAGTAAGATTCCGGCAGCATTGCGTCCAAAGGGCGAAGGGCAACGCCAGCCTGCTAACAGCATTCCTGAGGTGGTGAGCCGTCGTATGATCCGCCGGATGGTGGCTTTTTCAGGTATTCCGACGATCCTTGGGCTAGGGGTCTTTGTGGGGGCTTACCTGCTAATCAGTCGTCAAATTCTAGAGTTTCCAAAGTCGCTGGTGCTGGTCTTGTCCCTAGCGTGCTTCGGTCTGGGTTTTTTGGGCCTGAGCTACGGTGTTCTCTCTGCCTCCTGGGAAGAAGACACTGAGGGCAGCCTACTTGGGGCCACCGAGTTTTCGCTCAATTTCAGGCGAATGATTCGCGCCTGGAAAGAAGCTAAGCAGTCTTAATTTGAGTTTCTAGTGAGATGGTAAGTGCGCTGTGCTGGCGAATTTGACACCATCTCACCTTTCATAATCGAATTTTTAAGCTTGATGCAGTTCAGTCCCAGACTCAATCATCCCCAAACGGATTTTGAAATTCAGGGGGAGAGTGCTCCTGGATCACCATCATCTCTTGAATTTGCTGCTCCATCTGATGCAACAAATTAACAATTGCAGGCAGAGCTTGAATGGGTGCAGCTTCTAGATCAAGGTTGCGGCGCGCCTGGTCACGAATTTCGTTAAGACGCTGGTGCAGCGTATGGGCCATACTAAGGGCGTCACGACTCAATTTTTCGACTTGCTGCTGCTGATAAAATTTGAGAGCAGCTCCCCTGAGTACCTGTAAAGTTGCTTCTTCGCCGTGTTTACCCGGAATGATCCGCAGCCGCAGCAAAATGCGCTGGCCCTGGTAGGTGCGTTCAATTTCAACCTGTTTGGTTTTACGTACAGGGATCAACGATAAACGCGTGAGCAACTTCAACTCATTAATCACTCCTTGAAACAGCATCGTACTGATATTCTCGAGCACGGATTGTAAGACACCGTCTTTACTCCACAGGATACGGCCATGGTCTGGCTGGCGCTCCAGGTAAAGCCGCCCAATCCCCTCAGTCACGACACGGCTGAGCAACTCTTGCGTCATTGCTTTAGGTGACAGCTGCCGGAGAATATCAAGGGGCTGCTGCTGAAATTGGGACCGTAAATCAAGATCGAGGGGGGCTTTGGCTTTGCCACCGGTCGATGAAGCAGAGCGCGCAGGGGGGGCTGGCGAGGTTGGCCGGGTTGGCGGCGCTGGCGGGGTTGGGGATACTGGCGCAGGTTCTTTTAGCCCATCAGCAGGGGTTGATTTAACTTTGACGGGGTCAGGGGCCGGTACGGGGGAGGTGACAGGCAAGGGGGCGACCGCTGATGTTTCCTCAATCAGCTCGGTCGGTGCACTGACAACTAAGGTAGGGGATTCTTGAAAGCTATTGCTAGACTTCGGCTTGGGTGAGGGGGCCGAATCCTCGGAAGCGGGCTGTTGCTGCTGCCGAGATTTGGCAGCGTGACTCAAGAATTTTGATAAAATCTCACGGTGCCAGTCGGACGGAATCTGACGAGGCACAATTGAGCAGTTGATGTAAGAGACCAGGCGACGCACATAATCAGAAGCGGAGTGATCGCCAGGGTTGACCATCCCCAAGTTTAAACAGCTACCCTCAATCGACAGGGGCAACACCTGGTAATAAAGACAGGCCTCAAACGGCAGAATGCCCTCTATCAGGACAAACATTTGCTTGAGATCGGCCTTGGGGCCGCCCGAGGGGGCATCCACCTGTCGATCTTGAGGAGTCTTTGGCATGGTTGAGATAGATGCTAGGGGTATTTATATAGCTTCTAGGGCAAAGTGCAGGCATCCGTATAGTTTTTCTCTAGAACTTCTCAAAAGCTTCTCAAAAACTGCTCACCAGAGGATGGGATGTAAACCACATCCATTTTGAAAACTTGAGTTTTTCCAATCGGGCAGACCGTTAGGGGGATAGGGGTAAATGGGCCAGGGTTTAATAACTATCCTTCTCAGGCACCCGGCTTCTCAGTTCCTGGGCAGATAAATATAGCTTAGCCCATTCACTCATGACTTGTTTGGGTTTGAGGTTAAGGGTTTGGGCGATCTGATCAACCGATTCGCCCGTCTTAAATGCTGACAAAATATGCTGCTGAGACTCAGAGAGCGCCTGCCAATACAGTTGCCACTCGGCTGGGGTCAGGCCCAGGTTGTGGTCTTTTAGGGAGGTTTTAAGCCAACCCAATACCAGGTCAGGCTTTTCTTTGAGGGTAAAGATCCGAATCGCGTGGTAGCTAATCTTTTCGCGCAGTCGATAGACTTGCTTAACCGATAGGTCGAGCTTTTTGGCAATGGTCTCTTGGGTGTAGCCTTGCAAATGCAGCTCTAGCCACTGGGCCGCGGTTTCGTCCAGGTTTTCGCTGAGATAGTCAACAAAGGTTTGCTTCACCTGGGTGCGCTGGGTCTGCTGTTCTTCAAAAGCTTGCTGATCCTGATAGGTATCTAGGGCTTCAAAATCAAGCAAGCTTAAGGTCCCGTCGGCATCATCGGTGCCAATCTCTTCGGAGATTAAATAAATCAACTCGCTGCTGGGTACCTGGGTCATGCCGCCCCGCTGAGAACGCCGCAAATAGTTGACAAATCGATAAACCAATAGGGGCTGGTTACGAATGGGGCGGAGGCAGTATTCTTCAATGCTGGCTAACACGAGTAGGTTGCGCAGCTGGGCGCGCTGGGTGCATTGGCTAATCCAGGCGGTTTGCTGCTGCAAATGCCGGTCGCTTTGGAGCATTTCTTGAATGACTTCCTGCAGCACATCTTTGACGGTGCGCTGGCGATCGCGACTGAGGGCAATCCAGGTTCTGACTTTGCTGCGAATCAAAAATAGCCCACCTAGTTTTTTGAGCAATTTTTGATAGGCGCGGTCGGGGGGGAGCCCCCAGTAGGTTTGGTGAAAAATCCGGTAGCGGTAGGCGATTGCCTGCTTTGCGATCGCAAGATCAGCTTTACCGAGCTGTCCAAATCGCTCAGGATCCTCTCCCAGGAGCCATCCGACAATGGCGTCGTAGGTTTCTGTAGGTTGATTTGGGATATCTTGCTGCAGGCGCAATCGCCATTCTTGCGCTATCGCTTCTGCCAATGACATGTTAGAACGAAGTCCCCTTATTTACAGAATTGACGACGGAGGCGGGGGGAAAGATTCACCAGAAATAAAATTTAGCTTCTAATTAAAATTATTCAGCCTTTGGTGAACAAAATCCTCAACTTTATAGTCACTATATCCGTGAATGATCAGTGGTGGGACATCCGTCGCAACGGATTACGCTGCACTCATCCCTTGGAAAGCAGGTTATAAGTCAGTGCTGGACACTGGTTTTGACAAATGATTAGTCGCCATTGGGCACTGGGTGCATAAGAAAAATCAGGGAAATTCAACCATTTATGGGCTTGCTTTTAATTCAAGCTCAGCTTACAGTCTTCGTCCCTTCAGGAGTGACTGCTGTGCATTTTTCTGTGAGCTGTTGACCAACGGCGCTTTATATCCACAGAACTTTATGTCTGAAGGTATCTGAGGACATTTCACATCAGGTTCTGTTTGCACTAGCAGACATTTTTTTGTTCCGAGTAACCCCCATACCGTCATGACATCTTCTACAACCTCCTCTGTCAAAAGTCGGGGCAATATTACCCTAGTTTCCAAACCCTCTATCGAAAATAGTCCCCATCACTCAACTCAGTCATTCTTCAAGCGCGCAGTTGATATCTTAGGAGCGCTGGTCGGTCTGTTTGTGCTCGCGTTACTCTACATTCCCATTGCGATCGCAATTCGCTCAGACTCCCCCGGTCCCACTTTGTATTCCCAGGAGCGCTACGGCTTGCAGGGCAAACCTTTCCGCATTTGGAAGTTTCGCTCCATGGTCACCAACGCCGATGACCTCAAAGCCAGTGTCACGAATGAAGCCCAAGGGTTAATCTTCAAAAACGAAGAAGATCCTCGCATTACCCGAGTCGGCAAGATCTTACGTAAAACCAGTCTGGACGAGTTTCCCCAATTTTGGAACGTCTTGAAGGGGGACATGAGCCTGGTCGGTACTCGCCCCCCCACGGGCGACGAGGTGGCCCACTACAGCGACCATCACTGGCGTCGCTTGAATGTCAAACCGGGCATTACCGGTCAGTGGCAGGTCAGCGGACGCTCCGCCATCAAAGATTTTGAAGACATCGTCAAACTGGACCTGCACTATCAAACCCAGTGGACCCCGCTGTATGATTTGCAGCTGTTGATTCGTACGGTGTATGTGTTGGTGACCAAATCGGGCGCGTACTAGTCCACAGATCTGAAAATAATCCAGCAGCTAGGAGCGAGGTTCAAACCCCTTGAATTGCCATTGGAAAGGTTT
>JBCBQD010000270.1:0-7589 GCA_039820425.1 Cyanobacteria bacterium J06635_1
TTACATAAGGTGGAGGGTAATGGGTGGAGGGTAATGGGTGGTTGGTGGGGAAAGGGTAGATTAAACCTGGAACCTAAAACCTAAGCCCCAGAACTTATGACCTGAAACCTAAAATCCAAAATCCAAAATCTAAAATCTAAAAAACCTTCCCTGGATTATCAAATCTTTGTTGATGAATAAAGAAAGCATAGATATTTCTGAGCTTTAATGTCGTTTTAAGGTTGGGCTCAGAAAACTAATCTAGGGTCGCTGGGATGGGGATTTTGATGTTTATAGCTCCGGTAAGTTCATAAGCCAGGTTTTTCAATGGTTTCAATCTTTATTTTGACCCACAACGAGGAATTAGATATTGCGGCCTGTATTGAATCAGCCCTGGCCTGTGATGGTTGTGATGATATCGTTGTGGTCGATTCGTTTAGCTGCGATCGCACCGTCGAAATCGCCCAGCAGTATCCCGTTCGCGTCATCCAGCACGCCTTTGAAAGCCATGGCAAGCAGCGCACCTGGATGTTGCAAAATGTACCTACCAAGCACGGGTGGGTTTACATCCTCGAAGCCGATGAGCGGATGACGCCAGAACTTTTTGCCGAATGCTTTGAGGCCAGCCAATCAGGTCAGCCCATTGGCTACTATGCTGCCGAGCGGGTGATGTTTATGAACCACTGGATTCGCCACAGCACCCAGTATCCGCGCTATCAGATGCGCCTGTTTGACAAGCAAAAGGTCTGGTTTGACGACTATGGCCACACCGAGCGTGAAGTTTGTAATGGTCCCACCGGTTTTCTCAAGGAAACCTATCCCCACTACACCTCGGGCAAAGGCTTTAGCCGCTGGTTCGAGAAACACAATCGCTACTCCAGCGACGAAGCACGAGAAACGGTAGAGCAGCTCTCACAGGGCAGTGTTAGCTGGGGTACCCTCCTTTTCGGTCACAATGAAGTCGAGCGGCGGCGAGCGCTAAAAGACCTGTCCTTGCGTATGCCCTTGCGCCCCCTGGTGCGGTTCATCTATATGTACTTCTTTTTAGGGGGCATTTTAGACGGGCGAGCGGGGTTTACCTGGTGTACCCTACAAGCCTTTTACGAATACATGATCACTCTGAAGGTGTGGGAGCTACAGCAGAGTCAACCGGTTGCCCCTGCCCCTAAACCCGATTTGTCAAGCCCTTCACCACAGCCAGACACCCCTCCGGTGGCCGATAGCAGCTATGTGAGTGAATACACCTTAAATGGTCATGCGGCTTCTCCATCCGCAGAGTTACTTTCTCGTTAGTTTTTATGCTCAGGGCAATCTAACCGTAAGTCGAGATCCCCAAACGGAGCATCGACCAGCTGGCAGTGGTGGGGTCGGTGCGGGTCATCATAAACATTCGGACTAAAGTACTGACAGGTCAGACACATGCGGGCAACCGGGATTTTCTTGTGGGTTTGTAATTTTTGAATCATCTTGGTCAGTCCTTTGAAGATCACGGCTTGCTCTTCTGCGGAAAGATCTTCGACGGCGGCCAGCAGAAAATCGGGCCATTGGGCAGCCTGGATAGCTTGTTGCTCACCTTCGGGGGTCAGGCGAATTGCAATGGCTCGGCGGTCGTCCGCAGCTTGCTCTCGGACCACCAGCTTTTTTTTAACCAGGGCCGCGACGGCATCGCTGGCTGTGGCTGGACTGACGGCCAACTCCTGGGCCACCCCTGACAGTCGGATGCCTTGGGAGTGCGATCTTAAAGTTGTTAAAATTTGCCCCTGGGTTGGCGTCAGCCCTTGAGCCTCAGCCCCTTGCCAGGCCTGGCTGCGCAGGGCAACACCGAGCTTAAACAACCCAGTAATCAGTCTCTGCTCAAGGGGCTCATTGATCGTATCGAAGGGATTCTCCATTGAGTGTGCTGTGCGATCGCAATAAGCAGACAGGATCACCGCTTGGCTTGTCTGACCCATAGAATAGCCCAAAGCTTCAATAATTAGCGACTCAACCTGTGCGTCTGGTCGGTGCCCCAACCACTCTGCCAATATAGTGTATCGAGCAGCATTCTAACTGACAGAGTCTACTGAGAAGGGCAGACTTAAATCACCCGACTGAACATCGTAGACTTCATAAACCCCCAGCAGCGGCAGAGCATCATCAGCCGTATTGACCTGCATATAAGCCGTGACCGCATCGTAGTTAAAGTCAATGTTGTTATTAACACGCTGAGCGGGCACTAACACCTTGAGCGTATCTTCCTGGGTCAGCACCGAAAATCCAGGGGAATCTATATACATCGGCATCCCTGGATTGGTGGGTGGTAGCATAACGCTGTCGTCTTCTGGCGAAAATTGTTGAACAGAGAGTCCACCAGCGACGCGATCATCCGGGGTTAACACCACCCAGTGGGCATGAAAAACAACACCATCATTGTCATATTGGCGATCATTATCTTCATCCCATAGGGGGGTATCATCAAAATCTGGATGAGACGTGACCGCCAATGCAACAACCCCATCAGTACCCGAAAAGCCTATAGCTTCAGGACTTAGGGTGGTTGGAAAAACATATCCGAGCACAGGGGCTCCTTCTAACTGACCGGCCGGAGTGGGCAAGGTTTGACCTACTGTGCCGTTGACGGTTTGCTCAAACACCAGCAAGTCTAAATCTCTCAGATAGCTCACCTGAGTTGAGTTAATCTCCAGATCAGCAGAACTGGCTATCGGGGTAATTTTCTGGGCGATGCGGGGCGGAGAGGCTTGAACGACATCCCCTTGGGTTGCGACTACAGGTGAGTAGGCAAACAGCACAGCACTGATAGTCACAACCAGCGCAAAAAAACCTTTAAGCCAAGATTTCAGTTTCATAAAACTTACTCCAATGGGTTTACAAACAGAACAAACGGCAATGGTCAGGGACTAATTGTCGGATTTATTTAGGAATCCTAATTAATAGGACTCCTAAATAATAGTTCCAGGGAAATCGCGCGTCAAGGTGCTCCTGGATAAACTATTGTTCGACATCCTCATGAGGATTGCCCTGATTGCCTTTGAGACTCAAGACATGCTCCAGTAAATCCTCTGCTCTCAGTTATTGGATTGTACGTAGCGTGCATTGCTCAGCATTGCACAGCATTGCACAGGCCTGTGTGGGTAGCTTTTACTACTTATCTCCGCATCAAGATGCGGAGGTATAACCTCTAAGAATCAAATAGGATAGCAAGTTATTCAGAGACTATTTTGAAAAATTTCAATTTAAGAAGGAATTTGCGATAGCTTTATGGTGAATTTAGTGCTTTTACAGACGTAATCTTTAATTTCAAGAACCTATTGTGCGAATTTCAGCACAGGGTTGTGACTTATGCAGGTATTTGAGTCCCATGCTGCTCATACGCCGGTATTAAATCAGTTTTCTAGGAGCCGCCCTTTTAGCCCGTTAGAGAACGGCATGTTTATTGCGCTGATCGGACTGTTTTTGCTGCCGATCTGGCTGTTTGACTATCTCCCCTTGCAAGATGGCCCGATACATATTCACACGGCTGATATTTTGCATGGATTTCTCACTGGCCATCAGTCAATTTTTCAAGACTATTACGTAACCAATCTGCAGCTTGCCCCTAATTGGACAGCGCAGGTGATTTTAACAGGGCTGATGTTTTTGACATCCCCTATCCTGGCTGAGAAATTATTGCTTTCTAGCTATGTGATTTTGTTACCGTTTGCCTTTCGCTATGCGCTTAATGCGACTCGGTCTGACTCATTTGCCCCGCCGTTTCTGGCCTTTTTAGCGTTTCCCTTTTGCTATAACCTGGCTTTTAACATGGGCTTTTATAATTTTGCCTATAGCCTGGTCGTGTTTCTCTTTGCAATCGGATACTGGTTAAAGCACCGCAGCCATCTTCGCCCGATTCAAACTGGCGTGCTGCTGCTGCTGATTTTGGGGCTTTACTTTACCCACTTGTTCTCATTTATCGTTTTTGGGATTGTCGTGGGGGGACTGACTCTATTGAGTGCCATGGGCATTGTGTTAAAGTGTCGTCGGGCTGCCCTACTCTCTCTTAAGCCGTTTTTTATAAAAACAACCCTGCCAACTGGGTTAGCTCTGTCCCCCGCTAGCCTAATTTGCCTACATTTTCTGAGTCAAAATTCTACAGGATCTACAGGGCCTAAATGGGCTAACTCAATATTCGACAACCTGCGATTGGGTAGTTTGCTAACGCTGAGTTCTTTAGTGTCTCGCAGCGGTCTTGAAATCTTTTTGTCAACCGCGATTGTATTGCTGCTGGTGGGCTTATCTGCCTACTGGCTAGTGCAAAAAAGGGCCTCTCTCCAACTGACTGATATAGATGGGTTATTGGCCGTAACGATTGTTTTGTTGGGGGTCTATTTGGCTGCGCCCAAAGCCCTATCAGGCAGCGTCACGATTAAAGACAGAGTACTGCTTTACCCCTTTCTAACCTTGATGCTCTGGCTGTCAGCGAGAGACTATAGGCGGTCTCTTCGTCAAGGGATAAAGTGGCTGCTGGTCTTTATCTCGTCAATGTTGCTGATCGTTCAGACAATGACCTATGCCTATCTAAATGACTACTTGACTGAATACATCTCTACAGCCCCCTTCATTGAAAAGAATTCTACCCTGCTGGCGATTAATTTCCCAACCCCTCGAGAGCCTGCTATGAGAACACCGGATGAGCCTGACCTGTGGCGTCCGCACCAATTTGTGCGCCCCTGGCAGATCAACACCTTTATCAACGTCTCCGGATACGTAGCGGTGGCGAGACAGGCTGTTTTACTCAACAACTATCAGGCTAATGCAGATTATTTTCCCGTCAATTTTCAGCCTGAGCTGAATCCATTCAAAGTCTTAGAGACGGAGGATTGGCGTCTCCTTGGAAAACCCTATGTCAATATTGTGGGCTACACAGACAGGACGGGACGCCCGATCGACTACGTTTCGATCTGGCGCACGTCTGATTATCCGCTTCAAGAAGACGGGGCACAGGCAATTTTTCAGCAGCTTTTTAGCGCATACGACCTGATTTATACCTCACCCCAGCGGGGCTACGCTCAGCTCTATCGTCGAAAGAATGGGTAGGAAGCTGGCCCATGACGGTTTGAGCAGTCGCCAGGGGCACCTGATAAAAGTACTGTTTACGAAAATCTTCTTCTCGCACAGCCTTAAGAAAATCACGCACCTTGTCTAAACGATCTGTGTTGTGCAAGGGTGTCTTTGGGCTGGCTGTCGCAGGGCCTGTAAAGGTAAGCCCCGCGGGTGAATGAGTTATATCAAAGCCCGCCACTGATAGCGCCTGTAAACCGTGCTCTAGCGATTTAGCCCCGATGTGCAGGCGCGTTTGTAGCTGCTCATCGGTGACCGGCTGCCCGGTACGGCTGAGATATTTGGCTAACCCCAACAGCGTTTTCCAAACAACCACAAAGTCGAAATCGTTTGGTGGCGGATAGGCCAAGACTAAGGGCATTTGCTGCTCGGCGGCTTGATTCCACCAGGGGCGCAGCTCTGTCCAGTCAGTGGGGCAATCTGCCAGCACGAGATCGTGTTCGTTTGGACTAGCGTCAGCAGAGACGCGCTGATCAATGAGCCAGCTGGCCGCTGGGGGCTTGGGGGCAGCGGCTTGGGCCGGGCGAATATCTACCAGGCGGATTTCATAGCCGCCGTATTGCGGTTTCTTCTTTTTGGAGAAACTGTTGAAATCTAGCTCAACTACCACATCCCAACGACCGGGAGGTAGGTCATCTTTGTAATGCCCCCACCATACCCCAGGAAACCCATCCTCACTGGAGTCGTCTTTTAGCAAAAAGCTGGCCTTGATATACTGCAGCTTGCGTCCCGAGGCGGGATCTTTTATTTTTTGGTGCCAGGTATTTTCGAACCAGGTGTTTTGGATCAGTAGCTTAGGGACGGGGTTGCCCATACCGCAGGGCTCTAGCAGATTTAGCTGTTTAAAGAGATCTCGCCCCAAGTCTCGCACACAAACGGTCAGGTCAACCTGGATGATGGGCCCCTGGGCAGCCAGGGGACTCTGCCTCAGCTGCCGGTTGATGGCATCGGCAAACAGCGCAATATTCTCAATCGGTAAACTCATGCCAGCGGCAAAAGGATGTCCACCAAAGCTGGTGAGTAAATGGGACTGCTGAGCGACCAGCTCGTAGAGATCGATCTGGTTAGCTGAGCGGGCGGAGCCTCGGGCGACGCCGGTTTGTTCATCTTTTGTCAGCAGCACGGTGGGTTTGCCGGTGGTCTGGGCGATCTGCCCGGCGACAATGCCGAGCACGCCGTTGGGCCACTGTGGATCGGCCAGGACGATGATGCCGGTGGTGGACAGGTCAATGGTTTCTAATTGACGATTTACCTGGTGCAGCACGTCGTTTTGCAGGGCCTTGCGTCGGGCGTTCGCTAGCTCAGTTTGGCTGGCAAGCTCTTGGCAGCGCTCTGGGTCACGGCTGGTGAGTAGCTCGACACAAAAGCTGGCATCGCCGTGGATGCGGCTGACGGCGTTGATGCGAGGGCCCAGACCAAACGAGATATCGGTGGGTCGATCGCCGGTGCGTCGACAGAGTTCTAACAGCTTGGCAACACCGGGTCGAGAGGCTTGGGAGAGATCTTGACTTTGGGTGCGGAGCTGTTGGATGCCAATCTGGGCCAGGTAGCGGCAGTCGCCCGTGAGCTTGACCAGGTCTGCAATTAAGCCGATGGCGACCAGATCGAGTAAATGGGTTAGGGGCTGCTGGGGAACCTCGGGCAATGCCTCATACAGGGCTTCGACCAGTTTGTAGGCAACAGCGACCCCTGAGAGATTGGCGAGGGGATGGTCGGGAGTAAAATAGCGTGGATTGACAATCGCCACCACTGGGGGGCGCTCGGTGGGCAGGGTGTGGTGGTCGGTGATAATCACCTCCAGGCCAAGCTGGTGGGCATCGTCAATCTCGGCGAGATTGGTGCTGCCCGTGTCACAGGTGACAATTAGCTGTATGCCCTGCTCAGAAAGCTTTTTTAGCCCATGGTGAGAAAGTCCGTGGGAGTCGGTGAGCCGATTAGGGATGAAGTAGCTCAGCTGTTCATGCTGGGTAAAAAACGCGCCTAACCCATCCCACAGAACGGCGGTCGAGGTCACACCGTCAGCGTCAAAGTCTCCCCAGATGGCGATTTTTTCTCTCTTTTGGTGGGCGGTGACCAGGCGCTCGATGGCTTGCTCCATTTCTAAGCCAAAGGCAAAAGGGTTAGCGGGGGTATAGTCAGCGGGGTTGAGAAAGCCTCGCAGCTGCGCCTCGGTTTGAATGCCGCGCTGCCAGAGGAGTTGCGCACCCAGATGCGGTGTAGTCTCGGTGGAGAGGTTCGCGACGGTTTTCGCAATTTGCTGCACGACATCGACCCAGGTGTCTGGCATCTCGGGACGGTTGACCAGTTGCCACTGCGCAGTGGGTGTCATAGGCGACGCGGATTGAGAAGGGTTCTATTGTACTGCTGATGGAAGGGCGTTGGGGGGATGGTGTAGGACCTGATTGACTGACAAAACTTTGAGTTTGGCGGTTGGAAACCGCCCCTTGTATATAGGGTGACTCATCAGCGATGGTAGACCTAGTAGCCCATCCCTAAGTGCAGTCCAAACTGAA
>JBCBQD010000271.1:0-7561 GCA_039820425.1 Cyanobacteria bacterium J06635_1
ACCCTTCTTCCCTACACGACGCTGTCCGATCTCGCCAGGCAGAGATTGCCCTGAGTGCCCAGGAATATGAGCGGGTGGTGCCGTTATCCCCCAGTAAGTCCCCCGGTGAATACCCCAGCGAGCCTCTCAATGAGCTCTCCAGAGAGACTCACTCAGTCAGAATTTTGGTGGTGTTGGGGCACAGTGATGGCATTGATATTCAGCCCGACCTCAACTTACTAGAGCAGCTGCCGGGGACCGAAATGCTGGTGCTGCAAGAGCCCCAACGCTCAGAATTAGATCGTTGGCTTTGGGATGAGGCGGGCTGGGATATCCTTTTTTTTGCCGGACACAGCACCAGCCAAGCTTGGGAAGACACGGGGGTGATGAACGGCTCGGGTACCGGGCAGCTGTTCATCAACCCGGTTGAGCAACTTTCGATCGAGCAGTTAAGAAATGCGCTAAAGGCCGCCATTGGCCGGGGGCTAAAACTGGCGATCTTTAATTCCTGTGATGGCCTGGGTCTGGCCCGTGCGCTCGGTGATCTGCATATTCCCCAGATGATTGTGATGCGAGAGCCCGTCGCAGATCAGGTGGCCCAGCTTTTCTTAAAGCACTTTCTGCAAGTTTTCTCCCGAGGAGAAGCGCTTTATTCAGCCGTGCGTCAGGCCAGGGAAAAATTGCAGGGGATCGAGGGTGACTTTCCCGGTGCCAGCTGGCTCCCTGTGATTTATCAAAACCCGACAGAGGTGCCGATGGTTTGGCCGGGTCGGGTGCTCCCTGCCCGACGCAAATCTGAACCGGACCATCGCCGGGCTCGGCTCAATTGGCGGAGTCTGCTCGCTGTCAGTTTAATCGTTTCCCTGCTGGTGATGGGGGTACGATGGCTGGGGGGGCTGCAGGCGCTAGAGCTGCAAGCCTACGACCGATTGATGCGATCGCGACCAGTGGGGCTAGAGTCGGTCTCTGACCCCAACCTCCTGGTGGTTGAAATCACCACAGAAGACACCAACGCCTATGGCTATCCCCTCAGGGATAACGTTTTAGCGAATGTTGTCGAAATCTTGCAACAATACCAACCCCAGGCCATTGGGCTAGACCTGCACCGATTTCAGGCCCGTCCCCCAGGGCGAGAACAGCTGCTGGCTCAGTTTCAGAAATATGCCAATCTCTATACGGTTTGTTCGTTTGGTCTAGGGGAGCAAAACATCTATGGCCCCCCCCCTGAGTTTTCGACTGAGCAAGTGAGAAATCAAGTCGGTTTTAGCGATCTGCAACTGGATGGCACCGAACAAAGCCGCACTCAACCGGTGCGACGCCAGCTGTTGTCCTATGATCCGGGCCTGGTTGACAAAAAGTCTGATTGCACAACACCGTTTAGTCTGAGTTTTCATCTGGCCTACAACTTTCTCGCTGCGGCAGGCGTTGAGCCCCTGGAGCCCAATCCAGCCAGAGAGTGGCAGTTTGGCCCCGTGGTCTTTCATCGCCTCGCGACCCGGACCGGGGGCTATCAAAACTTAGATGGCCAAAATCACGAAATTTTGATCAACTACCGTTTCTATGACACCCCTGCCCATCGAGTCTCTCTGGGTGAAATCCTGACAGAGGCCATTGAGCCTGACCAGGTTAAAGATCGGATTGTTTTAATTGGGACCACCGATCCGGTTGGGGGGGACTATTTTGATACGCCCTACGGCTCGCTGGCCGGGGTTTGGGTCCATGCCCACCAGATTAGTCAAATCTTGCAAGCTGTCCTGCAAGATCGCCCCTTGCTGTGGGTGTTGCCCCAATGGCGCAATCTCCAATGGGGAGACTGGCTTTGGGTTTGGGGATGGGCCATCGTGGGGGGGCTAATGGTTTGGTGGCTGCGCTCACCACTAACCTTGGCATTGGCGATGGGGTTGTCCATTGGGGTGCTTTATCAAGGATGTCTTTTCTTTTTGTTAAAAGGGGGGTGGCTACCGTTGCTCCCCGCTGTGTTAGCCCTGATGATAACAGCAACAGGCTTGGCCTTTTACCGGTCAGCCAGGGTCTCTGCTAGAGCCCCCCATTGGCTCAGATCTCGTAATATTCTCACACCGTAATATTCTCATTCCCTAATATCTTAGAAACTATTCTGTTTTAGAATCTGTCTTGAGTTAGCTGATATTTAGTCAACTGATATTTAGTCAACTCATAGAGAAACGGATACAGCTATCGGACAATCGCTATCGCACTGGAAACAACGCAATGATGAAGCGCCCCCAACAGTTATTCAATATCGCCACGGCCTTTTTGACCCTGATCGGATTGGCCCTTACGATCTCCACCCCAGCAGCCTCGGCGGAGGGGCTTTTAGTCAGTCAATCCATTCCGCCCGACCCTCCCTCAGCCCCACCCCCCAGGGGCCGCCGACAGCCCGGTGGCAGTTTAGGGGATGAAGCATCATGTCCGGCTGTGCCCAAGCCACTCACGGCGCTTGTCCCTGACAGTGGACTGGGGCAAACCCTGGCAGAGGAGCCGACCTTTTGGTTTTACATGCCCTATACCGCTGAGCAGGTCCAGCTAGGAGAGTTCTCTATTCTCACCCAGGATGAAACCCAGCGAATTTATAAAACCCATTTCACACCGCCAGCAACCCCTGGCTTTGTGAGTATTCAGGTACCCAGTGAAGCAGCTTCAAACATGCTGGAGGGCCAATACTATCATTGGTACTTAAATCTTTACTGCGCCTCGACCGCTCAGCCTGATTTAAAGATTAATGGGTGGGTTCAACCCCTGGCCGATACTCCTGAGCACATACAACAAGTCAACAATTTATCCCCAGACATTTGGTACGATGTCGTCTCCGTGCTGGCTGAGCAACTCCAAGGTGTTTCCCAAACATCGATAGCGTCTGAGGGGGCGGTCTTTCCAAATATGTCATCCCCGAGCAGATTCGCCCCCTCGAGCCCATGGCGACCCTCGACTGAGGCCGTGTCTCCGAGTGAGACCGTTGCCCAACATTGGACGACGTTGCTGATTGACGTCGATTTAGCCGACTTTATTGGGGAGCCGGTGGTCGGCCCAGTCTTAACTGCACCAGCAAACTAAGCAGAGAGAATTCCATCACCTTTATCTATATCAATCTACTCAGAACACTTTATCAATCTACTCAGAACACTTTATCAATCTACTCAGAACACTTTATCAATCTACTCAAAACACTTTATCAATCTACTCAAAACACTTTCAACATGAATTTTTGTCGTATCTAGAAACGGCACATTAGGATCAGAAGATTCTGTCAAGAGCCGTGAAAGCTCGGTACCTCCCAATATCAAGCCCTGAATCTCATGGACCTGCTTGAGTCTGGCAACGATATCGAGCAAGCTCTGTCGAGTCTCATCCAAAATAATGCCCCGGACCAATTCACCCATATATTTCCCGTGAATGTATTCTTGTTCTTGCGGATTCGGGACAACTACCTCAATCCCCTGCTGGGTCAGGAGCGCATCATAGAATTTGCCTGTCATCGTGAACTTGGTGCCAAATAGCCCCACTTTTTGAATCCCCATCTTTGCCGCTTTTACACAGGTGGCTTCAACAATGCTGATCAGGGGTATCTGCGATGCCGCCTGGACCCTATCAAAGACGATGTGGGGCGTATTAGAGGCCAGCAAAGCAAAATCAGCGCCAGCCATTGCTAGCCTATTGACCTCAGTCGCTAGATAGTCTGAGACCTCAGTCAGTTGGTTGGCCCCGATCATATCGAGCATCTTTTTCATGTTGATGCTGTTGATGATAATTTGAGGATAGTTACCGCTTTTGCCTTGTTCAAGGTAGCCAGCCACGATAAAACGGTAGTATTCAACGGTAGATTCGGGTGCAATGCCCCCCACAATGCCAACGGTCTTCATCATTCTCTCCCATGATTTGATAGTTACTTACCGCCTGCGATGTCGATAAAGCTGCCGGTTGTGTATGAAGCCTCATCCGACAAGAGCCACAAAATCGCCTGGGCAACCTCGATGGCTTCGCCCCCTCGTTTCATCGGGACGACGGCTTTAACCCGATCAACCCGATTGGGTTCGCCTCCGCTGGCGTGGATATCGGTGTAAATGAAGCCTGGCCGCACGGCATTTACCCGAATCCCTTCCGCACCGACTTCCTTAGACAATCCAATGGTCATCGCATCGATGGCCCCTTTAGAGGCGGCATAGTCCACATATTCCCCCGGAGAGCCGAGCCGGGCGGCCACCGAGGAGACATTGACGATCGCACCGCCTGCGCCGCCGTGTTGGGTAGACATGCGTTTGATCGCTTCTCGGGCACATAAAAACGCCCCGGTGATGTTGATGGCGAAGGTCCGTTCCAGACGAGCCGCATCCATCTGCTCGACCCGCATTTGCTGCTCCAGGATGCCTGCATTATTCACCAGGGCAGTCACTGGCCCAAGCTGTTCATCGACCGTTTGAAAGAGCCGGATAATGTCTGTCTCAGACGTCATGTCAGCAGCAATTGCAATTGCACACTCCCCATTCTGCTCAATCGACTTAACCACCTGCTCAGCCGCGACTTGATTGTGACGATAGTTCACACAAACCGCATAGCCTCGTTGGGCAGCCAAGGTAGCAGTCGCGGCACCAATTCCTCGACTTCCCCCTGTGACAATGATGACTTTTTCCATGGTTAAAAAGATAGGGAACTTAGCTTAAGGCGGGGGCTAAGTAACATTTGAACTGATCATCAATGGTTCGATAGCCAATCCGCTGATAGACTGATTCTCCCATTGGGCTGGCCTGAAGCACGACCCATTTCGCCCCTGCCGAAAAACCAGCATAGCTAGCCACTCGGCAGCAGGCCTCCGCCAGGCCATACCCCCTCGCAGCGGGTTTAGTGCCCACCCAATAAACCCCCGCGATTTGTGGGGTCAGTAAGATCATCGCGGTTGAGGCAGGTTCCCCGTTCAAATAAGCCACATAAACTCTCAAGTTCGATGACAGCAACCGACCCGGAACCCCAAAAATGGCGTTGGTTTCAGCCCTGGGAAAGTCTAACGACTCAAACGCGTCGGCATTGACCTGCCGGGCATCGAGAATGCCTTGCTCATCCGTAACTTGCTTAATTTCCACATCAGGGGGAATCTGGGGCTCGTCAATTTTGCTACCTAACACCATCCAGGGGACGGCTAAAACCTGGTGCCAACCTGCCGCCTCTGCCGCCGCCTCAAGATCGTGGTCAGCCTGTCCACGGCTAACAATTGTGAAACTACGCCCAAGCGCGTTGAAGAACCGTTCCGCCTCGTCGAGGATTGCTAGGGCAGGTACCTGAGAATCAAACCTGACGACATAGTTCATGAGTAATGGGAAGGACGTTGTCCCGGCCATCAGGAGTACCCCGTTTTTTTCAACCAGCTGACTTGAACGCTGCCAGCGCCCGAATTCCCGATAGGCTTCAACGAGGTTGGCGTCCATGAGGGCACGCATTTCTAAAGTCAAGGTGTCTGTCTTGATACCCATAATTTTTCCCAGGTGATAGGCTCACCGATAGCGGTGGGCAACGTGGCCGTTGTGTCGAAGTTACCAAAGTAACAACCACTCGTGAAAAACCAGGGAAGGTGTCAAAATATCAGGTGACTTAGGCTAGAGGACGGTCAAATAAGCGGGGCCAAACACAGTCTGTTATGAGGGGTGCCAACTGGGTTAAAGGGTACCGGGACGGGCTCGATAGCCATAACAACTCTTCGATTTCGTTGGAGGGAACAGGCTTACCGATCAGCGCACCGCTGTAGACATTAGCAACGAGTTGGGTATTGGCCTCATTAGCGGCTTCGGTAACAAACTCTCCCAAAAAATCCACTGTTGCCAAATCAACCTGACAGCTGAGTTCTTCTTGCACTTCCCGCACGACGGCGTCTAGCCGACTTTCACCTGGGTTTAACTTCCCGCCAGGAAACATAAATTTTGAAGTATTGCGCTTTCTGACAGTCAGCAGACAGTCGTTTTCGACAACAGCGTAGGCAACAACGGTCAGGGTTTGGGGCATGGGCAGGGAAAGGGGGCTATACCCTAGGGTTAATGGTCAAGGTTTAGTGGTCAGATACATTAGGCGTCAAATAACTAGCTATGTAAGCACCCAGAAGCACTATCAGAGCTAGCACCCATGCAATCTTGCTCATACCTTCGATGTTTTAGGCAGAGTTTTCGGCAGATAGTAGTAGGCACTATCATAGACTTTGTCATACCATTGCCAATTGCCTTCAATGACTTTCTCACGGATAAACCCTACTTTTTCCAAGACACGATATGAGGGTATATTGTGCAGCGTCACTCCTGCTTCAATTCGCTCAATATCGGTGTAACGAAACAACCAGTCTATTACCGCAAGTAACGCCTCAGTTGCATACCCATGATTGTGTTCCCTAAAATCGAGAAAATATCCGATTCGACATATGTTGGTCTCTAAACCAGAGTATTCAGCTTCAAAGCAAACTTCAAAGAGCCCAATAGTTTTTCCTTTTTTTCGGATGACCCAAATTAAGTTGGTGGGATCATAGTAACTGGGCTCTAGCCAAGCCTTTACATCATCAATGCTGCAGGCAACATATTGAAAGTCTTCAATGCTTTGTCTTTCTTTGGCAATATCGTAAATAGCTTGCATATCAGCTAGTTTCAGGGGTTCGAGTGTAAGTCTATGGGTTCCAAGTTTTGTGGCTATGACCATGCGTACCCCTCCTTTACACAGAAACTTTCCATTTTGCCAGCATTGGCCGGTATCATAAGTAGATGGCCAGAACTAAATATGGCTGTGGGTCTATAGTAGAGGCAGCCAACATAGCCCTGTTAATTCTATGTCTACGCCTCGATTGCAGGTCAGCTTGAATGCCGAAGAAGATCAGACCTTGTTTGAGCTCAGACGGGCGGATAAGATTCCGCAACGCACCAAGGACCGTGCCACCGCCTTACGCTTAAGTCATCGGGGCTGGAAAACTGAGCAAATAGCTGAGTATCTGAACTGGCAGGTGGCCACAGTCCGCCAGACGATTCATCGGTGGCAGGACGAAGGCTTATATGGATTGTGGGATGTCCCTCGTCAGGGTCGTCCTCGGAGTTGGGACGCAGCCGACATGGCTTATCTGGAGGACACCCTAGAGCAATCATCAGCAACCTTGAATAGTGCTCAGTTGGTGACTCAACTCGAGCAGGACCGCCAAGTCACCCTGAGCCGTCGTCACCTGCGTCGTTTGTTAAAAAAAAGGGCTATCGCTGGAAGCGCACCCGGCAGAGCCAAAAAGGTCGCCAGGACCCGGTCGTCCGGGCCGCCAAATTAGCTGAACTCGAGCTGCTTCAACAAGCGGTCCGTGACGGTCATGTGCGCTTAAAGTATCTCGATGAGTCAGGCTTTAGTCATTGGAGTGCGGTGGCTTATAGCTGGTCCCTGGTGGGTACTCAAAAGCGTCAAGAACAGACCCCACGTCGGGGGAAACGAGTCAGTTTGTTGGGAGTCTGGGAACCGGGCAAAGCGATGACGTATGGATTAGTGGTCAGCAATTCTCATTATGGCCAATGACTATTCAACCGGCTGATATGCGGTTATTGTATTGGCATCAGGATGTTCAGTA
>JBCBQD010000272.1:0-7521 GCA_039820425.1 Cyanobacteria bacterium J06635_1
CCTCGAGCACCTCAACCCGGCCTTTGACATCGGGCGGATCGACCATCACCTGACGGTCAAACCGACCCGGACGTAACAGCGCCGAATCCAGCACATCGACCCGGTTAGTGGCTGCGATGATGATGATGCCTGTATTGCCCTCAAAGCCATCCATCTCAGTGAGCAGCTGGTTAAGGGTTTGCTCGCGCTCGTCGTTGCCGCCGCCGATGCCAGCGCCCCGCTGGCGACCCACTGCGTCAATCTCATCGATGAAGATGATACAGGGTGCGTTTTCCTTGGCTTTCTTAAACAAATCGCGAACGCGGGAAGCCCCGACCCCGACGAACATTTCTACAAACTCAGAGCCGGAGATGCTGAAAAACGGAACCCCTGCTTCACCAGCAATTGCCTTAGCTAAAAGGGTTTTACCCGTTCCTGGGGGCCCTACTAACATGACCCCTTTAGGAATCCGTGCGCCTACCGCAGTGAACCGCTCAGGCTTTTTCAAAAAGGTGACCACCTCTTGCAGCTCTTCCTTAGCTTCGTCAATCCCGGCCACGTCGTCAAACATGACGCCAGTTTTGGCTTCCATCATGAAGCGTGCCTTAGACTTGCCAAAGTTCATCGCTTGCCCAGGGCCACCGCCCACGCCGTTGGAGCGACGAAATAGGAAGAAGAGGCCAGCAATCAGCAAGAACGGAAACAGCAGATTGCCCAAGATACCCACAATCGCACCATCGTTGCGCGGCGGATGGGAATCCAGGCTAATGTCGGCGGTTCGCAGGCGCTCTACGAGCTCAGGGGCCTCGCCTGGCAAGTCAACCCGCCAGCGCATCACCCGATCATCAATCTGAGGGTCAACCGCTTCGATGATAGCGGTGCGGCCTCCATCGTACAAATCAACCGCAGTCACCCGTCCTGCATCTAAATAATCTAAGAACCGTCCATAGGTCATACGGGTATTGGCAGCATTGCGACCCATATCCGTGGGATTTCCACCCATCGATCCTTGCCAAAAAAAGAACCCAATCAATAGGGCAGGCAAGGCCCACAATAGGACGACTCTCCAAGAAAGTTTCATAACTCGGTGGCCTCATGTTTAACAACCCTCACCACCTGGATAAGCCCAAAAGCGGCAAGCGAATAGTCTAAGCGTCTTTTATTAACGGTAGCTCTAATTAAAATAAGCGGCGAACTGGCAACGCGTATAGAGTGCAATGGCAAAGCATCCCTTACGGCGAACCGCGTCCACTTAGATTTCTTTGAACTTTTATGAGACTAATCTTTACTAAATTTAACGTAATTTCAGAGGACAGATCAATTATTGTGCTGCGGATATGCCAAAAGCCCCGGAAATAGGGATTTTAGATTTTAGATTTTGGATTTTGGATTGGGGATTCTGGGTTGGCGAACTTCGCCGTGGATATCTTTGATCGCACAGACGATACCTATCCTCTAAAATCCAAAATCCAAAATTAAACGGCTTTACCCACCGCGATTGCAGCTGCCAACCGGCCCACATCAAATCCGCGCTCGTGCAAAATCACCCAGGACTCTGCCAGGTCAGGCCCTTGCATATCGCCCATCAGGGCAGCGCGTAGCGATCGCATGATCAGACCTTTCTTAACCCCAAGCGCTTTGGTCACTTGATTGATCAGGGCTTTCGTATCATCCACGGTGGCAAAGCTGTCATTCGCCTTTAGGGCATCGAGCACTGCCTGCATAGCATCGGCAACCCCCTCTTTGCGAAGCTGATCTTGGGCCGCTTCGCTAAAGTCCATCATGGGGGTAAAGAAAAAGTGGCTGAGCTCGACGCAGTCTTTTAAGCGAGTCAGACTCGGCCCGGCCATAGCTGCGAGCTTCAGCAGCCAGGATCGGTCGGCATCGAGATCAAACCCATACCCTGCGTCTGCTAAGAACGGCGCGATCATCGGCAGCAGTTCATCTGCCGGTTTTGCGTGCAGATATTGGCTGTTGATCCAGTCGAGTTTATCCCAGTCAAACTTAGCGCCAGCTTTATTGACCCGATCAAAGCTAAATACCTTGGCTGCTTCGTCTAGGGTAAATAGCTCTTGCGCGTCCGGGGCCGACCAGCCTAGCAGCGTCATATAGTTCGCCAGGGCTTCCGGTGTGAACCCCATTTCTTGAAAGTCAGAAATTGAGGTGACGCCATCACGCTTGGACAGCTTGGCTCCTTTTTCATTCAGAATCAGGGGCGTATGACCAAAGGTGGGCACCGGAGCGCCTAATGCCTCGTAGAGCAAAATCTGCTTGGGCGTATTGCCTACATGGTCTTCCCCCCGAATCACGTGGGTAATCGCCATGTCGATATCATCCACGACCACCACAAAGTTGTAGAGGGGTGGGCCAATTTCATCGCTAGGGGCCGCTCGGGCAATCACCATATCGCCGCCGAGGTCACGGCCTTTCCAGTTAACCGCGCCTCGCACCAGATCATTCCAAATAATTTCTCGCCCGTTTTCAATTTTGAAGCGAATCACGGCAGGGCGACCTTCTGCTTGAAACTCAGCGATTTGCTCTGGGGTTAAATCACGATGCTGATTGTTGTAGCGGGGCGCTTCTCCACGGGCCTTTTGTTTGCTGCGCATGGCGTCCAGTTCTTCTGGGGTTTCATAGGCACGGTAGGCCAACCCCTTATCCAGCAATTCCTGGATTTTGGGGCGATAGAGCTCAGTCCGCTCAGTCTGATAGAAAGGGCCTTCATCCCAATTCAAGCCCAACCACTTGAACCCGTCCATTATGTTCTGGGTGTATTCCGACTTGGAGCGCTCTAGATCGGTGTCTTCGATTCTCAAAATAAACTGACCGCCCTGGCTACGGGCATACAGCCAGTTAAAGACCGCAGTTCTGGCGGTACCAATATGGAGGTTGCCAGTGGGGCTGGGCGCAATCCGAACACGAACAGACATAAGCGATAAAAGTCAGAAGGATGAAGTCGGCAGAATGAAAGGGTGCAGTCTATTAGCGTACTACAGGACTACAGATCCCACATCAAACTGGAATGACAGTAATCACCCGTCACTGTTTTGATAGAAATCATAGGTTTCGTTAACAGGGCCAAACCTTCATCGCAAACTTGACCATCTGCCGCACCGCATCCGGCTTCTTTTGTGCCCGCGCCAACACGGCCATGCCTTGAATCACTCCGTTATAAAACTGCGCCAGGCCGCGAATATCGGTTTGGGCGGGCAGGTCTCCATCGGTGAGGGCTCGCTGTAGCCGTTGATAGATCATCGCTTCATTTTGATCGTGGAGTTGGCGGATGCAACCTGACAAGTCAGCGCTTGCGCGATCGCAAATTTCCCCCTGACGCGGCTGGCAATCCACCGTGCTATTTACAATCAAACAGCCCAGGCCATCTGAGGTGATGTGATATTCGGCAATCTGCGCTAGGAAAGCCGCGATCGCTTTTTGACCGTCGGGCTCCTCTTCCAGGGCCGCTTGAGAACTTTGAACAGACTGTGATCGATACCGCTCAAGCACTTTCAGAAAAAGCGCCTCTTTATTCCCAAACGCAGCATACAGGCTAGGCCGCTGAATCCCCATCGCCTGGGTCAGATCCTCCAGGGTAGTGGCCTCGTAACCTTTGACATAAAACACCTGGACAGCCTGGTCTAGAGCAGCCTCAATATTAAATTCTCGGGGTCGCCCTGTCTTTTTCACAGCTGATTTTAAATTCCAGGCTTGACTTTTATACTCTACGGTACATAATAGTTTTATATCAAACGGTACAAAAGTCCGAGTTCAGACTTTCACCTATTCACACCAAGGAGACCGTCCAATGGCAGACCTCACCGGGAAAAAAGCTTTAGTAACGGGTGGCAGTCGAGGTATTGGGGCCGCGATCGCGACCCGCCTCGCCGCCGCTGGCGCAGATGTGGCAATTACCTATCGCCAGTCGCAAGCCCCCGCCGCAGAAACCGTCCAACAGATTCAGCAACAGGGGAAAAAAGGTCTGGCCATTCAAGCCGACGCGACCCATGCTGAGAGTGTGATCGCAGCCGTCAACAACACTGTAGACACCTTGGGTGGGCTCGATATCCTGGTCAACAATGCCGGGATTTTTGAGATGGGCCCCGTTGGTGAAACCACCTTAGAAGACTTTGATCGAATGATCGCGGTGAATGTGCGTGCCGTGTTTGCAGCGGTAAACGAAGCCGTCAAGCATATGCAACCCGGCGGGCGCATCATCAATCTCGGCAGCGTGAATGGCGACGTCATGCCCTTTGCGGGTGGGTCGCTGTATGCCATGAGTAAGGGGGCCGTGGCAATGCTGTCCCAAGGTTGGGCCAGAGACTTGGGCAGCAAGCAGATTACCGTCAATACCATTCAGCCAGGACCGATCGATACCGATATGAACCCTGCCGATGGTGATTTTGGAGAACCCCTCAGCGCGATGACAGCCTTGGGACATTACGGTAAGCCCTCAGATATTGCCGAGTTGGTCACTTTTTTAGCCAGTCCTGGTGCGGCTTATATTACGGGAGCTGCCATTAACATTGACGGTGGGATGACGGCCTAGGGGAGGTGTGAAGTTTCTCATTTATCTGGCGGGCGGTTGGAAACCGCACCTGTAGTAGCCAGCCTAAAACCTATGAACCTAAAACCCAGGTAAAACCATGTCTACTCCCTACAAAACCGCCCTCATTGTCGGAGCAGGCGATGGCCTGAGTGCTTCGATCGCCCGTACCTTTCACAAGACCGGACTCTCGATCGCCCTGGCAGCTCGCAATCCCGACAAACTCAACAATCTATGTGCTGAAATCAATGCCCAGGCATTTAGCTGTGATGCGGCTCAACCTGAATCTGTTGCGGCTTTATTTGAAGCTGTTGAAACGAGTGTGGGCATCCCTGATGTTGTTGTTTACAACCCCAGTGCTCGCACCCGAGGTCCCTTGGTTGATCTGAACCCTGCTGATGTCGAACACGCCATTGCTGTCACGGCTTACGGTGGTTTCCTCGTGGCGCAACAAGCAGTTGAGAGAATGCTGGCCTTGGGCCAGGGAGCTGTGCTGTTCACAGGGGCATCAGCCAGCGTAAAGGGTTATCCACGCTCGGCTGTGTTTGCCATGGGTAAGTTTGCCCTGCGCGGATTAGCACAGAGTATGGCCCGAGAGCTGGCCCCACAGAATATTCACGTGGGGCATTTCATCATCGATGGGGCTATCCGAAACCCTAGTGTGGCAGAACCTGCAGGTCAACCGGATAGTATGCTGGACCCGGATGCGATCGCACAATCCTATCTCCACTTGCTCCAGCAACCTCGTAGTGCCTGGACCTGGGAAGTCGAACTCCGCCCCTGGGTAGAACGGTTCTGATCAAGCCCTCTCCATGAGGATCATGGCTGCTCCCCTAAAGATGCTGCTGACAATTTTGGGGTCAAGGTAACGGCGCTCTGCAAATCCCCCATCGATAATGAGCATCAATTGCCCTGCCAGTTCTTGGGGGTGTTTGAGTTTGGCTGATTGGGCCAGGGTTGCAATGCGATCGCATAATCGCTGTTTGTGCCTCTCAATCACCTGACGAGCAGGATGCTCGGGCTCTGGAAATTCACTGACTGTCAACAAGAATGGGCAGCCATAGCACGTGGGTTTCTCAAGCAACTGAGCAATCCAATCGATCATCCCTATTAACTGCGCCTGGGGCTGATTTGTACAGTCAGCTAAAGCATTTTCTAGCTCTCGCCAGAAGCGTTCGTCACGCTGCTGTAGATAGGCTTTGACCAGCTCGTCCTTAGACGAAAAGTATCGATAGAGGCTGGTTTTAGCAATTCCGGCTTCGGCAATGACGCGATCGACCCCTACAGCATGAATGCCGTGCTGATAGAACAGATTCCCTGCAACCTCCAGAATATGTTCTTTCAGGGGTTTGTCCGTCGCAGCAGATTTTCGGGGCATTGACACTTTAGAAATTCAATCTTATTGACAGAATACAGACCTGTCTGTTATTTATCAAAGCAAGTTAGATACAGACCTGTACGTTTTAATTAAAGATTTGGAGGCATCCCATGAAAATTGGAATCTTGGGCAGCGGCAATATGGGGCGTTCACTGGGTGCATTATGGGCTGAGCACGGTCATCAGGTGTTTTTTGGCTCGCGTAGCGCAGACAAGGGTCAGCAGGTGGCAGGGCAAGTTGGTCGTAACACCCAAGGGGGTACTAACGATGAAGCCTCCGAGTTTGGAGACGTGTTGTTGTACGCCATTCGAGGGGTCAATCCAGCGGAGGTCTTGACAACAACTGCGGTTTTAGAGGGTAAGGTCCTGGTTGATTGCAATAATTTCGAAATTCCAGAGGGTTTCGCCTATGAGCCAATTACGTATTCCCTTGCAGAAACTCTGGCAGACCAGGTGCCTAATGCCAAAGTCGTCAAAGCCTTTAATACGATGGCTCAGGAAGTTTTCGAGCTATCGCCCCAGCCTTTGGCGCAGCATAACGTTTCAGTTTTCTTGGCTGGAGATGATGCCCCCGCCAAGCAAACGGTCGCGCAGTTAGCCGAAGAGATTGGTTTCAAAGCCTTAGACTGCGGTCCTTTGCGTCAAGCACGTCTGATTGAAGGACTCGGTAACTTTATCCGTCTGATGATTATTGGTCAGGGACTTGGCCCCTACGCCACATTATCTGTGCGTGTATTGCCCTCTGCTGAGCAGGAGCGTTTGGGTGGGCGACAGCCCTCTGCACTCGCCTAAGCCCTCAGTGTTTTACCGTCTGTCTGAAAGTGATCTAACAAGAAATCAACTGCTTTCCGCACCCGCAGGGGTAGATGGCGACGGCTGGGGTAAACAATCCAGGTGGCGCGATCGCAATCCCAAAAATCCTGCAAAATTGGAATTAACTGCCCAGTATCCAACGCTTCCGCCAGATTGACCTGAGGTGAGTAGACAACCCCTAATCCTCTCACGGCAGCGGCGGCTAAAGCAGGGCCATTGTTGCTCACCCAAGGCCCAGACACTCGAATGTAGCGAGGTCCCTCTGGGTAAGCAAAGCGCCAGCGATCGGTGTTGCTGCGTAGGCAGGCATGATCACGCAGTTCTTCCGGATCTACTGGGGTTCCCTGGAGCTTTAAATAGTCAGCACTGGCACAGGCTACCAGGGTCCGCCCCGTTAGTTTGCGGGCAATCAGACTGCTATCGTTTAGCACGCCGTAGCGCACCGCAAAGTCAAAGCCCTCATCAATCAGATTAATATTGCGCGAGTTAAAGTCTATTTCGATCTGCACCTTGGGATGTTGGCTAGCAAACTCTGCCAGCAGAGGAGCCACATAGCGTTCGGCAAAGGCTCCGGCTGCGGCAACCCGAATCCGTCCGACTACCTCCGCCGTCTCACCAATCACCACTTGATTGGCCTCTTCCAGACCCGCTGCCAGTTCAGCGCAGCGGCGGTAGTATTCTGCCCCGGCATCGGTCATGCGAACTTTGCGAGTGGACCGGGCCAGTAAGCGGATGCCCAGCCTGGCTTCTAGGGCTGCGATCTGCCGACTTACATAAGACGTGGAGACCCCGAGCCGCTTCGCTGCGGCTGA
>JBCBQD010000273.1:0-7517 GCA_039820425.1 Cyanobacteria bacterium J06635_1
TTCAGGCGGCTCATACCGACCGCAGCCCAGATGACTTTTTTGACCTCGATAACCCTGGCTTGCCTGAACGCGATGCTGCTTTGGTTTTGGCCATGCTGCACCTCATCCGGGAAGATGATTTCCATGACGCCGCCCATTTAGCCCTGGATCTCACGGACGCGATCAAGGCAGACTATCCAGAGATCAAGTCGCTATACCGTCCGCTGATGCTACTGGCGGGGGACCAGGCCCGTCAGCAGCAGGAACTGGAATGTGCTGCTAAGTTTTGGGGGGACGTTGTCAACGAGCCGACTTTTGATCCCAAAATCGCCTTGAATCTCTACAAAGCGTTAGATCTGACCGGGGCTCATCGTCAAGCCCAGCAGATCCTCAATCAGCTTGTGAACTGGGTACAGCAGGACGCCAAACAAAATCCCCAAGCGTGGCCAGAGGGTCGGCTCAAAACTATCTTGGCAAAACTACATTGTCGGTTGGCCGATAGCCAAATGGTCTCAGGGCGCTATCGCGATGCGGAACGGAGTGTGCAAAAAGCCGAGCGTCTGGCCCCCCACGAACCAGATGTGATTGGTCGTAAAGGGCTAGAAGCCTATGTGAACGACCAAGAAGAAGTTGCCATCCCGCTGCTGACCCAGGCGTTAGAAGCGGGCTGCCGATTTTCTGAAGTCTATCAAGTGCTGTTGCAGGCTTTAGAAGAGGATGCGGACGCCGCCAAAACCATTCGACGTAAGTTTGGCAAGTATTTTGGCGATACCGGCGTTGATACTGAGGTAGAGATCCCGGCGTGGGTAGAGGCGCTGACTTTCCAAAACTATGCGGTAATGGAGCAGTTTGTCAGCGGTAAACCAAAGCCGACCCCTGCCCTCAAGGCCCTCCAAATTTTCTTAGACGCAGCTGACGATGAGCCCAGCAGCGGCCAAAAGATTACACTCAATCAGGAGAAAGCTGTGCCGCAGTGGGATGAGTTGTTAGGATTGCACCCCCCCACCGACCAAGTCGAGATTATCAAAGCCGTCTATTGGGTCATCCAACAGCACGCTAAACGCAATAAGAAAGGCATTGCTGCGCTCCAGGGCAGGTATCTGCTCAAAATTGCAGATCTGGCAGCACAGCAAGTGCCTGGTGCGGGTATTGCCCATTTGATGGTGTTGGCGTTGCGATCGCTACCGCCAGATCGGCTAGAAATGGCTGTCAACCATACTTTGCATCGGTCTACCCAGCCCGGCAATACCCTGGCCCAAGCCCAGTTAGAGCTACGCCGCTTTGGTCCTAATCGCATGCTCATGCCTTTTATCGAAGCCCAGCTCAAACAAGAGCCCCAAAATCCAAGGCTGCTGCTGGCCAAAGCCGCGCTGCACAATCGAAATTCTCAGGAGTATCAAACCTTTTACGACCAGGGTTTTGAAATTGCCCGTCGGCTGCAAGACGCCGAAGCCCTACACGCCTTCCGCGAAGAAGAGTGGTTTAAGGCGCAAGATATGACCCGTCGAGTGGTTGGCTCCCAAATTGATGCCCTGAATGATCCCAGTCAGCTGGATCTGGTCGATATCCTCAAGCGCATGGCCCGTGAAGCTTTCGGCGTAGACGTTCCCCCAGAGATCATTGCCCAGATGATTCCAGAACTCGAAGCCCAGATGGCCGGTGGCTTTTTTGACGACGATGACGACGATGACGACTTTGACGACGACTTTGATCCCTTCTTTTTGCCACCCCCCCCTCGGGGTCGAGGCAAAAAATCGTCGAAGAAGCGCAAACCCTGGTATCAGCTCTAGCCCTTAGGGCAATTCAAAATTCAAAATTCAAAATTCAAAATTCACCGTCCCCATGCAAGCACATTACGAACGACTCGGGCTTTCTGCCGGGGCTACCCCCGCCGAAATCAAAGCCGCGTACCACGCCAAACTCAAGGCATTCCCGGCCCATAGTCATCCCCAGGAATTTAAGGCGATTCGAGCCGCCTATGAAGCCCTGCGCAAAGCCCCTCAGGCCGCTGATGACTTTTTTGACTTGAAACCCATCGAAGCCGAACTCGATGAGGCCTTGTTAACCCAGCTACAGCAGCGCGCCACGGCGGCTGTAGATGTAACCTTAGAGGACCTGATCTATCTGACCTTTTAACGCTAACCTTTTAAGCTGACCTGTTAGAAAATGACTTGTTAGAAAATATGACGCGAACGCCTAGAGAACTAGCCACTCAAAAAATCCAGCTACGTAAGCAGCAAGAAAAACTACTGAGCGATCTGCTCACGGTGATAGACGCCCTGGATCGAGCCGCTGACCACTGGCATCAGGCAGAGCAGCGTCACACCACCCCGACAAAACCGACTCCGTCTTCTCAACCCTGGTGGCAACGTTGGTGGCAGGGGTTAGGGGGGGCAAACCCAGCGGTGAATCCGCATGAGTCAGGCAACACTGCCGATGTGGTTAGTAGTGCCCGAGCCGGGATTGATATGATTCGAGAGTCGATGCTCACGGTTTTAAGCCAGCATCAGGTCACCCCTTTATCGGCCAAAGGGCAAACCTTTGACCCCAATCAGATGCATGCCCTGGGTCAAAAGGCAGACGCCAGTGCTCCACCCAATACGGTGGTGCAAGAAGTCGTCCGCGGCTATCGCTGGCAAGATCGGATTTTGCGAGAGGCCCAGGTGATTGTCGCCGTGGCCCCCACTGCAGACGATTCATCTGTTTCCTAAAAACGGCCTGGAGACAGATTCTCTTCCCTCTCTCTTTTCATATCTCTCACTTTTCATACACATACTTTAAAGCCATCTTTATCACACGAAAGGGCATAGACCGATGGGAAAAGTTGTTGGCATCGATTTGGGCACTACCAATTCATTGATTGCGACCCTGGACGACGGGCAGCCCTGGGTGATTCCTGACGAGGACGGGGAGTTGCTGTTGCCCTCCTATGTTGGCATGAGCGACACGAAGCAGCTGCTGGTGGGGCAAACCGCCCAGCGACAGTATGCCGCAGCCCCTGAGCGCACCGTCAAATCGATTAAGCGACAGATGGGGACTGATCATACTGTCACCCTGGGAGATCGCGACTACCGCCCCCAGGAGATTTCTGCAATCATTTTGCGATCGCTAAAACAACGTGCCGAAAATATGCTGGAAGACGCCGTCACCCAGGCAGTAATCACGGTGCCCGCCTACTTTACCGACGCCCAGCGGCAGGCCACCAAAGAAGCCGGAGAGATTGCAGGATTTGAGGTGCTCCAAATTCTCAACGAGCCCACTGCGGCGGCCCTGGTTTTTGATGTGCGCTCCGAAGAAACCGAAAACGTGCTGGTTTATGACCTGGGGGGCGGCACCTTTGACGTTTCCATTGTCGAAATTACGGGTGATGTCACCGAAGTGCTCGCCAGCCATGGCAACAATCGACTGGGGGGAGATGATTTTGACCGACAGCTACAGCGCCACCTGGTCGATCGTTTTTTGCAAGCCCACGACACTGACGTCCCCAACGATGCCGTCACCCAGGCAAGACTCTTGCACGCCGCCGAGCAAGCCAAAATCGCCCTCAGCGACAATGCGTTTACCACGGTTCGTGAGCCTTTTCTGGTTAGTCAAGGTGAGACGGCGCTGCACCTGGAGGCCGAAATCGCTCGGGAAGATTTTGAAAACCTGATTAAGCCGTTGCTTAAAGACACCCTGGAGGCCATTGATCGCGCTTTAAGTGACGCTGACATGGTGGCAGACGATATCGACCGGGTGATTTTAGTGGGCGGGTCAACCCGTATCCCCCTCGTGCAACACCTGGTAGAAGAGCACCTGCCCAATACCCCCGTCAACAGCTTTGAACCCGATCTGTGCGTGGGGCTGGGGGCGGCTCTGCAAGCAGGTGTGCTGGCTGGGGAAGCTGTGGAGGCCATTCTTGTCGATGTCATTCCCCATTCTTTGGGCATCGCCGTTGTCATGGATACCCCTATGGGCCTGATGCCAGGTATGTTTAGCACCATTATTCCGCGCAACAGTGTGATTCCGACCTCACGTTCAGAAGTGTATTCAACCTCTTTTGATCGGCAAGACACCGTACAAATTGAGGTATTTCAAGGAGAAAACGCGATCGCACGGGAAAATGTACCCCTGGGGGAATTTCGAGTTGAGGGGCTACCCCCTAAACCCGCGGGCGCACTCCAGGTTGAAGTACATTTTGATTTTGATCTCAACGGCATCTTGACAGTCACCGCCACCGAGAAAGGCAAAGGCCAAAAAAACTCGCTGGTGGTCAACGATGCCGAAACCGGACGGCTCTCCAGCCATGATTTGAATCAGGCCCGAGATGCGATCGCATCCCTGTTTGATACCCCAGCGATTTCCCTGGTAGAGACGCCAGAAGCCTAATCCTCTGCGACAGAGTTGACAGTTTTGTATATTTCTTCTTTGTATATTTTACAGGGAGCAGAGAACGTATCGTATGACAAAATTGTCCCGGTTTTTGGTGGGTACGGTGCCCGTAGTGGGGCATGTGAGCCCAGCCGTGCCCATCGTGCGTCAACTGGTTGACCAAGGGCACGAGGTCTGGTGGTATACCGGCCAGCTATTTAAACCCACCGTTGAGGCCACCGGGGCACGTTTTATCCCCATGACCCATGCCCTGGATTTCTCAGAAATCCAGAATGTGCCCACTGATTGGGTCGAGACCAGAGCCGCCCTCAAGGGGTTGGCCCAGCTCAAATTTGACCTTCGCAACTTCTTTATTGATGCTGCAATTGGGCAGGTCAAAGACTATGCCGAGATTCTTCAGCAGTTCCCAGCTGATGTGCTGCTGGCCGACACCTTTTTCCTCGGGGCAGCCTGGACCCATGAGCTGGGTGGCCCACCCTGGGCAGAGTTGGGCATCTCGGTCTTATCCCACAGCAGCCGTGACACCGCTCCGTTTGGTTTGGGCCTACCCCCAGATAGCAGCCCCAAAGGTCGATTGCGCAACCTGACTCTGCAAGCCCTGTTCAAATATGTCGGCTTTCGCGATATTGCTGCCCGGATTGATAAAAACCGGGCTCAGGTTGGTCTGCCGCCCACGACCCAGCCCTTTTTTGGCGTCAAATCGCCCTTTCTCTACCTAGCGGGCACCCTGCCCGAGTTTGAATACCCCCGCAGTGACTTGCCACCCCAGGTTCATTTCATCGGCCCCTTACAGGCCGCGCCGCCCCCCGGAGAGTTTACGCCCCCCGACTGGTGGGGCGATTTGCAACAAGAGATTCCCATCGTTCACGTTAGTCAGGGCACGGTGGCGACGGACCCTAGGGATCTGTTAGCCCCGACCTTGCAAGCTTTAGCCCAAGAAAATGTGCTGGTTGTTGCCACCACGGGCAAAGCCACAGATGACGTTGGCCTTGCCGATCTCCCCGCCAATGCCAGGGTGGCCCGATTTTTGCCCTATGCCCATCTGCTGCCCCATGTGGATGTGATGGTCAGCAACGGCGGCTACGGCGGTGTACAAATGGCCCTGGCCGCAGGCATTCCCCTGGTGGTGGCGGGCAAAACAGAAGATAAACCAGAAGTGTGTGCGCGGGTCGCCTGGTCTGGGGTGGGCATTGATCTAAACACCAAAACACCCAGCCCCGCCCAAATTAAAGATGCGGTTCGCACCCTGCTGACGCAACCCGGCTATCAAAAACGGGCACATTACTTTCAGACCAAGATTGCTCAATATGATGCGCCCCAGCAGGCGGTCACTCTGCTCGAGCAGTTGGCCATCTCTCAGCAGCCCATTCTTGGCCCCAGCTATCCTGCCAACAAATATGCCAGCGAATATGCCAGATGACGTTTATCAAAAACTGATACAGGATTTTGAAGCTTTGGCCGCGATCGCAATCCCCTTTGATCGCCAGTATGAGCTAGTCAAGCGAGCCAAAGCTTTTAATGAACAGTTTGAGATCTCTTCAGATGACTATCAGCAGCTGTTTGAGCTGTATCTACAAGATCGACACACCCCCGACTGGCTAGAGCGCACGGTTCAGTTTACAAAAAAGCTAGAACCGATTGCCCAAGCCCTACGGAGTCTCACCTTTCTAGCGGTGTTGTTTAGCGCGATTCAATTTGTTGTCAGTTTGCAAGAGCAGCGCACCCAGCTAATCGCCCAAAAATGGGAAACGGTTGCCTCCGATCTCAAAATCGGTGGTGCCAAACGCGAAGCCATTGAATATTTGCACAATCGCGGTGAAATTCTCTCTAATCTGGAAGCCATCGACACCCAGCTCAGCGGCCTGAATCTGCCCGGTGGCGCTCGCCTCCAGGAAGCTAAATTTACCGGCGCGAATCTCTATCAGGCCTATCTGGTGGGGGCCATTCTTTACCGCAGTGACTTTGCTAGTCAAGGCAGCGACCTCACCAACCTGGACAGCGTAAATTTTCAAAAGGCCGACCTGCGCGGGGCCAACTTTCGCGGGGCCAATTTGCAAAACGCCTGCTTTGACGGAGCCAATCTAGAGGCAGCTGATTTTACCGATGCCTATTTGGTGAATACCGACTTTCGCGGAGCAAAGTACCTGGAAGCATCGCAGATCTTGCAGGCCAAAACCAGCTATGAACGCGGGATTTATGATGACAATCTGAGCCAGGCGTTGGGGCTGAGCGCAAGTAATGCTGGGCCCTCAGAGGGGTGTTGGGTGGAGGCGAGATCGCAACCCTGGTGGCAACGCTGGCTAGGCCAGTAGAATAAAAATAGTTCTCGACCAGCTTCCCCTGGTCTCAATGACAGTTCGAGCCTCAGTCTGAGAAGTGTTAGGGCGAGATCGCATCGATAAATCCTATGTACCATCTCAAATACCCAACTGAGCAGGCCCCACGTCCCCACACATGCCAACGCGGGGTGAGTTCACCAGCGCCATCGACTCACCATAATTATCGTGGGGATGGGTTTCGGAGTTGATATCTTTTGGGGTTTAATCCGTTTCGAGGGTTGCCATCCACTCCATCTCTGCTTGACCCAATTTAGGCATTGGCGGCTGGGCATAGTCAATGCCCGAGTCAAGGGCTACTTCTGGCCACAGGACAGGGTCTGATTGACTGATAAAAGTTCTGAAACCTACGATTTAGGGTGTTTCGGCTAGCGACTGGAAGTCGCGCCTATCCGTACACTAGCGTTAGCGCAGCCATGCCGAAGGCTATAGCCATGCCCCTTGGGCTTTAGTCCGCCTACGCGGACTTTCTGTAACCCAGATACATTCTACTAGGTTCTAGAAACCTGCGCAGGCAGGTTTTGTCATCCTCAGGCGCGGTTTTATCCGCCCGCCGCGAAAGTTTTGTCAGCCAACCAGGGACAGGGTTCTCAAGATAGGGGTTCATGCCAGGAAAAGCAGGTCGATTAGCCATGCGATAGTGCTGATTACCTGGTTTTATTCTATCAACGCGGCACAGCTCGAGCACCTGCTGCACAAGACCGAGTTGCTAAAAGCCGCTCTTCTTCTGCTAAGGATAAGGGCTCATTAGAAGCCAAATCTAGACCATCTACCCACTGGCAATGATATTCGACAAAGGTCTCGGAAGTCCTCAGACAATCAGACAGCCAC
>JBCBQD010000274.1:0-7506 GCA_039820425.1 Cyanobacteria bacterium J06635_1
AGTGGGCAGTGGCATCGTCGGGGTCCAGCTCAATCGCTTTTTCATAGGCCGAAATGGCCTCGTCGTAGCGCTTCAGGGCTTTGTAAGTATTGCCTAAATTGTAGTGGGCAGTGGCATCGTCGGGGTCCAGCTCAATCGCTTTTTCATAGGCCGAAATGGCCTCGTCGTAGCGCTTCAGGTCGTTGTAAGTATTGCCAAGAATGTTTAGCGAATAGTTTTTTCTCCCTCTAACTTGAGTCCTGCCAACACATTTTCAACAGCTTGCTCGTTTTGCTTTAGACCATGTTGAGTCACGCCCAGAGCAATCAGATGAGCCCCACTATCAGGATTAAGTTCAATTGCCTTAGCCAAAGCATCGTTACCTTCCTGCGATGGAACAGCCGTTCCTTTAACAACCGAAAATGCCCAGCCAATTTTCTCAAAGGTATTAGCCAAATCCTTTTTCAAGGTCACCGCTTCCCCAGGCAACGCTCTTGCTATCTGAGTACAGACAGCCAACGCTTCCTGATTTCTCCCTTGTCGCTGCAAGAGCTGCCCCTGCTTCAATAGCAAAATGCTGCTGAGTTCCGCCCCATCACACCAGCCGCGCTTCTCCAGAGTTTTCAAATCATCCAAAACCCGGCTCACAGCCTCCTCATCTGGTACCCCCGCCAGCACCGCCCCAAACTGCCCTAACCGTTTTTTAGCCTCTTTCACAAAGATTGCCTTAAAATACTCCGCCACCTCTAACAAGCTGCGAGTCCAGGTACGCTTATACTGCCAGCCCTCCACAAATCGCGGCACCCAATACCGCCAGCCAGTGTCCTCACCTTTCCATAGACTGTGATGCGCCAGATCCAACACCAGTTCCGCAATCCCTTCATCCTCCAGCTTGTCTGCTGTGTCGGTAAGGCCCTGTGTTTTTTCCTCTAGCTGTAGCTCCAGCCAGGCCAGGGCATTGTCATTCAACCGTTGCAACCGCCCACTGGTGCGGCGCAGATCGCTGAGCAAATACCCTTGCAAAAACCGATTTAGCTTTTCATCCAGCCGCAGTTGCTCCACCAAAATAAACGAGTACCGCTCCCGCAACGTTTGCAATCGTCGCTCCAGATCCGTCTCATCTAACATGGCCCGCAACAGTCCCGCATCCGGACGACGCATCAGCGCCAATGCATAGATCGCCTGTAAATCCTGTTCCCGTTCCTGGGCACTAAAACAGTGCATCAAAAACCGCTCGCTGGTTTCCGTCACCACCCGGTCATAGGCAGAAATATCACTGCCTAGGAGTGCTTTCTCCACCGGCGCAATAATTTCCGCCAGGGGCTTCCCCTCTCGATACATTACCGCCGCCTGCCGGATCACAAACGGAATACCCAAACTAAACCGCGTCACCGCATCCGCATCCTGTTCATTCAGTGGTCGATCCGGCACCACCTCCACAAAATAGTCCTGAATCAAATCCAGGCCAAACTCACTCAACGACTTCGCATACAGCTGCGTTTCCGCAAAGTCTCGCTTGTATCCCCGAAAGTACAAACTTCCCCGCTGACCACTGTCCGCCAGATTTGACCGCCCCGCAATCACCCACTGAGTAAGTCCACCACTCTCCTGAATCAATCGCCGCAGCGTATAGTCACATTCAGGCCGATCCACAATCTCGTAGGTATCAAACAACATCACCAGCGGCTTCCGCTCCGCCAACTTTGCGATTCCTTTTCCTAAAGCCTCCGCCAGTCGCTCATTCGGCTGCTCATAGATCTCGTATTCCTTCGGCGTCAGAGACTTTTGCACAAACCGCCGGGCCTGATATAGTCCCTCTGCACCTACCTGAAATGTTGTCTCCAGAGTCGCTTCTAATTTCTCTTGATCGATTACCCCTGCCCCTGGATATAACCGAATCAAAGTGGCCAATCCCTTCGCCCCTAGCTGATTCACCTTGTCAGATAGCTCACTCGTCGCCTGGGATGCTTTTAGTGCGTCTTCCACCTTAGACTCTGTATTTCGCAATGCCTGCACGGTTTTCTCATAGTCCTTTAGGTCATTGCCCCACCCCGCCTTTACCAGGGTGCGACGCAGCACACTCAGCACCGTCTCTGGCTCAATAAAGTCATGGCCTACCTGCAGATCCAGCGTCAGCTTCTGTTCATCTTCCCAATCTAGAAATAGGGTATTAACCTGGCCCTTAAATTCCACCGCCACCAGTTTCCGCAATCGCCGCACCAGCGATGTTTTGCCCATGCCGCCCGCTCCATAAAACAACAGGATCGCTGCACGGGACGCATCCTCTGACCCAGACTTCAGTTTGGCAAACGGCTTCGAAAACGTTGGAAAATGCTTCTGCAATCCCTGTGGCAGCATCGCTTGTAGCATCCTTCGAAACTGCTGCTGTTCCTCAGTTCGCGCCAGAAAGATATCTTCGATCATTGAGCTAAAAATGGAGCTTTCCCAAGATTATGACTCAATTTCAGGGATTTACACACCTGAAGCCATTCGAAGGTCAGAAGCTGACAAGCAGATGAACCATTGTGCAGATAGCACTGTTCGCACTGTCAAACGGAAAGCACTAGCCGCTAAAGAAGGGTTATGTCTCATGTTTAGACTCATGTGACGCATTTTTAGTCTCAAGTCAAGCAAATAAGTCTCAATTCGATCAGAAACGCCAGCCTCGATTGATTCACTTGCAGAAGCCACCAGTGCACGACTCGATCGGGTTGACCGTCAGATCGAAGCAAACACCCACAAACGTAGGGCTCATGTCTACTTCCTGATAAACAGCCGCTTCTAAAACATAAGTCTGCCAAGCCTCACCCTTGATATTAGCGTCACCACATCGGTCCTGAATCTGATTTCCATACCCCCTTGACAGACAGCTTCAAGGAAAATAGTATGCAACTGTGTTAGTTACATAGATTTAATTTGTGTTGTTTTAAGGACATTGATTTTGAGGACATTGATGATGACAAGTACCCCAGCTCCTAATCTCATCTCTACAATAGAGACGGGTCGCAACCACTTAACCGTTGTTAACCTGCTTGCCCCACCTATCGAAAAACAAGCGGCGTTAGTGACGCTTCTTCAACAAGGCATAACCGAGGAGATGAGCCATCGCCCTGGATTTATCTCCGCTAATATCCATCGCAGTCTCGATTCAAACCATGTTTTGGTGTACGCTCAGTGGGAAAGCTCGGAAGCGTTGCAAGGGGCCGTAGCCGCCCTAGAGCGTGGGGAAACTCCAAACATGATTTCAGCTTTCAAACTAGGTAATCCCCAGTATCATCCCTATGAAGTGGTGTCTATTCATCAAGCAGCACTTTGATGCTTGTGAAAAAGATGCTTGTGAAATGAGCATCTTTTATATACTTCATTCCTGCTTGTCCCCTTGAATCAAAACGTACGTTATATTTGGTTGATTATGTAGCTGTGTTAGCTACATAATCAACCATTTTGGAGTTTTTCCTTGCCGACCAGCACTCGTTTTGCCGTTGCCGTTCATATTCTGACTGCGTTGACAATCAATGAAGGAAATCCTGTCCGCTCAGAACAGCTTGCCAGTAGTGCTAGTACAAATCCGGCTGTCGTTCGGCGAATTTTATCTATGTTGGCCAAAGCTGGACTGACCTCATCGCAGCTGGGGCACGGAGGAGGGGCTATTCTTGCCAAATCTGCAAACCAAATTACGCTTTTGGATGTATTTCAAGTGGTCGAAGACCCCAACATTTTTGAGATGCATCGCACACCCCCTGATAAAAATTGCTTTGTCGGACGCAATATTCAGCCAGTGTTGATGAAATCAACCGCACAAGCACAGCAAGCATTGGAAGCTGAATTGGCTAAAACCACCATTGCCGATATTGCTCTAGCGGTTCGATCAATGTCTTGACTCAGCCCAATTTATAAAGTGTTGCAGCCCCTATTATTTTAAGTTTGATTGATCATGAGAATTGCGTCGGGCGCGCAAGCAATGCCAAACCCGATTGATTCCCTTGCAGAAACCACTGACAACCGACTCAACCGCGTTGATCGTGAGATTCTTTGCGTCAAGGCGTGTTCTCAAGGCGTATGTTCTATTGTTCTATGATGTAGGCAATCAGCCCATGAGTTGCAGGCTAGAAAGCGTGATGACGTTTACAGCAGATTTTAGATCGCTCACCAACTTAACTGACCAGCAGTTCTACGAACTGTGCCGCGCTCATCCTGATGTCAAATTTGAACGCACCCCTGGAGGCCATCTGCTGATCATGCCACCCACTGGCGGCGAAACCGGCAATCGTAATATTGAGATCGGCGCTGATTTCGTTATTTGGAATCGACAGGCCAAACTGGGCGTCCTGTTTGATTCTTCCACCTGCTTTAGGCTGCCCCAGGGTGGCGACCGTTCCCCAGACCTCGCCTGGGTTACTCAAGACCGCTGGGATGCCCTACCTACTGAGCAGCGAGAAAAATTTCCCCCCATCGCGCCCGACTTTGTGCTCGAACTGATGTCCCCCTCTGACTCACTCACCGAAGCCCAGGCCAAAATGGAAGAATACATGAGCAGTGGCGTCCGGCTAGGGTGGCTCCTCAACCGCAAACTGCGGAATGTTCGGATTTATCGCCCCGGTGTTGAGCCTCAAATATTAGAGCGCCCCACCACCCTATCCGGCGCAGATGTGTTACCCGGCTTTTTACTAACAATGGAAACCGTTTGGTAGCAGAGATATTGCCCTGCGAGGCTTCCCTTAATAAAGGCACGTATTCAGCGCGATCGCACCCATGCCCGCAAATCCCGCTCCGCCGTCATTTCACTCTGACGAGCCGCCGCCAAAAACTCATAGAGCTTTATCTTGGGTACACCCACAAACGTAGGGCTCTCTTCTACTTCCTGATAGACAGCCTCTTCCAAACTATAAATCCGCCAGGTTTCACCGTTGTAACGCCAAAACTCAGGCACCCCCATCGCCGCATAAAGCCTGAGCTTATCAATATTCGTGTGGGTAATATCCACCTCCACAACCAAATCCGGGGGCGGATCTTTCTCCAGGTCAACATCGCGTCCGGCGACCAAAGGCTGATTCTGAATATAGTAAGCATTATCCGGCTCCGCCGAGCGATCCAAAGCCTCACGATCCAACGTGGTCGAGCCCATCGTTTTCATATCCATGCCCAACTCCATCACCAAGATGTAGATAAATCGCTCGATTAATCGAGCTGCAAACTCATGGGCTTCGAGCGGCATGGTAATTTCCAAAGTCCCCTGGGCATAGGTCAAGCGAGTGTTTCGATCATGACTGAGCAAACCTCGCAGTGCCTGGTATCGCTGCCAATTAAGCGACCGAAAAACCACTCGCTTCTCACCAATTGGCTGCGGCACAGGCTGTGCAATCAGGGGGGCTAAACTAACCATTACGAGACATTATTGCAATTGTCATAACCCTAGTTTAGTCCACGGCCATCATGACGCGAGCCCCCACTCCCTCAGCGCTGACTTCAAAGACACAAACCATTTAAAAAACCCTGTCCCAAATTAAGATTAAAATGACTCATATTGAGTCTCAAGTTAATTAAAATGAGTCTCGACTTGATTCATTAGGAGACAGGTAAGATTCCTCGCGATGTCCTACACTCGAGGCAATTAGCTAGTATTGCGTTGACTAGATCACCGATTGCAGGCTCAAAGCAGCGATTATGACAATCTGCGTTGCCCTGATTGCCCACGACACCCAAAAAAATGAAATCGTCGCCCTGGCAAAGAAATATCGCCCGGTCCTATCGCGCTATCACCTGATCGCCACGGATACGACCGGGCAGTGGATTGAAGCGGCCACCGATCTACCTATTGAGCGAGTGGCTCCAGGTCCCCAGGGGGGCGACCTACAAATTGCCGCCCGCATCGTCTCTGGGGAAGTTGCAGGTGTTGTTTTCCTGATGGATCCGCTCGAGGCCAAGCCCCATGAACCCGATCATCAAGCCATCTTGCGGGCCTGTAACCTCCACAATGTGCCCCTGGCCACCAATGTGGCGATGGCTGAGCTGGCGATTCAGGGGGTGGCCAAGCGTCGAGATGCCTATTTGATCTTTAATCCCGTGGCCGGGCAAGGCAACCCTGACCAGGACCTGGCACTGATTCGCCAAATTCTAGAACCGCAGATGAATTTGCGTACGATCTTTACCCAACCAGACATTGACCCGGTGGAACAAGCCCGTGAAGCCATTGCTGCTATCCGATCAGCGGAGTCTGAGCATGATACCGGCTGCATTATTGCCTCCGGTGGCGATGGCACCGTGTCTGCGATCGCAGGGGTCACCCTCGAAACCAGCATTCCCCTGGGCGTTATCCCCAGGGGCACCGCCAATGCCTTCGCAGTGGCGATGGGCCTACCCACCAATCTCAAGCGCGCCTGTGAAACCATTGCCGCTGGCAACACCCGCATGGTCGATGTCGCCCACTGCAACGACATCCCGATGGTGTTGCTGGCGGGGGTCGGCTTTGAAGCCGGGATGGTCAACAACGCCAATCGAGAACTCAAAAATCAGCTCGGCACCCTGGCCTATATCTTCTCTGGTGCGCAGCAAATTTTCACCCAAGAGCCTTTCAGGGCTGAAATAGAAATCGATGGTAAAGTGCTAGATCTCCAGACACGGGCCGTGACCGTCGCCAATGCTGCCCCTGCAACGTCCCTAATGGCTCAAGGGTTTGGCGAAGTCATCCCAGACGATGGCCTACTAGAAGTCACCATTCTGATTTCCAAAACCTGGCTACAGACCATCAACACCTCAGCCACGCTGCTCGCCTCAGCCCTGATCAAATCCCAGTTTGAAGAAGAAAACCTGATCTGCCTGCGCACCCATCAGCTCAAAATCACCACAGATCCACCCCAGCAGCTGGTGGTGGATGGTGAAATCGTCGAAGCCAATCCCATCGAATTTCGATGTATTTCGCATGGATTGACCATTTTCTCGCCGTTATTGACGCTTTAGCGCAGGTTCACGCCCACGCTCACCGGGCTATCTTTTACTCAGGCTATAGTCTATAGGTGCGATCACTCAATCAAGATGTATCACGGGTAGACGTTTGCGTTTATTATTTCGATTTTTAAGCCAATGCGCGGCAAACCTGTTCAAATTTGTCTATTGCCATAGCTGACTATTGGGCAATTAAAAGAGTCTCCTATCTCCTATCTCCTATCTCCTATCTCCTACCCACTACCCACTACCCACTACCCACTACCCATTACCCCAACCTTGCCTGAATCTCCGAATGCCGATCCACCCCTTCCAGTGCATAGCGATTGTAGCCATTTCGCTGAATCATCGACTCCAAATACTCCACCCGAGAGGCCGAAGCCGGATGGCTCGAAAAATACTCAAGTTGTTCCGAGGTTGTATTGGCCCCCAGTGTCGCCATAAAATTCCGCAGGCCGTCCGCCGCATACCCCGCTGTCGATAGCACGCGGGTACCCAAGATATCAGACTGTTTTTCCTGCTCTCGGCTGTAGTGCAAACTCAGCAGACCCGACACAAAGTCCCCAAAGGGCACCTGATCCCCCA
>JBCBQD010000275.1:0-7364 GCA_039820425.1 Cyanobacteria bacterium J06635_1
CCCGGTACCAACACCGCCCCGATCACTAGATCAGCCTGGGGGATCACGGCTTCAATGTTGGGGGCACTGCTATAGAGTAGTTCGACCCGAGAGCCAAATAGCTCCTCCAGTTCGTTGAGCCGATCCAGGTTAATATCCACCATGGTTACCTGGGCTCCCAGACCCACCGCCATTTTAGCGGCCTCGGTGCCGACGATACCGCCGCCGAGCACCACGACCCGACCTGGGCTAACTCCCGGGATGCCGCCCAGCAATACCCCGCGACCGCCTTGCTGTTTTTCGAGAAACCTTGCGCCAAATTGCACCGATAGGCGACCGGCGATGATGCTCATCGGGGTGAGCAACGGGCGCTGGTTATTTTTCTCGACGGTTTCATATGCGATCGCAACGGCTCCACTTTGCATCAATGCTTCGGTGAGCTCACGACTGGCGGCCAGATGTAAATAGGTAAACAGCAGCTGATCCTTTTGAATCAAGGGGTACTCAGTGGGCAATGGCTCTTTGACTTTGACCACCATGTCTTGCTGCCAAACTTCGGCAGCGGTCGACACAACCTTGGCCCCGGCGATCCGATAGTCCTCATCGGTATAGCCTGCACCTGCCCCAGCCTGGGTTTCAACAAACAGGGGATGCCCCTGGGCCGTCAACACTTGGACGCTGCCAGGGGTCAGTCCAACCCGATATTCTAAATTTTTAATTTCTTTGGGGACACCGATTTTCATAGAACACCTCTTGTGAATCAACACCCGTTACCCACGCCCCATTCCCATCTCTAGCTTAAAATGTCTACCCGATTGCGGACCGAGCAGTCCGTTACAAAACCCGACTTATGGGAGCATAGGATTTATGGGCTAACCATTGACTAACGTCGCCCCAACTCGGGACAATAAAGGTCGCTGTTATGAGTTCGCCTTCGCTGTGACCGATATTAAACCCTCAACTTCACCCAAATTAGATCGTCCTAAGCGGGGCTTTACCGATTACGCCGAGCGCCTCAACGGCCGAGCTGCCATGATTGGGTTCATGGCGCTTTTGGCTATCGAGTATTTCACTGGTAGAGGGCTTTTGGCTTGGTTAGGGATTGTTTGATATTTCCTAATCTCTTACCCTACCCCCTCAATGTATAGAGGCTGACGTTTTGGCGAATAAACCCCTCGGTTTCGAGATCTGACAGAGGGTCGGTGATCAAAATCGCCAGGTCTGTTTCAAAGGCAGCACGGGCACGGTTTAAGGTCGCCAGCGTGGTTGCAAATGCCTGCCCTACAGATCTCACCACCACGGGTACCTGTTGAATCTCGCTATAAAAACAAGGCGGGCAGGTTTCGGGATAATAGTCCTGATATTGTAGCGTCAGGGTGCCACTGGGATGATCGCGGAGCCGTATCCAGCGGTAAAACGGTTCGTCCAAATGACCGCGCTCATTGAGTTGCCACCACCAGGTTTTGTGCCAGGCCTGTCTGGGCAGATGTAAAATCGCATCGGCCTGTTCAGCTGAGTAGCCCACATGGGTCAAAATGGCCAGGGCGGTCTGGGGGCACACTCGCTCACTCAGGGTTTTGAGGGGGGAATGATAAAGCGTCAGCGCTGACGACTGCTGATACTCAGGTTTTGCCAGGGGTCGCTGAGGTGTATCTAGGGTTTTGCCACTCAGCAAACAATGGACCCGCTCAAACCGCATCAGCCCATCTAATATGCCATCGGCCAGGGGCACCCCGACTTGAATTTCAATCTGATCAATCTGATCGGGGTTGACCAGGGCTGGCATACAGTCGCTCAATAAAGAGCGCAACGCGGGTTCGGTTGCGATCGCAAGTGCCAGTTGTAGGTCACCGCTCGCCTCCTGCGTGGTTGCAAAAGAGGGCCGGGTGGCTAGATCAGAATTGCCCGATAGCACCATACCGCTTTAAGGGTAATTACGCTTTTTGCAGCTTAACGAGTGGATGGGACGATCGGACAAAAAGGCGTATTTAATTTAAGAAAGTCAACATATGAAGCTGGTGAAGCTGGCCATATCCAGCCCCGTGACTTGACCTTAGCTAAAAACTCAAGGCTTCAAACTGGATAATCTGAAATTGGTCATATCCAGCCCCGTGACTTGACCTTAGCTAAAAACTCAAGGCTTCAAACTGGATAATCTGAGATTGGTCATATCCAGCCCCGTGACTTGACCTTAGCTAAAAACTCAAGGCTTCAAACTGGATATGGTTAAAAAAAGGTGAATGGCCAAAGCCATTCACCCCCTTGCTAGCCGGAGCAAGTCCGTTTGAGGCCAACAGCGTCAGGGACATAATCCCAGCGCTATTGACCAAACTTGAATTACTTCTCGGTTTCCGAGAATTCGGCATCGATGACGTCATCATCCCCGCCGCTGGTCGCGCCATCCCCGTCGCCGCCGGGGGTAGTTTCCGCCCCCGCTGCAGCTTCATCGCCGCCAGCCTGCTGATACAGGTTGCTGCTCAAGGTATATAGTGCCTGCTGCAGTTCGGTGGTCAATTCCTTGATCTTGTCGGCGTCATCACTTGCGATCGCGTCCTTAAGATCCTTAATCTGACCTGCGATCTTCTCTTTGTCTTCGGCGGGCACCTTATCGCCCAGCTCTTCAACCTGCTTCTCAGCTTGGTAAGCCAGCGAGTCGGCCTGGTTCTTAAGGTCGATCTTTTCGCGGCGCTCCTTATCGGTAGCGGCGTTAGATTCTGCATCCTTCACCATCTGCTCGACCTCAGTGTCTGAGAGGGTAGACGCGCCAGTGATGCTGATCGACTGCTCTTTGCCCGTACCCTTATCTTTAGCGGTGACGTTAAGGATACCGTTAGCATCAATGTCAAAGATCACTTCGATCTGAGGCACCCCTCTGGGTGCAGGTGGAATGCCATCGAGCCGAAACGTCCCCAGACTCTTGTTGTCGTTGGACATCTCACGTTCGCCTTGCAGGACGTGGATTTCAACGTTGGTCTGGCCATCCACCGCCGTCGAGAAGACCTCAGACTTTTTGGTGGGGATAGTGGTGTTGCGAGGAATCAGCTTGGTCATCACACCGCCCAGGGTTTCGACCCCGAGGGAGAGTGGCGACACATCCAATAGCAGGATGTCTTTCACTTCACCGGCCAGCACGCCCCCTTGAATCGCAGCCCCGACGGCCACCACTTCATCTGGGTTGACGCTCTGGTTCGGCTCTTTACCCAAGATTTTGGTCACCAGGGCCTGAACTGCTGGGATCCGGGTTGAGCCGCCGACCAAGACAATCTCGTCGATATCAGACTTGGAGAGCTTGGCGTCGCGCATGGCGGTCTCAACCGGCACGCCGCAGCGGTCAATCAGGTCGGAGCACAGCTCCTCAAATTTGGCGCGGGTCAGCGTTGTGTCCAGATGCTTAGGCCCATCTTGGGTCGCGGTGATAAACGGTAGGTTAATCTCCGCCTGGGTCACGCTCGATAGCTCAATCTTGGCTTTCTCGGCGGCCTCAGTCAGTCGCTGTAGGGCCTGCTTGTCTTTGCGCAGGTCAATGCCCTCTTGAGCCATAAAGGTTTCAGCCATGAAGTCAACGATCTTCTTATCAAAGTCGTCACCCCCCAGGTGAGTATCTCCAGAGGTAGACAGCACTTCAAAGACGCCGTCACCCACTTCCAATACTGACACGTCGAAGGTACCGCCCCCGAGGTCAAACACCAGAATGGTTTCGTTGCTCTTTTTGTCGAGGCCGTAAGCCAGGGCTGCCGCCGTCGGCTCGTTAATAATCCGCAGCACTTCAACCCCGGCAATGCGGCCTGCATCTTTGGTGGCCTGCCGTTGGGAGTCGTTGAAGTACGCAGGCACGGTAATCACTGCCTGGGTGACTTTCTCTCCAATGTACTTGCTGGCATCGTCAATCAGCTTGCGCAGCACCTGGGCAGAAATCTCCTCAGGGGCAAACTGTTTATCAGCTGAGGGGCACTCCAGCTTGACGGTGCCGCCCACATTGAGGACTTTGTAGGGCACTTCGGAGGTCTCTTGACCGACTTCGTCGTTACGACGACCAATAAAGCGCTTGACAGAATAAAACGTATTCTCGGGGTTCATCACCGCCTGACGCTTCGCAATTTGACCCACAAGACGATCGCCATTTTTGGCATAGGCGACCACCGATGGGGTTGTGCGAAACCCTTCTGCGTTAGCAATAACGGTGGGCTTTCCCCCTTCCATAACAGCAACCACCGAGTTGGTGGTCCCTAAGTCGATTCCGACGACTTTTCCCATAGTCTTTGCTCCGGCTTTACAGCTAGTGTTGTTAAAAAGCTATCTCTAGTGTGCTCAGACACTGCTACTAGCTGAAGGGGGGGTTACCGAACCTTTGAATTGCGGGTTTTCTCAACCAACCAGCCGAGCCGAAATAAACCACCCGCTATCATCCCCCAAATGATCGACGGTTCTGGTACCGACGGAGGTGGCTCTGGCACTGACGGGGACGGCTCTGGCGACAGATTTTTAAGCGTTGACTGAGTGTCATAGCTGACCCGCACAGCGGCGTTTACCTGATTTGAGAAGCGACTTTTTAAGGTGCTTGACCCCTGTACCGCCGAGGTATCTACGGCTAAAAAGCTCAAATCAAGCACCCCATTGCCGACAAAGTTTTCTGTGACATAGGGGGTCTGGGCTGACAATGTGATGGTGGGTGCACCCTGACCGAAGCCAGGCGTGATCGCTTTTAAGTCAGTGAGCGTCAACCCGGCTGTGTCTTTTGCGAACATCTGGGTGGTGGCAAACCGAGGCGATGCTGACAATAACAGTTGGGACTGTGGTCCAAATAATTTCAAATCCCCGGCCAGACTGACTCTGACGGACTGAGCTCGCTGGGTTGGATTATCAATATCGACATCCCCCTGCAGGCCACCGCTGAGTTCAAGGGTCACGTTCCGGAGCACTTCTCCCGGTTGGGGCTGATATTGAGGAATGGTCGAGATCAGCTGGGTTGTGCCGATGGTCGGCTGCGGTCCAATTTCGGCTGCAAACGTGGCAGCAGCAACGGGCACAAAGGCTCCTGTGCCAGCAGCAAGCGAAGTTGCTGTGACAGCAAATAACGTTTTCAAGAACATGATCGTGTGGCGTAAGCGCGAGCTAAAAAAAATTGGGTTTGCTTTTATCAAGCTTTCTTCTTATAAGAATGCCCCTAATAAAAATGAATAGTCTAAGATTCCGCTGGTTGGCGTATTTGATTCGGCAATTTTGATTAGGAGTATCCGTTATTTGGTCAATAAAAATTAAATCAAGACAGCAAAATGTCCTTAGTAGCGATTTTTATTTCGTTCAGCCAAGACTTGATTTAAGGGCTTTAGATCTATTCAAACCATAGCTACTAAATTTCAAAATTGTGAAAGTATAAGCACTCAAATTTTTCACGCTTTTGGATACTCAGCAATCCCTACAGGGCTTTGTCTGCCTGACCATTCAAACTTTATCCCAGAAGATGCTCAAGGCTCCTGATATGTGGCTAGACAGGCATCACTACGGCAACCATAACTGACGGTAAATTTACCGATAATTATGGAAAAAACAAAACAATATGCATACATAAATTATGGTTTTATGTAGCGCCTTTGATAAATATTTTTCCAGCCTTTAAGCTTCTCTGGATATTGTGATTACTCACTCCAAAAGCAATAATAGGCCCCAGCAATATTGCTGGGGCCTATTGTCTAAAATATTGTCTGATACATTCTCTGAAACTAGTTTTTCAGATGGGTGAGATACTGACTATCGCTAACTCAAAATCGCTAACTCAAAATCTGCTCATCCGTTGAGAAATCAACTTCGGCACTGCCTTTATGATTGGCCAGGTAGTCGGTTTGGAACGAGTCTTTGAGCCCAGATATCAAATCAAACTGAGGCTGCCAGCCCAAGTCTTGCTTGGCTTTGCCGATGGCGGCGAAGAAGTGCTGCACCCGCATGGGAAAGGCTTTTTGCTTGCCAAAGTCAAACGCTTTGGGATCGTAGTGGACCAGCTCTACATCGTCGGATTTACCCGCCGCTACGGCACAGGCCCGGGCCAGCCCGTCAAACGTCACGTAGCGCTCCCCGGACACGTTATAGATTTGGCCGATGGCCTTGGGGTTCCCTAGCACCGTCACCATGGCACTGGCCAGGTCAGCACAGTGCCCCAACTGAGTTATCGCCATGCCATTGCCGGGAATCGGGATGGGACGATCGCGCACTACCCTGTCAAAAAACCAGCTTTCTAACGGGTTGTAGTTTTGAGGCCCATATATATAGACGGGGCGAATCGAGGTAAAGGGCATGCCCTGATCAGCCAGATAGGCTTCGGTTTCAAATTTTCCGCGATGTCGGCTTTTGGGGTCTACTGGGTCGCCTTCGATATGGGGCATCTGGTCGGATTTTTGATAAACCCCCGCAGAGCTGACATAGATAAAGTGCTGCAGCTTGCCTCTATAAATCTCTACCAGCGGCTGGGTGTCGCTCAGTTCGCGTCCGTTATTGTCAAAGATCGCGTCGAAGGATTCGTTGGCCAGTTTGGCTTTGAGGTCGGTGGTGGATTTGCGATCGCACACGATCTGCCCTACCCCATCGGGCACGGGATGGTTCCCCCGATTCAGTAACACGACCTCGTGGCCCTGGGCCACGAGCTGCTCCGTCAAATACACTCCGATAAACCGAGTGCCACCCATCACCAAAATTCGCATCGCTGTCTCCTAACCGCAGATCGATTCCATCTTACGGGAATGTATTGGATTAATTTATTTGAATGATAAGCATGAGCATTCACTCACTAAACTTGTAAAAAATAGTTACAAAATTGGCCTTTCAATATGTAAAATTGTGTCGCATCTTTCCCCAACGCCGCTTAGGTAGGGGATTTTTTGATACAAACACAGATAGGTTTTAAATCGATTTGAGGCCTGCTTAAGTCAAGTTCGTTATCTTGTTTGTTCATTTTTGTAAAGCTTCAGGGTTACTTATATTCTCTTTTATATTTTTAGCCACTTTACAAAGCTTGAATCATTAATGGGCAAGAGTGAGAATCCATCACGGGTTAATCCATCGCTCAGCACATTGAGATAAAGCGCATTGAGATAACTAGAGAGAACACACGGAGCAAGGAGTTTAACTGCATGTTCACTCACGTCAAGCCCACTGTGAGACATATCTCGCCCGAGAATGTGGGGGAGCGTTTCCTGGTGAAAGTGGTCTATGTCGTGCTAGAACCCCAGTACCAGAGTGCGCTATCGGCTGCGGTTCGGTCTATTAATGACCACAATTCTCAGATAGCGGTTGAGATCAGTGGCTATCTGATTGAGGAGCTTCGCAGTGAAGAAAACTACGAAGCATTCAAGCAAGATATTGCTGAGGCCAACGTCTTCATTGGCTCGTTGATT
>JBCBQD010000276.1:0-7246 GCA_039820425.1 Cyanobacteria bacterium J06635_1
CCCGTTCTGACAGAGCTAAAGTAGGGATGTCTAATTAAGCGTTCCTTCCTTTAGTTTCACAGATGCGATCATGCCGGGTTTAATGCAATCTTCGTTGGGTTTGTTGAAATCTAGGCTATCGCGCCAGATTGTGGCCTGGGTTTTCTTTAGCTTGCTGACCATTGAGGGGATTATTTTTGTCCCATCCTACTTCCGACGACAGCGACAGGAACTCAGGGACCTTGAGCAGCTTTCCCAAGAGGTTTTGGTCACGGTTAAAAGCAACATGATGGTGGAGATGGCCCCCGAGACGTTGCTGGCCAGTGCGCTAGCGGAACGCAGCCCAGATTCGGTTATTTTGGGAGCCGTACTCTATAGCCAGGACGGTCAGGAGATTGACCGGTTTGATGAAGCGCCCACATTGTCCTTTGAGGCCATTGACAAGCAAGGGATTTTGAGGCAGTTGGGCCAAAATGGGACTCGCTATGACGTGGCCTGGCCCAGCGCTCGATTTCAAGGGCGTTATGTCCTGGTGGTGCGTCATGATGCTACCCAGGTTAAACGGTCGATGCAGCAGTATGCGATCGCAATTGCCGGTCTGGTGATCATCATTTCCCTTTTCGTCACCTTTGTCACTATCACCGTACTCGAGCGGATTTTGATCAACCCGCTGCTGTACCTGCGCGATGACCTGATGCTGGCTGCAGAGGCCATCAAGCAAGATCAACCGCCCCAGTTTCGCAGCCTGGCCCAGCCCCGGCAGGATGAGTTGGGGGAGGTGACCCGCGCCTTTGGGGAGATGTTTGAGCGCATTGCCCAGGAGATTCGAGAACGGGAGGCGGCGGAGGCAGCCCTGCGGGATGAGCAAGAAAAGTCCGAATCGCTGTTGTTGAATGTATTGCCAGCTGCGATCGCAACCCGCCTCAAAAATAACCTGTCTAATCGCGGTGCGATCGCCGACTCCTTTGGCGAAGTCACCATTCTATTTGCTGATATCGTTGGCTTTACCGAGTTAGCCACCAAGGTGAAACCCACCGATCTGGTCTGTCAGCTCAACACTGTTTTTTCTGCCTTTGACGGCATTGCCGAACGCTACGGGGTCGAAAAAATCAAAACCATCGGGGATGCCTACATGGCGGTGGGGGGCGTCCCCAACCCGATGGACAACCATGCCGAAGCCGTTGCGCACATGGCCATCGAGATGCAGCAATCTGTCCAGAACTTTTGCTCCATCAGCGGCCACTGCTTTCGCCTGCGCATTGGCATTCACACCGGGCCCGTGGTGGCGGGGGTGATCGGCGTCAAAAAGTTTAGCTACGATCTTTGGGGCGACACCGTCAATATCGCCAGTCGCATGGAATCCCACGGGGTAGTAGATCGCATCCAGGTCAGCAGCGCGACCTACCGACGGTTAAAAGATACCTTTGCCTTTGAGGATCGGGGTTGTATTGCCCTTAAGGGGCGCGGAGAAATGCGAGCCTATCTGTTAAAGGGGCCAAGCACAAGGGGACAAAGCATAAAGGGGCAAAGCAAGCCTTAATGTTGCGTAATGCCACGTATTGTTTTTAGCAACAAGAATTAAGTTTCTCACAACAAGAATTAAGTTTCTCTCATATGAAAACTGTTTTCCCTAAGAGAACTTTAAACTGTTGTTATTGATTGTTGTTATTGATACTCAGGAGGCTACTCCCCATGAAATCAATGGTCTGGGTTCCAGAAGAGAAAGACAAGAAAGTCAATCAATACCTGGAAAACATCAACCACGCCCCCTATGAAATGATTGCAATGATAATTATGGGGCTCTTTTGCCTGTTCACCGCTGTCATTTTGATCGGCAATTTCTAAGGACAGGGCTTGATCCGTAGAAAATTCTGACATTGCTGATCCTCGGGATGGTTTTGGTCGTGAGAGGCGGTTAGATAGAAACTAACGATAACTCGGCAGATCGGCTCATCCCCTAAATCAGCAATCGCAAATTTCCATTTATTTTGGATATCATCTCTGGATAACGTCGGGGCATGCTTGGTCATGCCCCTTTTTGCAGTGCCATCGCCCTTAAGATTTCCTATTCAAATACACAATTAGTCTGACCGCTTTGCTATCAATAGCATAGAGGCATGTCTGGTCATGCCTTGTCTTGTCACGCCCTTCATCGGCATGTGCTGGTACCCAAAATGGATTCACAGACCATGGATTCGCAGACCATAGAACAAGAGCAACTCAATACGTTACTGCGTGAAAAGCTTGATGCCCTAAAACAAACCGAAGCAGCGCTACGAGAGAGTCAGGAACGCTATGCGCTAGCGATGCAGGCATCCCGCGATGGCTTGTGGGACTGGAATATCCTCACTGATGAGGTCTATTACTCGCCTCGATTTAAAGCGATCCTGGGCTATCAAGATCATGAAATGGAAAATCAGTTCAGTGCCTTTGAATCGCGATTGCACCCTGACGATCATGATCGGGTTTTGACGGCAGTGCGTGACCATATCGAACGTCGCGGTCTTTATGATGTGGAATATCGGTTGCGAACTAAACAGGGCGACTATCGCTGGATGTATGCCCAGGGGCAAGCGATTTGGGATGCAACCGGTCAGCCGACACGGATGGCGGGGTCAATCAGCGACATCACCGACCGCAAGCAAACCGAAGCCCAAATCTATGAAATGACGCAAAGGTTAGCGCTGGCGACCAATTCTGCCAACATTGGCGTCTGGGATTTTGACCTGGTTGAAGACCGACTGATCTGGGATGATCGCATGTATGAACTGTATGGCATTACTGCGGAAACCTTTGGCGGCGCGTATGAAGCGTGGAAACGCGGCGTCCATCCTGACGAGATGAAAAGAGCCGACGGTGAGATTCAGGCCGCCATCACCGGAGAAAAGGATTTTCACACCGAATTTCGGGTGGTATGGCCCGATGGACAGATTCGCTTTATCGAAGCCCATGCGATCACCTTGAGGGATGACACCGGGAAAGCCCAACGTATGATTGGGGTGAACTGGGACATTACCGATCGCAAGCAAAGTGAGGACGCCCTGCGGGAAAGTGAGGCCCGCTGGCAGTTTGCCCTCGAAGGCGCAGGCGACGGGGTCTGGGACTGGAATCTTCAAACCAGTGAAGTCTTTTACTCCCATCAGTGGAAAGCTATGCTGGGCCATACAGACGATGAGGTGAGTAACAGCCTGGATGAGTGGGATTCGCGGGTCCATCCTGAGGATAAAACCCAGTGCTATGCAGATATGAACCGACATATGAACGGTGAGTCTCCGATTTACCAAAATGAACATCGGGTGCGCTGCAAAGATGGCACCCACAAATGGATTTTGGATCGGGGCAAGGTGGTCGAACGGGATCAAGCCGGTAACCCTGTGCGGATGATTGGCACCCACGCAGATATCACCGACCGCAAACAAGCAGAGGCAGCACTGCGGCAGCTCAATGAAAGTTTGGAAACAAAAGTCCAGGAACGGACCCAGGAGTTAGAGCAGCGGGCTCAAGCGTTGGAGCGATCTAACGCTGAGCTAGAGCAGTTTGCCTATGTGGCCTCCCACGATTTGCAAGAGCCGCTGCGGACCATTAGTAGCTACACAGAGCTGCTGGCTGAGGAATATCGCGATCGCCTAGATGGGGAAGCCAACGAATATGTGGACTTCATCGTTGATGGGGCTACTCGCATGCAGCAGTTGATTAAAGACCTGCTGGCGTTTTCTCGGGTGGGCACCCGGGGCAAAGAATTTGTGCCCACGGCCTGTGGGGTTGTGGTTCAGAAGGTGCTGGGCAACTTAAAACTGGCCATTGACGAAGGCCATGGGGTAGTGACCTATGATGATTTACCTGAGGTGGTTGCCGATGAGTCGCAGATATGCCAGCTGTTTCAAAATCTGATCAGCAATGCCCTTAAGTTCCGCAGTCAGGCTCCCCCTCGCATTCACATCTCAGCCACGTTGCGAGACAATGGGTGGGAATTTTGCGTCCGAGATAATGGCATTGGCATCGAACCCGACTATTTTGAGCAGATCTTTGAGATCTTTCAGCGCCTGCATTCGCGTCGGCACTATGCAGGCACCGGCATCGGCCTGGCCATTTGCCGCAAAATTGTGCAGCGTCACGGGGGGCAAATCTGGGTTGACTCCGCTCCGGAACAGGGCACATCCTTTTATTTCACACTACCCAGTCATGGGGCGATTCCCGGTTGAGACAAATGTATCCTGGTGATGATAAGCAGGGAAGGTGGGCTTCGACGTGACCGCTCAGCCGAACGGAAGGGGGGAAGGGGGGGAAGAAAGACGCGGAGAAGGGGGGACGCGGAGAAGAGGACGCGGTGGGCAGTCAAATAGCGTCGCTCTTACCTCCCTATCTCCCCTATCTCCCCCATCTTCTGACTCCTAACTCCTGCCCTTGGGAAAGCCTCTCACTTTAAGTTGGTACCCCTGTTGATAATCGGTAATATTAGTAGCACACGTTTATGGATATCAGCGAATCTATGCCCATCGATGTTTTACTGGTAGAGGATTCACCCAGTGATGCCAAACTAACGGCCAAAACCTTTGAGAAAGCAAAAGTGCTTAACAATTTGCACATTGTTGAGGATGGGGTCGAAGCCATGGCTTTTCTGCGTCGGGTCGGCGATTACCAAGACATGCCCCGACCTGATTTGATCCTATTGGATCTGAATTTACCCAAAAAAGATGGCCGCAAGGTGCTAGCCGAAATTAAAGATGATCCTGACTTGTCTACCATTCCGGTGGTGGTGCTCACCACCTCAGAAGCAGAGGAAGATATCCTCAGAAGCTATGCGCTACGGGCCAACTGCTACATTACGAAACCTGTCACTCTAAAGCAGTTCATCAAAGTTGTAGAGTCCATTGAGGACTTTTGGCTCACCGTAGTTAAGCTACCGCATCTGCAATGATACATATATGCCCATTCATGCTTGTCTAACTTAGCCGATTCAGTGGGTTGCTTAGCCGTGAGTAATGACGTCATCCAAGTCCTCTTAGTCGAAGATAGTGCTGCGGATGCCTACCTGCTGCGGAAATTTCTCTCCACTGAGGAGAATATTGAGCTAACCCAGGTTGAGCGCCTCAATGAAGCCATCCGTGGCCTCAGAAAAATTCGTTTTGATGCGATTTTACTGGATCTGTCTTTACCGGATAGCCGGGGGTTAAATACGGTTAAGCAAATACATGCTGCGGTTCCCGAGACACCCATTTTAGTCTTAACGGGGTTAGATGATGAGGAAATTGCGATCGCAGCCCTACGAGAAGGCGCTCAAGACTACCTGGTAAAGGGCAAAATCCAACGAACCTGGATGGTGCGGGCCATTCAATATGCGATTGAGCGACAACAAAACTTAGATAAACTCCAGCATTTGAACGAGCTACTTGAACAGGAGAATGCTGATCGAATTCGGGTGGAAAAAGCTTTGCAGGTCGCCAATGAGCAACTTCAGCGTCTAGTGATCGAAGACAGTCTGACGGGTTTAGCCAATCGTCGCAGATTGGATGAATACTTACGGCAGGAATGGAGCCGTTGTAGACGAACCCATTTACCGCTCTCGTTTATTTTGTGTGATATCGATCATTTCAAAAACTATAACGACTATTATGGGCACCCAGCGGGCGATCGCTGCCTGCATCAGGTTGCTCAGGGCTTAAAAACAGTTGTGCAACGACCCTCAGATTTAGTGGCCCGCTACGGGGGGGAAGAATTTGCCTTTGTGTTGCCCGATACTGACTTGGTCGGGGCAACGAAGGTCTCTCAGCAGATAAAATTAGCAATCCAGTCTTTGAATATTCCCCATGTTAGGTCTGCTGTGGCCGACCAGATCACCCTCAGTATTGGCGTGGTGTCCACCCAAGCCCACCAAAATGAATGCATCGAACACATCATTTTGGTAGCGGATGAGGCGTTATATCAAGCCAAGGAGCAGGGACGAAATCGGATTGTGACCTATCAGGACTCGGGCGGTTTGAAGTCCTAGTGGCAGGATTTAAGCAGCCGCCTATGCAATAATGCCGTCAGTCCTGATTCAACTAAGCCGATCCATCAGCCGTGAGTAATGACGTCATCCAAGTCCTCTTAGTCGAAGATAACGCTGCGGATGCTTACCTACTGCGGAAGTTTCTCTCTGCTGTTGAGCACATTGAGTTGACCCAGGTTGAGCGCCTTGATGTGGCCATCCGTTGCCTCAGGGATAACTGTTTTGGGGCGATTTTGCTGGATTTGTCCTTACCCGATAGTCGTGGGTTAGAGACCGTTAAGAAAATCCATACTGCGGCTCCTGAGATACCTATTTTGGTCCTGACCGGGTTAGATGATGAGGAAATTGCGATCGCAGCCCTGCGAGAAGGTGCACAAGATTACCTGGTCAAAGGCGACATCCAAAGAACCTGGCTGGTGCGGGCCATCCACTATGCCATTGAGCGACAACAAAACCTGGACGCGCTCCAACACTTGAATGATGAATTAATCCGCTCTAACCAGGAACTAGGGCAATTTGCCTATGTGGTCTCCCATGATCTGCAGCAACCCCTCCAGGGCATCTTTGGGTTTGCCAAAATCCTGGCCTATACCTATCGCAACCGCCCGGATGAGCCCGTCAACAAATACATTACTCAAATTATTAATGCCAGTCAGCACATGTCACAGCTGATTCAAGATTTGCTGGCCTATGCTAGGGTTGGCCAGACTGAGCCATCGAGCGGTCCCATAGATTGCAATCAGGTGATCGAACAAGTGCTCTCTGATCTACACCCGATGATCACCGAAAACCATGCGGTGATTACCAGGGATGGGTTGCCTACCCTCTGTGCTGATGAGACCCAACTGATGCAGCTCTTTCAAAATCTGGTCAGCAATGCCCTCAAGTATCATCCCCCCGAGCAGCCCCCCCAGGTAAAAATATCCGCTGAGCCCCAAGAGAATGTGTGGCTGTTTGGGGTGCATGACCATGGCATTGGCATCCCCCCTGAGCATTTTGATCAGGTCTTCCAAATTTTTCATCGGCTACACACTAAAGATGAGTATCCCGGCACCGGCATTGGCTTAGCCACCTGCAAAAAGATTGTTGAAAGCCACGGTGGGCGCATCTGGGTAGACTCTGAGCCTGCGGTCGGTACAACGTTCTATTTCACCCTACCGGATTAAATCCATCCCAAGGCGGGCATCATGTCGATGATTAGGCTAACTGGGTCAATCGCTCATGGCCCCTAGCGATCGCGACTGGGTGACACTACCGAAAACCCGCGTCGGGCCTCTT
>JBCBQD010000277.1:0-7223 GCA_039820425.1 Cyanobacteria bacterium J06635_1
TACTATAAGCCCACTGTTACAGAGGCATTTAGTAAAAGGTCATGGCAAATCCAGTGGCGAACTGGATGACGAAGCAAACCAGAGTAATGCCTCCGAGGCAATAAAAGATATTGACGTGGGGAGGAACGTACTTGCTGGAAATGTCGTCGGCAAGCGCTTGAATTTCCAAACGCTCGTTGAACCATTGATAGGTCTTAGAATCCGTGACTTGCTTAGTAAACATGAAGCGGGAAAATGACGTTATAAGTGGGCTGCATTTATGCCGTTACTAAAAAATGTAACATAAAGCCCTGTAAAAGGGAGGTCTCAGACAAGTCTATCCAGGGCGGTTGGGCATTCTGAACCTATCAATATCAGCCCCATAAAGTGGGTTAGGGGTATTTCTATGGACTTGCTTAAGGCAGCGTTGATATCTGAGATTCTGTTTAAGAAACTTCACAAATTTGAGTTTGTCGCTATGATGGCAGCAAGCTCATCATGGGGTCTGACAGCTGTCAACCCGTTCTATTGTTTATTGAGATAAGTCCTCTGAATCTGCAGTGATACCCTGGTTGTTATAAATCTCAAGCGGAGCGCAGATAGGGGAGAGCGTCCATAGGGAACGTGTATAGGGGAAAGTATCCTAGGAGTGATGGTTCTGAGCATTTTGGCCGAGACATGGGGTCAGCAAGTTTGATTAAGCAGTATAGGCATGGACCAAGTTGCGCAAAAATTGCACAACACAAAACAAATTTCACAAATGTAAGTATTTTCCTGGTTATAGGGTGAGTCTGGTGGATTGATGGTCAAGCGTTTTTTAGGGGCAATCTGTGCAGCGATGTTGGTGGCAACGGCCATGTTCGGTCTATGGTCGTCACCAGCACTTGCTATGACCGATCAGCAGAAGCTCGTGATGGAGGTCTGGCGGATTGTTAACCGGGCTTACGTGGATGAGACATTTAATCATCAAAACTGGTGGTTTATCCGGCAACGGGTGTTACGACAGCCACTGACAACCTGGGAAGCGGCCTATGAGGCAGTCCAGGGCATGTTAAGTGGGTTAGACGACCCCTATACGCGCTTTTTGCCCCCTGACCAATATCAGAGCCTGAGGACCAGTACGTCGGGAGAGCTACTGGGTGTCGGTCTGCAGATTATTAAGGATGAGGCTGACGGTGTCCTACGGGTTATTGCGCCGATTGAGGGCTCACCTGCAGAGCAAGCAGGTCTACACCCCAAGGATATGATTTTGGCCATCAACGGGATCTTGACACAGCAGTTGTCGCTGGATGAGTCGGCAGCCCGGATGCGCGGCGCAGCAGGCACGAAGGTAACGCTAACGGTAAAGCGTGATAGCACCAGTGGATCAGTCCGCACCGAGCCCTTTGATATCAATCTGGTGCGCCAACGGATTACGCTGAATCCGGTTTTGGCTGAACTCCGGTCGGAGCCAGATGGGTCAAAATTTGGCTATATTCGCCTGGGGCAGTTTAATGCCAATGCAGTCTCAGAGGTGACCTCAGCCGTGCAGAAACTGGAGCAGCAGGGGGCGGATGCTTACATTCTGGATCTGCGTAATAACCCTGGTGGGCTACTCCAGGCAGGTATTGAGATTGCGCGACGTTGGATAGACGAAGGCACCATCGTGTATACGGTCAATCGCCAGGGTATTTTAGAAAGTTTCGAAGCATCGGGGGCAGCCCTCACGAACGACCCATTGGTGGTTTTGGTGAATGCGGGCACCGCCAGTGCCAGCGAAATTTTAGCGGGGGCACTGCAAGATAATGGACGTGCTCAGCTGGTAGGGGAAACCACCTTTGGTAAAGGCTTAATCCAGTCTCTATTTGATTTGACCAATGGGTCTGGGTTAGCGGTGACGGTGGCTAAATATGAGACGCCCGACCACCACGATATCAATCGTCGGGGCATTCAACCCAATCAGGTGGTGGCATCAGAGCCGATCACCCGCGATCGCTTTGGCTCTGAAACCGATACCCAGTACCAGGCTGCGGTGGGGCTTTTGGCTCAATCTCTGACTCCATCCTTGGCGGCAGCCGGTGTTCCCTAAAACGCGAACTTACCACGATCCTCTCCATGGCGCGATTACCCTCGATGGGCGCGATCCGGTCGAAGCCTTACTTATTCAATTAATCGATACGGTGGCGTTTCAGCGGCTGCGGCGGATTCGGCAGTTGGGACCTGCCAGTCTAACGTTTCACGGGGCTGAGAGTTCTCGCTTTACTCACTCCTTGGGGGTGATGGCCCTTGCTCGCTGGGCGTTTGATCGGCTGGCCAGTGTTTACGTAGAACTGCAGCCTCATCGGGCAACGGTGCTCTGTGGGGCGCTACTACACGACATCGGTCACGGCCCCTATTCCCACACCTCAGAAGACGTGTTTGGGGGCCATCATGAGCGGTGGACCCAGCGCATTCTAACCGAAGATGCAGAGGTGCGGGGCCTGCTGGATGGGTTTGACCCGGCGCTCCTGACTGCCATTGTTGAGGTTTACCAGCATCGGCATGCCCTGCCGCTGGTCTGGCAGCTGGTGTCGAGTCAGTTAGATTGCGATCGCATCGATTACCTGCTCCGTGACAGCTACTTCACCGGAGCCTCCTACGGTCAACTCGACCTGGACCGGATCATTCTCGCCCTCGACTTTGATCCCGACAGCCAGCAGCTGGTGGTCGAGCGCAAGGGGCTGGCGGCAATCGAGCATTACCTGGTGGTGCGCTACTTTATGTACGCCCAAATTTACAACCATCCTAAAAACCTCTCGGCCACCTGGATGCTGGAGCAAATCTTTTGCCGCGCCCGCGAGTTGCTCAAGGTTGGGGACTTGAGTGCCGATGACACAGTCGTCGCCTGGCTCACCCAGACCGTCGATGCCCTCCCCCTGCCAGCCTATCTCGCCGGAGACGACATTGTCTTTAGCTATCACCTACAGCGCTGGCAAACCCACCCCGATGAGCTCCTCTCTGGGCTCTGTCGACATCTGGTCAATCGCCAGCTACTCAAGACCCTGGATGTCAGCCACCACACCCCGGCCGAGCGAACCCAAATTTTGGCCGCAGTCCGCCAGCGCGTTGGCAAACTTGGGGTCGGCTACAGCAGCCTGCGCCATGTGTCGAGCCATGGCTACACCCTTTATCAGCGCGGCATCAAGCTCAAAACCGAAACCGGCCTGACTGAAATTAGCCAGCTGTCTCCGCTAGTTAAAACCCTGACCGAGCCTTACGAGCGCACATGGTTGCTGTATCCGGAGTCATTGCGAGAGGAAATTGCGGGGCTGGTGGAAAAGGCAACGAGGGTGCCGTCCATCAAATGATCGCCTGTGTTTGTCGGCACGCCTCTAGATCGATGGCCTGTAGCTGGACATAGGCATCCTCAATCACGCGTTTACCCCGCAGAAAGCCCGTATTCGCCCCAGGACAGAGGTAGCTCAGCGTTTCAAGGCTAAACTGTTCGCGCAGCCGCTGGACACTGCGCAGCTGACGGGGCCAGTGAAAGGTTTTAGAAAAGCGCAGGGGGAGCGCTTGACCCTCTTGATTGGGGAGCAGATGCCGACCTGTGAATAAAACCCCGCCATGGGCCTGGGTATACAGACAGGCTGACCCTGGTGAGTAACCCGGTGTCCACAGGGCATGACAGGTGGGGCTAAATCTAAAACTTTGCTGAAATGAGGTGAGCGGTACCTGGGGCAGCAAATAGGCTTCTTGCTCTTGAATCACCACCGTGCAGCCAAATCGGGCTTGGAAGTCTTTGACCTTGCCGATCCCGCCTCGGTGGGTGAGCATCAGCCATCGCACCCCACCCTGGGCTTCGATAAAATCAAACAGTGCGGGCAGCGAAGCTGGGCAATCGATTAGCAGGTTAGCAGCGGTCCCTGCGCTATCTTTTTCTAAAAGCAGATAGGCGGTGCCCCCCAGGGTGTCTCGGTTGGGGGAAAACGCATAAATATTGTCTAAAACCTGTCGCGGAGCTTTAGCAGTTGTGCCAGGGAGGGAAGAAGCCATGCGCCAAATGTTTTAGGGTAGACATAAGGATCTGTCGCTGGAGCTTACAGATAACCCTGAACTTATCCGATAAGATGCTTTTGGGGCAAATCACTAATGCCATAAACGACGCCACAGTTCTCACGGGCCTAATTCATGCCGTTTATTCTGCTCGCCATCTTACTTGGATTTTTGACCTACTGGGTGATTCAGCGCAGTGTCGCCAATATTACCCGCACGCCCGTCTGGCTGCTGTGGTTTGTGATGATGATACCCGTGTGGGTGCTCACGTTGTGGCTCAGCATCTACGGAGATGAGAAGCCCCCGGTGGTGATGCTGTACGGGCTATTTATTCTCTGTCCGCTGGTCTACATGCTGCTGATCTTTTTAGGCCGTATGCCACCCGCGACCGTGTCCTCTGCGGCCCCCGCCACCAAGCCCCCTGAGCCAGAGCGCCCGATCACTCGGGATGAAGAAACTCACCTGCAACGGTGTTTTCCGTGGACGGTCTACTACTTGCAAAATATTGAGTATCGCCCCCACGCGATGATTTGTCGGGGGCAGCTCAAAACCTCTCCTGGGGTAGCCTATGAAACAGTCCAAGAGAATGTCACAGCCCAGTTTGGTGATCGTTTTTTACTGCTGTTGCAAGAGGGGTTAAACGGCAAACCCTTTTTTGCCCTGGTGCCTAACCCGGCGTTCAAAACCCAGGAGCAGTCCAAAAAAGAGGGGCCCGTGCAAGGGCTCTATCGACCGCGACTTGCGATCGCATTGCTAGTCATGACCCTCTTGACCACCACCTTGGCCGGGGGGGTCTACGTCGGGGATCTCTCGATGGGCGATTTGCAAGCCCAGCCAGGTTTGCTCACCCAAGGGTTGACCTATGGCCTGTCGCTGATGCTGATCCTGGGGGTCCATGAGATGGGGCACTATCTGATGGCACGTCGCTATCAGATTCAGGCCACCTTACCCTACTTCATTCCGGTGCCCTTTTTCTTAGGGACCTTTGGGGCATTTATCCAGCTCAGGTCGCCAGTCCCTAACCGACGGGCGCTCTTTGATGTGGGTATTGCTGGTCCGTTAGCGGGTCTGGTCATGACAGTTCCGATTTTGATTTGGGGATTGGCCCACTCCACCGTAATTGCCCTGCCCGAAGACGCCAGCCTGCTCAACTTCAATGCCCTCGACCCCAGCGGCTCAGTGATTTTGACCCTGCTAGGCAAACTGGCCCTGGGGAGTCAGCTACAGGCGGCCCAAGCGATCGATCTGCACCCCGTCGCGGTGGCGGGGTGCTTGGGGCTGGTGGTCACCGCCCTCAACCTGATGCCGGTGGGGCAGTTAGACGGTGGCCATATTGTCCACGCCATGTATGGACAGCGAACCGGGGCCGTCATCGGTCAAATCTCCCGGTTTTTAGTGCTAGTGTTAGCCTTAATTCACCAAGAGTTTTTTCTGTGGGCGATTCTGCTCTTTTTTATCCCAGCAGTCGATGAGCCCGCCCTCAACGATGTTAGTGAGTTAGATAGTCGACGCGATTTAATTGGCCTGCTGGCCTTGACGCTACTGGTGATGATTGTCTTGCCAGCTCCCAAATCACTGACCCAGCTTTTGTTTTAGTCAAGAAACCGCCATGGACCACGACATGACCCAATGGCTAGCTGAAATCCGGACGCTGCAGCGCCAGCTAGTCGAGCTGCGCCAAGACCGTGATCAAGCCTATGCCAGCGCCGCTAACTGGCGTCGACTGTATGAATTAGAGGCCCAGCAGCGCCGTCAAGATGTTGAGCAATCCCAGCTTAAATTGCAGGGCCTGATCCGAGAGCTTGAAACCTTCAAGGGGTCACCTGTCGCCGAAACCCCTAGTGATGCCGCCAAGATTATTGAGAAAGTAAAGGCGATCAACTCCCTTGAAGAAGCGCGATCGCAGCTGCTCGAGGCACTCAAACTGAGCGATCAGCTCTCTAACGCCCTTAAGCAAGAACAGGCCAGCCACGAGCAAACGCGCCAGAGCCTCACCATGGCCCTGGGAGACACCATCGATCTGCTGGCGAAAGAGCGGGAAGTGGCCTCTGAAGAAGTGGCCTCTGGAATAGACCCCGGATCTTCTGAAATGGCCCCCGGGGAAGATGAATCCGGGGCAGCGTTGACAGCAGCTAGCGTGCCTGGCGAAGCCGTATCTTCAACCACCGTCACCCCTAACCCCGACGCCTGACTCCGCTAAAATCTCACTACCAGCACCTCAGCTTTGTATAACAGCGCCTGTGCCAACTTGCCCACTGCCCCCCACAGAGCCCGTAGAGAGGCTGCGTCCTGGCTTTAGCAATGCCCTTAGCCTGCATTATTCATGAGGACTTCCAAGAGACTTTCAACCAGGCTCATCCATCTTCTCAATGGAAAGCGGTCAGGCGAAGAGCACCCAATTATCCGTAAGTCCATCAAAATAGTGGCTTTGTAGGCTGAAAACTGGAAAAAAGGCACACGAATCCTGTGAGGGTCTGAGCATCAGGCCAGCTGGAGTAGGTTGGGAGCCTTTAATCTCTGAGTCACTTGTCGGATCTCAGCCGCAAACGGACAAAAAGCGGCCAATTCCACCCAGACCCGTCGCACCGATACGGTGACCCGTGCAGCCACTTTAATCACGGTGGAGCGAAGTCTTTCGACCTGTGCGGTGGCCAATCGTGTACCCGCCGCCGCTTGCCGCATGGCCAGCATCAACACATAAGCAGCTTGGGCTAAGAGTAAGCGGAACTGATTGGCCACAAAGGTGTTGCAACTGAGCCGTTTGGCCTGAATGCCCAACTTGATTTCTTTGATGCGATGTTCACTGTCGGCTCCACGTTGGACATAAAAGGTGTCGTAGACGGCCTGGGGCTTTTTGAGTATTACCGCATTATTACAATCGCATACCGTTCTTTACAAACAATTGGGGGATGTCTTTACGTGTGAAATATCCCTTGTGATAGAGGCAATTGCCTCTATCACAAGGGATAGATAAATATTGAACATCAGTCAGCCTGTTGGGTATTACAGGGCGTTTTGCTGGGCGTAGGACAGGTTTTGACCGTATTCAACCACCTTAGCTTGGGCAGTCTCATAGTTGCGGTCGCCGCCACCTGGCAACAGTCCATCGATCGGATGAAAGCGGTCCCCTCGACTGACCCCAACTATGAGACCGCCCAAACGCCGGTGGTTGAATACGGTCAATATCTACCCTATGCCCAGCAAAATGCCCTGTAATGATTGAGGGCTGA
>JBCBQD010000278.1:0-7214 GCA_039820425.1 Cyanobacteria bacterium J06635_1
CAAAATCCAGAGCCATAGTCTGGATTTTGTATTTTTAATGACCTTGCGATCGCAACCCGAGTCCTCCAGCACCAGGGGCTCATCCAAAAGCTCTTAATCGTCGATCTAGATGTGCATCAGGGTGATGGCACCGCCTTGATTTTTCAATCTGAGCCCAGCGTCTTCACCTTCTCAATGCACTGCGCCGTTAACTTTCCGGGGCGTAAGCAAACCAGCGATTTAGATGTGCCCCTGGCAGCGGGCACCGAAGACGAAGCTTATCTGAGGACACTGCAGCATCACCTGCCCGACGTACTGGCCCACGTCAGACCCGACTTAGTCCTTTATGACGCCGGGGCGGACCCTCACAAAGACGATCGTCTGGGCAAGCTGGCCATGACCAACACCGGTCTATTCCAACGCGATCGCTACGTCCTGGCTACCTGCACCCAAGCAGGCTACCCGGTCGCCTGCGTCATTGGCGGCGGCTATGGTAGCGACATGAACGCCCTGATTTATCGCCACTCGCTCCTGCATCGGGCAGCGACTGAAATATTTAGGATGATCCAATGATGTCTGTAAATATCGTCATAGTCCAGATACTCCTCCAGCGTCATGGGTTTATTATTTGCGACTGTTATAGAAATCCGCCAAGGGTCTGATTAGTAGCTTCAGCATAACGTGCCCTTCCACCGAGCACAGCTTACTCGTCAGCGCAGCGTACTCACCCATCAAACCCAAATATTGAACATTGGCAGACTATCAGTTTTTAAGTGCTAAGTTTTTAAGTGCTAAGTTTTTAAAGCATTCCTATTTCATCTCCTGGGTCAATGAATTGGCTGATTGTCACCTTTTATAAATTTGTCACCCTAGACGACTGTGAGACGCTGCGGTCATCATTGATTGAGCGCTGCCAGATGTTAGATATTAAGGGCACAATTTTACTGGCGACTGAGGGCATCAACGCTACGATTGCTGGGCAGTCAGACAACATCCATACCCTTTTAGCCGAGCTAAAGCAGGACAAGCGGCTAGCCAACTTAACCCACAAAGCATCATGGGTCGGCCAAGCACCGTTTGAGCGAATGAAGGTCAAAGTCAAGCAGGAGATTGTCACCTTTGGCCATCCGCAGATTAACCCCAATCAGCAGGTCGGTACTTATGTTTCACCACAGGATTGGAACGGGGTGATCAGCGACCCAGACGTCGTCGTGATCGACACTCGAAATCACTATGAAGTCAGTATCGGCACCTTTGCTGGGGCCACAGATCCTCAAACCCGTTCCTTTCGAGAATTTCCAGACTATGCCCAACAGCACCTTGACCCCCAAAAGCACAAAAAGGTCGCCATGTTTTGCACCGGCGGCATTCGCTGTGAAAAAGCCTCGTCCTACTTACTCAGTCAGGGGTTTGAGCAGGTATATCATCTCCAAGGCGGCATCTTGAAATACCTTGAAGCAGTGCCCTCTGACAACAGCCTCTGGCAAGGAGAATGCTTTGTCTTTGACGAACGAGTCGCCGTGCAGCACGGCTTGGCCCCTGGCACCTACGACCTATGTCGCGGCTGTGGTCACCCAATTTCAGACGAGGATAAAGCTTCTCTTCAATTTGAAGCCGGGGTGTCTTGCCCCCACTGCTATCGAGATCTAACGCCAGAGAAACAGGCTCGCCTGCGCCAAAAAGAACGGCAGTCTAACCCTTGCCCACACCCAGATTCATAGAGATTTTTTAACCGCCAGGGTAAGCCCATCCGCAATGGGCAAAAGGCTCAGGCTCACGCGGGTATCTTGATAGATTTTCTCGTTCAGGGCTCGAATCCGCTGAGTACGGTTGTCTTGGACCGTCGGATCGGCTACTCGCCCTGACCACAGCACATTGTCGATGGTGATCAGGCCACCGGGACGCACCAGCTGAAGCGATTTTTCGTAATAGCTATCATAGCTACGCTTATCAGCATCGATAAACACAAAGTCAAAGCTTTCAACGTGGCCTTCTACCATGAGCTGATCGAGGGTTTCTAGAGCAGGCCCCAGGCGTAAGTCAATTTTGTGGGCTACCCCCGCCATCTGCCAGTAGCGCTGGGCAATGGCGGTATAGTCTGCGCTGACATCACAGGCAATCACCTGGCCATCGTCTGGCAGCGCTAGCGCCACCGCTAGGGCACTATAGCCGGTGAATACCCCCAACTCCAAGGTTTTTTTAGCACCCATCAGCTGGACTAACAAGGCCATCAGCTGCCCCTGCTCAGGGGAAATTTGCATCACGGCCATGGGGTGACTTGCCGTTTCTTGACGCAGCTGCTGCAGTACATCGACCTCACGCACGGAAACCGAACGTAGGTATTGATAGAGTCGATCGTCTAACGGTAGATTTCGAGTGCTCACGGGCGGAGTGGGGGGAGTGGGGGGAGTGGGGGAGTATTTGCTACCCTGAAGTCATATCGGTGCGGATTGGTGCACAAAGACTATGACAAGACATCGAATTATTCAACTCTCTGCCTGGTTAGGCTGGCTGGTTGAGGTGAGCCAGTTAGATAGCCAGGGCTACCAGTGTTGGGTCGTAAACCCTGACTTAGACGTTTTGAGCGATGGAGCTGTCTATCAAACCAGTAGCGCCGCCATGTCAGCAGGCCGACAGTTTATTGAGCGCCATCGCTAGGCCTCGCCCAAAATTAGACTTCCCTACCTCCCCATATTTTCAAATCTTTATCGACACAAAACCTGTCGCATTGTTCTCATATTGCCGGGCAAATCCTGCCGCATCGCTTCTTCGATCAAGAAGCTAGGGGCTGGAATCAACGGTGTTGCCTTGACAGAGTAAGTCAATAAAGTGCCTTGCTGAAAATCTTCAAGCACTAAGTCGGCGGCAAAGTCGGCAAAATTGCCCCGCTCCAGCCGAAACTGGATGCACTGATTCATGATTTCAATCACTTTCAGATGGACTTCGACCTGGGCCGTAAACATTAAAAACGCTTTGCGGGCCACCTGGTAAAGACGACGGGTCACTTTTTTGGAGTGGGTTGCCTCTAGCACCTGGTCCAGCACCTGGGAATGGGTAATGTCTGGAAAGTAGTGGACCCAGCGACTATAGTCCGTCAGCTGAGCCCAAATTTGCGATCGCACCATCGGCAGATACATTTGGGCGGTTACCGCTGCCCCTGTCCTCGTGTGTGGGCGGGTTGAGAGTAAAACATCGCCCTGAAGCAATGCTTGATCTTGGGAGTTAAGTCCCGACTGATGGATGAATGGAGGTTGCGGCATTGGCGCTTGTTACTCTGTAGAGATAATCAAGGTGTCATCAGAATATGTGAGCTCCAAATATGGAGATCAGATTTATGAGGTCGGCTTTGACAGGCTAACCCTGTGCCATTATCGATTAAAACTTGTGAAGTTCGTATCAAGCATCCGCAAAGAAACGGAAAGCCCCCGCATAAGTGCTGAGATACGAGCTAAAACTTATACCTAATATTCCCGAACCCGTTCTCCAGATCTAACCCAGCCATGGCCAATCGATTTCGCATAAAGCCTGCCACACAGTTTTTTTGGACCCTAATCGGCATCACGACTGCCGTCTGGTTAATGCGGGGTCTTGGGCTGTTAACTTTTTTACCCGGCATTATTATCTGGCTGCTGATTATCCTGTGTTTTGCGGTAGGTATTGTGAATAGTTTTCGGTGGACGCGCTAGCTGGGTGAGTAGGTGAGTTCGCAGGGCGGGGGGGGGGGGCTGCGAACTCACCTACTCACCCACTCACCTCCCCTAACCAAAATTTTGAGCTTGACGCAGCACTAGCGTCGCCCTTTGCGTCTGAGCGTAGATTTTTCTAAACTCGGTCGCCGATCGCGCTGACTACGGACCTCCATAGCCTCGCCAATCGTGACATTCAGCTGATTACCAATCAGCATCACCAGAGACGTCAAAAATAGCCACAACAGCAAAATAATCACGGTACCAACGGCCCCGTAAACTCGATTGTAATTACCAAAATGGCTTACATAGAGCCGAAACAGGCCAGAAATCAGCGCCCAGGACAGGGCCGCCAAGATTGCCCCCGGCACAATTGGCCTACCTCGACTCCAGCAGCTCGGCCCAAATCGATAGACAAAGGCAAAGGCAGCAGAGACCATCCCTAAGGCCAGGGGCCAGCTAAACAATCGCCAGATGGTTAGCACCCATTGCTCTACCGTTTCACTGCTCTGACTCGCCAGCATCCGCACCCCTAAATCACTGACAAACACCAGGCTAGATGCCAGCATCAACAGCATAATTGTCCCCACGGTCAACCCCACCGACACCAGCCTGGCTTTCCAAAACGGACGGCGGCGGACCGGGGGGATGCAATGAATCTGGTCCAGGGCTCGCATCGCTGCGCTCATCGCCCCTGAAGACGCTAGCAGTGAGATCAAAAAACTCACCGAAAATAGCCCCCGGTTTTGACTGTTGCTAATATCCCCCGCAAAGTCTTGGATCAGCATCAGCACCTCCTGGGGTGCGATTTCGCTCAGCTGTACTGCCAGGTAGCTAAAAGTGTTATGCAGTGGCTCAAACAGCCCAATTGCCGTCAGCAGGGCCAAAATAGCTGGGAATAACCCCAGCATGGCATTGTAGGCCATTTCTGAGGCCAGGCTGGGCAGGCGCTGCTGGAGGGTCGCCCGCACCACCTCTCGAACGGTGAATAGATTAATGTGCAGTAAAAATCGAACAAAAGCAATTGGAGACAGGGCATACGAAATCCGTCGCAGGGGTGCTTGCCTGCAATAGGTCGTATACAGCGTTTGTCGCAAAGATGAACGTGGGGGCGGATTAATCAAAGGTCTCAGCCAGAGAAACACAGTTCCAAACACCGGTTGGCCAATCTTCATAGATTTAAGTCGCCCACCCTGGGGCGACCCGGTAGATGCGACACTGCCTCAGAGTACCCAACCGAGTACTCAACCTTTTGGGGGCCTTCTACCCAACTGTTTATATATCAGAACTGGAAATAGATAAAGGGTGAGTAGGACGTGGGCATGATCGTTAGCAGGGCCGCGATCGCAAACCCATAGCCCACGGCAAACAGCTGATCTGGCAATTGCATCAGCCCTGTTTGCCAACGGGGATTCGCAAATATCCAGTGCAACACGGCCAGTGCGGCAAACACGCCAAAAAAGGCTAGATTCAGCTGCTGCGCCCCCGGCGACTGTAACAGCACAAAGGACTTAACCACCGTCATCGCGTTGGCAAAACTATCTGCCCGAAAGAAAATCCAGGTAAAGCACACCCAGTAAAACGTTAGCGCCGCCCCCCACAACCCCATTGTCTTAGTCAGCCAGGGTGACGTCGGTTTAAACCGTTTGGCCCACTCTCGATGGGCGATCAGCGCCCCACCATGCATGCCCCCCCAGATCACAAAGGTCCAGGCAGCCCCGTGCCAAAGCCCCCCCAGCAGCATCGTCAACATCAGATTGCGATAGGTCTTTCCGCCCCGATTCCCCCCCAGGGGAATATATAGATAGTCCTTAAGCCAGGTCGATAGGCTAATGTGCCAGCGCCGCCAAAAAGCCGTGATACTACTCGCAAAATAAGGCGCATCAAAATTCAAACAAAGCTCGTAGCCCAGCAGCCCCGCCACCGCAATGGCCATGTCAGAATAACCCGAAAAATCACAATAGATCTGCACCGCATAGGCCAGCACCCCAATCCAGGCACTGACGGCATTAAAGCTCTCAGGGGCAGAGAAATAGGTATCTACCAGCGATGCAAAATTATCAGACACACAGGCTTTCTTAAAAAAGCCAATGATAAACAGCAATAAACTGGCCCGCACATCAACCTGACCAAAGACCCGAACACTGGTCAGCTGTGGCAAGAAGTCCACCGCTCGCACAATGGGTCCAGCCACCAGCTGCGGAAAAAAGGCAATAAACAGGGCCAGATTGAGCAAGTTTCTTTCCGGTTCCAGATTCCCCCGATAGACATCAATGGTGTAGCTCAGGGTTTGGAACACAAAAAAGCTGATCCCAACCGGCAGCACAACGTTAAGGGTGACTGAATTAACCGGCAGCCCCACCAGGTTAAAAAAGCCCACCGCCGAGGCAGCAAAGAAATTGAAATATTTAAAAAACCCCAGGACGCCCAGGTTAGTAATCAAGCTAACCAACAGCCAGTTGCGCTTGTTTTCTGGGATCGTGGTTTTAGCAATCTGGTGACTAACAAAATAGTCAATCAGGGTGGTCCCCAGCAGTAGCGACAAAAACCGCCAGTCCCAAAAGCCGTAAAAGGTATAACTGGCCAGCAGCAAAAAACCTTTGCGCCAGCCATTGCGGGGGAGTAACCAATAGACCGCGAAAATAATCGCAAAAAAAAGTAAGAATCGAAATTCTGTAAAAACCATATCGCTGGAATAAGGTAAAAATTATTGACAGCTTTTATGCCTGTGGGCGAAAGGTCTCAGCAAAGGCTTTTGCTAACAGCTGGGTAAAGTATTGAGAACCCGCTAGATTGAGGTGCTCTTCATCGTACCGCTGCGAAATCTCATAAAGCTTGGGAGTTGCATTAGGATCGTTAAACGACAGCAGGTACGGAATCTTGCCCTGTTCATAGGCTTGATGCAAACTATCTTGAGGAAGTAGAGTCGGCGGCAAGATAAACACGGGAGTCGCCCCAGCTGCTTCTACATCAGCCACAATCTTTTCAAAAAGCTTAAGGTGGTTGTTGGGGATGGTTCCCTGGGTGGATAGCGCACGCTTTGCGTTAGCTAACTTTGTAACGGCGCGCTGATAACCCTCTAAGTTATTCAGAAAGGCCTTTCGTTTAGGATCCGATTCACCTTCAAGGGGTTGGTAGCCTTCATTCGCTAAAAATTTGATTGCCTTTTGCTGTTCATCCTCCGAAAATTGATTAATCGGTAGCCACTGGTTAAACACGCGGCCAATGTTGATCTGGTTATAAATAAACGGCAGCACATGACTACCCAAAATAATGATCTTGTTGAAAGTCGAGCTGTCTGAACTTAAAACGTAGTCAAAGGCAAAACGGGTATTCTCAACTGTGTGCCAATAAATCGAGCGATTAGTACGAGCATTTTGAAACGGCTCATATCCCTGATCTAGAGGCGTTTCAATAAAAACCCACTTAAGATTAGCTGGCGCATTTTTTAAGACATCTCGCAGCAGTACATACCCTTGAATTGCCCGCAGCGCATTCACCCCAAAATTAAAACTGTTGACTTGCATTCCTGCAGCCCGGGTGCTCGCA
>JBCBQD010000279.1:0-7136 GCA_039820425.1 Cyanobacteria bacterium J06635_1
GAGTTTAAAGATAAGAACAAGAAGAGAGCTTCTCAGCCTCCTCTCAGGTGGATTTCAGGCGCGGTTTAGCCCAGGCCTCATAAATGTGATGGGTGGAAAATATCCGTATTTTCCCTCAGATCACACTACCTGAGTCTTAAATTCATGAGCAATTACTCTAAGTTTTCAAGGCGATTGGTTCAGAAAGTTGCGATCGCAACCACCTTAGCCATCGGCACCACTGCGGTGTTAACCACAACCGCTATGGCCGCAACCCTGCGGATCACAGTGGACAATCTGGCCCCCACCAACGGCAATTTTCTCACTCCCGTTTGGTTTGGGCTTCACGATGGCAGTTTCGACATCTATGACCGCGACGTTTCCCTTGATGCTTTTCCAGGCACCGAAGCCCTGGTCGAAGATGGTATCAACGAGCCCCTCGCTGAACGCTTTTCTGACACTGTGCCAGACGGCGTACAAGGGAACTTGTTTGGCCCTAACATTCCACCCGTGGGCCCCGGAGAAAGCAGCAGCTTAACCGTTGAGGTGGACACAGCTAACCAATACTTCAGCTATGCATCCATGGTGATTCCCAGCAACGATGCCTTCATCGCCAATGGCAATCCCCTCGCCCATGAGATTTTTGATGATGCCGGTAATTTCATCGGTGCAGATTTCGTGGTGCTAGGTTCAGACGTCCTGGATGGCGGCACTGAAGTCAATGACGAACTTGAGTTTAGTACGGCTTTTCTCGGCCAGGCAACCCCTAACACTGGGACGGATGAAAACGGCGTGGTCACCGAGCACCCAGGGTTCATCCCCGGCGGGCGGATTTTATCAACCACCGACTTTAACGGCTTTAACTTCACCGGAGCCGATTTTACCGCCGATGGTTATGAAGTGGCTCGCTTTCGCGTTGAGTTGGTTGAAGACGGCGCAGAGGCAGTACCTGAGCCTGGCCTGGTGATGGGGCTACTGACCTTGGGCGGCGTGTTGTTGGCCAAGCGTCAGCGGGCCAACGCTCAAATCGGTTAATCGCAAGATTCTAACCGATTTGGGATCGGGGGAACTTGTTTAGAGCTGATGTCTTGTACTTGCTGATTTGAAGCTTCGTTGCTGAACGACAACGGTTCTAAAAACGCTGCCCAACTAAATTGGGTTTAGCCACCAGCAAACTTTGAAGGCGTTGGAAATTTCCAGGGCCTTCAAAGTTACCCTTATCGTCAGTCCCATAGCCCTCTACCGTAGTAAAATCCGACAAAATCAGTGTGAATCCAGCCTTCATGTTGGGAGACCGGAAAGCGAACTCGATACCAGAGTTCACAGTTAAGGTCATAGGCAAAGTCCAGGGCTAGTACATCATCGCCAACCAATCCATAAGCGTTGGCTTCATAGCCAGTCCCTGGACCTGTCCGCACATTGACGCGACTGCCGCTCTGTTGTCCCTCAAGATAGGCAGGTGCTTCTTCACCGAGAGAAAAGCGTTCTCCCACACCAACATATTCCTGCCGTCCCGTTGTCTCGTTGTAGTAAGCGGGGCATGCATCAGCTGCGATCGCATCTCGTGGCAGCATGAAGGCTAACCCACAGCCGATGAAACTCAATAGCCAGAATTTACTCATCAAGCTTTGCTGATCTCCTTAAACATTCGTATGAGCATCAACACAGGAGAGAACACGTTTTCCGAAATCTCGCGTTCAAGCAACCGCAACGACCAAGTCTTGACGCTGGTGTTTGAGTTTCATGGCCCGGTCAAGATCTTTGAGCGCACCTGTTTTATCCCCTAACCCAAAGCGGATCAGACTGCGATTGATATAAGCTTCAGACAGCCCGGCATTGAGCTTAATGGCATGATTGACATCAGCAACGGCCCCGTTTTGATCGCGCAGCCGAAACCGCAGCAGGCCTCGATTGTTATAGGTTTCAGCATCATTAGGTTTCAGCATTAGCGCCCGGCTATAGTCAGAAATCGCCCCGGCTTGGTCAGCCACCTGGGTTTTAGCCCGACCCCGATTGATATAAGCATCCGCCAGGAATGGATTGAGCTGAATCGCCTGATCCAGATCTGCGATCGCATCGGCATAATTCCCCAGGGTTAGGTAAACCTCACCCCGATATCGATAGGCCGCCGCATAAGCCGGATCTAGCTCAATCGCCCGACTAAAGTCTTCGATGGCTTTAGGATAATTTTTAGCGTAGTACCGAATCAAACCCCGATTGCCATAGGTATTAGCCTGCTCCGGATCAAGCCGCAGGGCGTCGTTATAGTCGCTGAGCGCACCGGCATGATCGCCCAGGTGAGCCCGAATCTCGCCACGCTGGGCATGGGCCGCCGCCGCCTGAAACGGAAACCCAATGCTTTTGTCGTAGTCAGCCAGGGCGCTTTTAAGGTCCCCAATCGTCGATGACACTGCGGCTCGGTTGTAGTACACCGCTGGCAGATCGGGATCAATCTCAATCGCTAGGCGATAGTCAGCCATAGCCCCGTGGAGATTTCCCAGGTCAGCCCGCAAATTAGCTCGATTGTTATAGGCCTCGGCAAACTTTGGATCTAGCTCAATGGCCCGGTCAAAATCATGCTGGGCTGCCTCGTACTGGGCCAGGGCATAGTGGGCCAGCCCCCGGTTGTTAAAGCCTTCGACACAGTTGTTATTGAGTGCCAGGGCCCGATCAAGATCGGCGAGCGCCAGCTGGGGCTGATGACAGCGCAGCCAGGCAAACCCTCGCCACAGATATCCTTTTTGTAAATGGGGGTCTAATGTCAGAGCCTGATCAAGCTCCAACAGGGCGCTTTCATAATCTTCTAAATCTAAGTACAGCAAACCTCGGCTGCTATAGCACTTAGCCGTCCCTGGAGACAGATCAACACTCCGATCAAAATCTCGCTTAGCTGCGTTGAGATCCCCTAGATGACGATGGGCATTGCCGCGATGCAGATAGGCATGGGCATAGGTCGGGTTCAGTTCCAACGTTTGGTTAAAATCTGCGATCGCAGTCTCATACTGCCCCAGATCGCAGTGAGCACAGCCGCGATTGTAATAGCCCTTTGCATAGTCAGGCTGCTGCTCTAGCACCCGATCAAAGATTGCGATCGCAGACCTGTACTGTCGTCGTTGAGCCCGATCCACCCCTTGGTTGAGTAGCGCTTTTACCTTCATGCTGCCCTATTGCCCATCAACATTGATTGCTCTATTCAGAGAATGCCCAAGACGTTAAAAAACGCCCGTCTAAACCGAGAACTGAAAATTTTAAGAATGAGATCAAAAACAACAGATCAACCAATGCCCAAAGGGGGCAATCGGTTCTGTCTCAACAATCGCCTAGACACTGGGCCGCAGATACACATATCCTTACGAACTGTGAAGCGAGAAATATCCTAGAGTCGCTAGGGGTGAGTTGTTGTGAGTACAGAGAAAAGCTCTTCGAGCCTGGCTCCGCTAGCGCAAACGCTAACACCAATCACCCCAAACCCTCTCCAACCCTGACTATGAGCCTGATCACTGAGACCAAAATCCAGTCAGCAACAGCGGTGCCAAGATCAAAATCGACAAAATAAACACTAAAGTGCCGGGATCAATATTGACAGTGGGTGGTTTTTTAGAGGGATTTGGCATAAGAATTAGGCACTTCACAAGGACACAGTTCACGCTTCTACAAGCTTTGTAGCTGATGGTGCCTTTGTTTATACCGTGATTCCAATTTTACTTTTGTGAAGCAAACCGCTGCTCGCCTGTGATCTGAGGCGATGATAGGGCTGACGTAAGTCAGTCTCCCTCCTTAACCCCTTTCCCCGTAAGGACACACCGTGAGCAGCAAACAAAGAAATGGTCTGATTATTAATGAACTCCTGACCCATCCACAAAACAATGCGGCGCTGGAGCATGCGATTTTAGTGGTGGGGGGGTCAACCGCTGCCTACTCAGCCACCCTGATGGCCCTCAAGATGAACCTAGATGTGTGCTTAGTCCAACCCCAGATCGTCGTGGGGGGACAGTTTACAGCCCAGGCACTGCCTGCCTCTGACGATGGAGATTTACTCCTAAAAAAAGCCACCTTATATAGTGTCAAGGGCGAAGAATTTGCTATTTCCCGCACCCAGCAACAGTTCCGAGAACGGCAGCGACAGTTGCAGCCCGTGGCCGGGCGGATAATCGACAACCCTGGTGGGGCTTGGGTGAGCGAGTTTACAACCACCCCCGTGGTAGCAGCAACCGCACTCAATGAGCCACTGATTCCCTATTTAGAGCAACAAAAACTCACCCTGATTCCCCATGCCGAACCGATTGAAGTTTTGATCACCTCCGATGGTGCCAGTACTGACGGGTCAGCTCGCAAACGGGTTACCGGCGTTAAATTTCGCGGCACCCAGACTCACTACACCTTTACGGTCAATGCCAAAATAACGCTGGAGGCCACTGACTTTGGCGATCTGCTAGAGCTGGCAGAGCTACCCTCGCGGGTTGGGCAAGAATCTCACAGCGATACCGGCGAGGCGATCTTGCCTGAGCAAGCCCGTCCCCAATGTCAACAATCGTTTACCTTTGATGCCCTGGTAGAGCGCACCCAACCGGGTCGCGGTGTCCCGATTGGCAAACCCAGTAGCTATGGCTTTGCTGATTGGCTTAACCTCAACGAGTTTACCAGCACGTTTTGGAAACTCGACCCCAAGCAAAATCGGTGGAGCCGACGAGCATTTTTCAACCCGTTTGGCATCTTTCGCTATCGGCGGCTGTGGCGCAGCAGCCTCTATGACAAGACCGTTCGCCCCGGCGACGTCAGCGTCATTAATTGGGGCACCTCCCCCCACCCAGAGCGAGGCCAGTGCTGCGGCAATGACTATCGAAACGGCTACTTGATTGGCCTCAGCCGCAAAGAGCGGAAAGAACAAATTCAGCGGGCTCGCGATCGCGCCCAGTCCTATATCCACTATCTACAAACCAATGGAGTCCCCGATCTAAAACCTCGCGGTGATCTGACCTGGACCCCAGACGGCATTGCCCTCGAACCCTACATTCGCGAATCCCGACGGGGAGTCGCCTTGACCACCATCCGCCATGAAGATGTCGCCCAATCATTTTTTCCCAACCAGGCCCGTGCTCGTTGCTTTGACGACTCCGTGGGCATTGGCCAGTACCACTATCTTGATTTGCACGGCAACCTGATGGATGGGCATGTCACCCCCAAAGGCAAAGATGTCTTTGCCCTGCCCTTTTCGCTACCCGCAGGTGCGCTGGTACCCAGTACCGTAGACGGGCTGATCCTCTCCGCCAAAAGTATTGGCACCACCCACATCACCAATGCCGCCTATCGCATGCACCCAATCGAGTGGGCGATTGGCGAAGCCAGCGGATTCTTAGCCGTCTTCTCGATCTGGACCGGGCAAGACCCCCGACAAATTGTGAGCGACCCCGCCCTGCTGCGAAAATTCCAGGGCTTTGTCACCCGCAACGGCATTCCGATTTTCTGGTTTGACGATATCTCCCATCGCGATCCTGACTTTGAAGCCATCCAGGTCATGGCCGCCTCAGGCATCATCCGCAGTGAAAATAAAGCTAACTTACACTTTCGCCCCTATGGCAGCGTCACCCGCGCCGTCGTCTGTACCGCTCTGGTCAACCTGCTTGACCTGGAGAAAGTCGCCCCGCCCCAGCCCAGCTTTAGCGATGTGCTCCCCGGCAAACACTGGGCCTACAGCAATATCGAAACCCTCAAAACCCTGGGCTATGTCGCCGGCATGCGCAACGGTCGCTTTGCCCCCGATGCCCCCATGACCCGAGAGCAGCTCGGCTTTGTGATCAAAAAAGCCATGCCCCAAATCCTGGATACGGCCTTTGCCAGAACCCCCCGCGATAAAAAATATCTGCAGCGACGCGAACTCTCCCGCGTATTTTATGAGCTGATGAAAGCAAAGTTGGGGATTGCGTAAGGGGAAAGGAGGAAAGGAAGAAAGGGGGAAAGGGGGAAAGGGGGAAAGGGGGTGGGTAATGGGTGGTGGGTAATGGGTGGTAGGTGGTGGGTGAAATTTTCTCGCTCCCCTGCTCCTCTGCTCCCCCGCTCTCTATTATTCAAGGCTCAGCCCATTCTTCCCAAGCATCCTCCGGCAGACCCCTGGCCTCTTCGCGAATGATCAACAACGGTTCAGTCTGCGCCAGCTCTCCCTGCCGCAAGGTGCGGATCTCAGCTTCGAGCTGCTCACGCCCTGCCTCAAAAAACTCACGGGAGGCATTATTGACCAGGGTGCCATTGATCACCGTATTAGGAATGCTGCGCGGTGGCGGTGGCGTTTGAGCCTGGGCAGATAACACCGTGAGTAAGATAGTTGCGATCGCCAAACTCGATGCACCAACCAGGTGATGAAGTGATTTCATAGGCTCTCCTGCGGGAAGATGAGTGACTCAATCTCCCCATCTCTAGCCTAGCGCGCAGGACAAACTAGCTGCCGCGATACGTACTGTATGACCAAGGCGACACCAGCAGCGGCACGTGGTAATGGACCTCTGGATCAGCAATCCCAAACTGAATCGGGATTTCGTCCAAAAAATTAGGCTCAGGCAGGATCACACCACGCCTGGCAAAATAATCACCCACATAAAACACCAGTCGATAGCGCCCCACTTGAAAATCAGCCCCACGCAACATAGCCTCATCAGTACGGCCATCGGCGTTGGTCTTGAGCGACTTAAGCAAATCAAGCTCAACATCAGACTTGAGAAACCATAGCTCTACCTTGACACCAGCCGCCGGACAGCCGTGAGCAGTATCTAGAACATGAGTCGTGAGCAAACCAGCAGACATGGATCAATGAATAAATAGAAAGGTTTTCCTATGTCCAAAGTTTAACGGTCAACCGTTTGCTTAGCGACAGATTGATGATGATTTGTGATTTCCCCATTCCCTATTCCCCATTCCCCCATTCCCCAATGAATCTCCGCCCCTTCCACCTCGCTTTCCCCGTCAAAGACCTCCCCACCACCCAACAATTTTACGAAACTGTCCTGGGCTGCCAACTGGGTAGACGCTCAGACACCTGGCTTGATTTTGATTTCTTTGGTCACCAGCTCACCGCCCACCTCAAGCCCGATCAGTGCCAAAGCCCAGACACAAACACCGTCGATGACCACGCAGTGCCCGTCCGCCATTGGGGCATCATTCTCACC
>JBCBQD010000280.1:0-7072 GCA_039820425.1 Cyanobacteria bacterium J06635_1
GCCGCCCATATCGGTCTTGACCCAGCCTGGGCACATGGCATTCACAGCAATCCCTTTTGTTTGTAAGGACTGGGCCAGCATGAGCGTTGCACCATTTAACGCCAGCTTGGAGAGGCAGTAGCTCGGCGCAGTCGTCGTTAAGCCGTCCAATGCCCCCATCCCGCTCGACATATTGACGATCCTGGCAGAGGGAGCTTTCTCTAGCATCGGCAGAAAAGCCTGCACCATGCGAATGACACCAAACGTGTTGATATGCATCGCTGACGCTAGCAGCTCGCGAGAGATCGTAAGCATATCCACAGTCTTATCTGGATAGACGCCAGCGTTGTTGATCAAAATATCCAGGTGATCAATGTGTTGACCAACGGTGCTTACCGCGTGCTCAATTGAGCCATCGTCGCTGACATCTAACTCAATGGGAATGACTTCGCCTTGCAGCTTTTCAGCGGCAGTTTTGGCGCTGTCTAGGGAGCGGGCGGTGAGGACGACGGTGTGGCCTTGGGTGAGGAGTCCTTTTGCGATCGCAAAGCCAATTCCCCGATTGCCGCCGGTCACTATCGCTGTTTTTTTAGAAACGGTTGCCATGATCAGACCTCATGAATGAGACAAATTTTATGCGTTCTGGAGTGAATGTTTTAGAGTGAATTTAGCTGGGTTAACTCCGATGCAGTCAGCTGCAACGAAGCAGCTTTTACATTATCTTCCAGGTGAGCAATGGTGGTAGTCCCTGGAATCAACAGAATATTGGGCGCGCGTTGCAGTAGCCAGGCCAGGGCTATTTGGGTAGGATTTGCATCGTGGGCCTGGGTAATCTGCGCCAGCACACCCTCAGCTTGAGCCAGTGGCGCACCGCGCCTGAGCGGATGAGCCCCGAGCGAACCGTAGGGGATAAAGGCAATTTTCTGCTCAGTTGCATAGTCCAGAATGGCTTCATGGCTGCGGTCTACCAGGCTATAGCGGTTTTGAATCGACGCAATCGGCACAATCGCCTGGGCTGCTTTGACCTGATCCAGGGTGACGTTAGAGATGCCAATATGGCGAATTTTGCCCGCCTGCTGGAGCATTGCTAAAGCCTGGATAGACTCAGCAAACGGGACTTCCGGGTCGGGGCGATGCAGTTGGTAAAGATCGATGCGATCTCGCTTCAGCCGCCGCAAGCTTCCCTCAACACCGCGTCGTAGACTGTCGGGACTACCGTCCGCCTGGATATTGTCGGGAGCCGGTTTATGAATCCCACCTTTGGTGGCAATCACTAACCCATTAGGATAAGGCCCATCAGGATACAGCGCGTCAGCAATAATCTCTTCATTGGTACCGGGGCCGTAGGCTTCAGCCGTATCAATGAAATTAACGCCCAGCTCAACGGCGCGACGTAGCAGGGCTTTCCCGCCTTCCCAATCGGCATAGGGGCCAAAGTTCCCTGGTTGACCGGTCAGGCGCATGGCCCCGTAACCCAGGCGGTTGACTGTCAGCTCACCTCCTAGATCAAAAGTTTTTGAAGCTGTTGTTTGAGAAGACATGACCATGCTCCTTGTTTTTCTCTGTTTGCTGTGCAAGTTTGATTAAGTCGTTCAGGTCTCCCCACCCGTGTAAGGAGCGCGTTCTCCCAGAGGAAGTTCTTCTAAAAATTCGATCATGTTTCCGTTGTTGTCTTCGACAAAAGATAAGCGTCGGCCGCTGTCCGGGAAGCTAGTCGGAGGCACAATGACATTGACACCTTTTGCCTCCAAGACTGCTGTCGCAGCATCCACATCGTCAACCAGAAAAGCAAAGTGTCCGATACCAGGCTGCTGGAGACGAGCGACGAAGTCCTCTGGAGCGTTAGCGTTTGGTACATTAGGTGAAGCAACTACCTCAATAATGAAGTCATTCTTTTCTAGATAAGCAAGCTGCAAATCTGGAAATTCTGGTACCGTCCATTCGTGCTTGATTCGGAAGCCTAGATTGTCGCGATACCAGGCAATCGTACCGCTATAGTCAGTCGTTGCGAGCATGACGTGCTCTGCTCGAATTTGAGAAATGGGATCTGTGCTTGACAGCGTACTATCCGCAAGGGCAGTGGGTGCGATCGCAGAGCCAAACAGTACAGCAATCAAAGCATTTCTCTTGAGCGTGTTTAACATGAGGCACCTTCTATGCAGGAATCACTTTGTTGGCTTGAAACTTCTTGACCAGCGATAAGAACATCGCCTTGCTTCTTATCCATAACCTAAGCCTCTTCGCAGCATTTACCAAAACAGCTGTCGTTTGCGATATATTAACAAAACGATGCGTTTCGTATATTTAATATGTAAACGATCCGTTGCGAAAGTGTCAACCCATCTGATAGATTTTATTTACGGTGCGTATCGTATCAGTAATTTGAATAGACTCTAGAAGCCAAGATATGCCACAGCAGAAAGCATCCCAGACCCCTATTGGGCGTCCTCGCTCGGTTGAGTCAGAGCAGGCAATTTTGTCAGCGGCTTGGGACTTATTGCAGGAAACCAGCGTGCGCAAGGTGTCTATTGAGGCGATTGCCCGCAAGGCAGGGGTCGGCAAAACCACGATCTATCGCTGGTGGCCCAGCAAAGCGGCTGTGATTGTGGATGCGTTTCTGGCACAGGTTGAGACGGTGCTGCCGTTTCCGGAGGCGGATACTGCGGCTGAGGCGCTGGCTCAGCAGATGGCTAAGCTGGTCGAGGTCTTTGGGGGCGATGTGGGGCGGATTGTGGCGCAAATTATTGCCGAGGGGCAGTGTGAGCCGGGGGCGTTGGAGAGCTTTTGCGATCGCTTCCTCACCCCCCGCCGCGACGCTGCCCGGCAAGTTATTTTGCAGGGCAGCCAATCCGGCGAATTTGACGCCGATCTAGACCCTGACCTGGCGATGGATATTTTGTATGGGCCAATCTACTACCGGCTATTGGTGCAGCATCTGCCCCTGACTGACGCATTTGCAACAGCCCTATCCCAGCGGGCAATTACCTGCCTATTATCATCAACATGATGTGCCATGAGCTTGATATTTCAAATGCATATCCGAAGGGCAAACCGTAAACTGTAGAGTGTAAACCGCAGAAAATAATGCCTCCAGATGACATTGAACCGCCAGACAGAAAAAGGCAAACTACCAGCAAGCGCCCAAACAAAGATCGAGCCAGAAACAGACACTGAAAAAATTCTATGTTCACATTGCAAGCGCACAGCGACAAATGGTCTTAAATGTAAGGGTATCTGCGTTGCTGACAGTGACTATTGAGAACAATTTAAGCAAAGCGTGGATCATTGCGATCCTGAGAAAGCAAACACCCCTTGACCAAAACAGAGCATAAACCCACCAAGTCATTAGTATCTACCCCATTTGTCTATCAGGGAAATCCAATGACAAGATTTTAGTCTGTGATCTTCATAGGGTTTTGATCAGGTTTCTGTTGATTTCCCAACGTATTCCGCTCCCAAAAGACAGCTTCTGAATAGCCTTGAATAGTACTGTTCTCATCTGCAAAATCAAGCCGTTTTTCTGCTAAACAACAGTAGAGTTCATCCACCTCTATGCCTATATACTGTCGTCCTAGTTTTTTAGCGACAACCGAGGTTGTGCCTGAGCCTACAAATGGATCAAACACCACATCCCCTGCATTTGAGCTGGCCAGAACAATTTTTGCCACCAGTTTCTCCGGTTTTTGGGTGGGATGGTCCGTATTCTCAGGCATTGACCAAAATGGGATGGTTAGGTCAGTCCATAGATTAGAAGGGGATGTCAGCCGAAAGTTACCCTTCGCTGTTTCTTGCCAATCTTTTGGGACTCCATTCACCTTATAGGGTGCAATGACCTTGCGCTTGAGTTTAACCGCCTCCACGTTAAATGTGTAAGTTTTAGACACTGTGCAAAACCAGATATCCTCAGACGCATTTTTCCAGTTTTTAGTGGAGCCGCGTCCTTTTTCGCGCTCCCAGGTGATGCGATTTTGGATCTGGAAGCGATCTTTGATGACCTCAAAAACGGCAGGAGATGATTGCCAATCAGAGCAGATATAGATAGAAGCAGTTGGTTTGAGAATAGGCTCAAGGCAATCCAGGCAATCGCTGAGCCAGGCAGTATAGGTCCCTAGGGAGGTCTTTTTAAAGCGGTTAGAGTTGAAAATTTTGTTGAGATTGTAGGGAGGGTCGATAAACAGCAGATCTACAAAGTCTGTGGGCAGATGATTGTAGACCTCAAATAAATCCTGGTGAAGGGTGCGATTGAGGATAGCTTCTAAAGGAGTGGCCCGGTCTAACTGGAGTAAACGGTTGCGATAGCTGAGGCGTTCTGCGTCGCTGAGGGTAAGGGTGCGATTGCGAGGGGCGCGTATCTTGTTTTGCTGGGCCATGTATCGTTGCTGGGCTTATGTCTGAGCTATCCGACACCGTTATACATGATTTGGTTGAGACTGCATAGAGTTTTGCAAAGCTAGCATTCAGGGTGATGTGACTGGCGAAGATTCACAGTCCTTCTCACTGAGGCAAGGTTTTAGAGCGATAGTTTGAGCACCACCTCCTCGTCCTTGATTTCCCCTGTCGGTTGAAACCCGAATTTTCGATAGAAACCTTCTGGGCTATCGGGGCCTGGCACATAGGATGTTTTTATAGCAGAAAACACACCTTTGGCATGGACATGGTCAATGACCAGCCCTAGTGCAGCCTTACCAACGCCCTGTCCCTGAAAGTTGGTGTCTACCATAAATCGCCATAAGAATACCTCTGGTTTGGAGGGGGGTACGGTTCGGAGGGTTTCATCATAGAGCATGACGAAGCCTGCCAGGGCTTCGTCGACGTAGATCGCTCGATACCAGGCTTCTTTATAGAAAAGTGCTTGGGCTAGAGAAACTGCATTACTGGCAACAAAGGTTGCCTGCTCTGGCCGAACCGTCAGGTCAGTCACGGAACGGACGGTGTCAGCGTTAATCTCACGAAGGGATACGGTCATAGTGAGTGTTTGTTCACGTTGATGTCGATTTCATCGGGGCATCCTTCCCAAATGCTAGACTATTGAATTTTAATTGTGGATCACTTTATAAAGTATGGGTCGTCTGAATAATTTGTTTGAAGAGGGTCTCAAACTTAGACTTGGCGCTATAAAACTGAGGTACCTGCCAGTCGGGAATGGTCAGTTGGTTCAATTGTTGGTTATCGAGATAAACCGGGTAGCGGACTTCGATCTGCAAAGCCTCAATCTGGGGTGATTGTCCATAGTGGCGAGTGATATGTCCTCCGTTGAAGGTTTTGTTGTGAACAACCTGATAGCCCGCTGCACTAAAGGCGTCTGCAACAATCGAGATGAAGGTCTCAGAACAGCTTTTGCCATTTACATTGCCCAGACAAATATCATCGGTAATCGGACCCTGAAAGCTGTGCAGGTCTAACAAAAAGACTTTGCCAAATTGTTGAATTTTCTTGTCCAGAAGAACCTGCAGCTGGCTATGGTAAGGCTTATAGTAGCGCTCAAGGCGGTCTAAAATAGCTTTCTCAGAGGGTCTGTGCTGGTAGAGCAGCTTGCCATAGGCGGTCTTGGCTGCGATTGGCGATCGCCAGAAGTCACCAAAGTAAGGTTTTGTGAGCGCTCGGTTTAAATCGGTCACGTAGCGACTGTAGATCGCCTCAATCGTGGTGACGCCCAGGCTGGGGAGGAAGTCATATAGCTGAGTCAGATGCCAGTCTTGATGAGGTAAAAAGGCCTGATACTTGGGTCTCAGCTGTTGCACCATCTCGTCAGGTAGGCGTAACCCGCTGTGGGGCAAGCTAGCGACAATGGGATGGGAGCCTGTGGCGTTCTGAACGAGAAATGATGTTGACATAGGGATACATAATTTAGATCTCTCCCCAGCCTGGCTGAAGCTTTTTCATCAGCGGGTTATAGGCCTTAAAATAGGCAATTGACCCGATCTGTCGTAGCAGTGCCTTGGGCTTTGTATCCGCCCCCATGCAGCGCTGGCAGATAGGGTGAGTCACTTGAAATCGATCAAATCCTTGTCTTAGGCCGCACGCAGGCTGCTGCTGATCGAGGATCTCAATCAGAGAATGATCGTTTAGATTGCCAAGGGGGATTTGTCCATCATAGTCTTTGCAACACGGTACGACGGTGCCATCGTAAAGGATGCCAGTTTGGTCTGTGGTGCCGTTGCAGTAGCCAAATTTAGCGGGGATGACCTGGTCGCTTTCCACATTACCCCAGCTGTCGAGGGGAAAGGTTTCGAGGGCGAGCTTGGGGGTCAGCTCAATTACCTGCCATCGTCCCGGCTTATGTTGGGCAATGCGGTTTTGAATGACTGGGTCAGAGGGGCGATCAAGGTGGTCAGCCAGAAGACGATTGGCCCAACTGGTGAGTTGCTGATGCATTTGGGCTTTACCCTCGACCACGTGCATCTGCTTGTGGGGCACTAAAAACGGATGGGGTGTTGTGTCGAGAAACTTCAGATGGATTCGGGTGGGGGAGGTGTCATCGGCCAGATTGGCTTTGACATAGTGACTGATGCCCTCAAAATACTGATCGGGCTTCAGCATCGGCGGTGCCCCACGAATAATAAAGGTGTCTGGGTCTGGCGTTTGCAATGAAATGGTGACTTTAGGAATGCCTGAGTTGATCAGCTTTGCGACTTGCTCAGGTTTGAGATGAAATGTGCTGCCGTTGGTAGTTAGGTGCGGATTGAGCCCTCGCTCTAGGGCCATGCTGATCGCCTCAAAGATGTGGGGATAGATCAGTGGCTCCCCCATCAGGTGAAAGGCGACTATTTTGGCCAGCTGCTGCTCGGCAATCTCATCCAAGGCTTTGGTGAGCAGCGCTAAATCCATATGCCCTCGCTTGCGTTCCATGATGGCATCGGGACAAAACTCACATTTAAAGTTGCATACGTTCGTGACTTCTAGATGGATTCGCTCTAATCGGTAGCCTGAGGCCATAGGGGTGCTCCGCAACTTTGGGCTACCTTATCAAGGGGGTTGGGTTTGAGGGTGAGAAGTCGCTGAGAATTTAAGGTTTTCCCCTTTTGCCATTCTGCTAAGGCTTAAACTTTCCCGAAAGATATCTGAAATCTAACGAAGTGCGCCTATCTTGGAT
>JBCBQD010000281.1:0-7070 GCA_039820425.1 Cyanobacteria bacterium J06635_1
CTGGGGTGTAAAATCCTGCACCGCTGTGTGCCAGTGAAACGTGGCCCCATTTTGCTGGGCCGCCTCGACCAGGGCCAGGGTCAGATCCACCGGATGCACTTGACCATCTTGGGGAGAATAAATCGCCGCCTGGACATTGTCAGTTTGAATGTGAGGGCACCGGCTGTGGAGCTGTTGGGGCGACCAAATCTCTAGCGGCCAGTTTTGGGCGTGGCGTTTTGCTTGTAAAGCTTCCCACCGGGGCAGCTGCTCGGATTCAAAACACAGGCTCAAAATCCCCTGTTGGTTAAACGGGACGACACGACTCAGCTGAGCCTCAAGCTCTGGAATTAGGGTGTGATACCGGGTAATGCTGGTTTTGCGCAGTCGCCAGGTTCGCCCCTTAACCTTGTGGCTGATGATGCCCATCAAAATGCCCAGGGCCGCGCCGGTTGAGCCCTGGGCTGGGGTCTGCTGCTGATCAAAGACCAAAACGTCGAGGGCTGGCACCTGAGCGAGTTCGTAGGCAATCATCGCCCCAACCACCCCACAGCCAATCACCGCCACTCGACGTTTACTCATACTGTTTTTGAATGCCTGCACAACCAGGCTTTCTTAGCTTAAGTGGATACCCACATTATGCATCTGGTACTAAATCAAGAAAGGCCCCTAAATCAGCTTGGAGTGATTGAAATCCTTTGGTGGCAGTGCGATAGTTAAATTCATCGGCCGCTGCACTGATTCGCTCAAGATCGGCGGCAATGTCGTCTGCCAACGCCAGGGCTGTGGTTTTGTCGGCGGGCAACAGTCGATAAGCCATCCGCCCCATCTGCTCTCGCAATTCACCCAGCGGTCCGTGGATAAAGTTGTCGACATTCGTCCAGTCTTCTTCAGCAATATAGTTAGCTAGCTCAAGCAAACGTCCCTGGGAGGCGGCAATCCGATTGGAATAGATTTGAATCTCGGCAACTTTGGCTGGTGTGTAGACCTCTGGTTGGGCCACCTTACCAGAGCTACAGCCCACGGTGAAGGCTGCGATCGCAACCAAAATGACACTCACAATCGACCGATACCATTTCATAGCTTTAAACCTTACATACTCACCAACAGTCCGTAGAGTATTTTACGGCAAGGGGGTTAGCTAAATCCACCGCAGTGGGCGATTGCCTGCCCAGGGGTGTCCCCCGAGGCGTTGCAGCATTCTGGCTTTTCTGAGCTTGGCATTATGGATAGCTGCGGGGCGCTGTTGTTTTCTCCGTCGGGCGGGTTGGCCGAGCACAGGGCTATCGACATAGGTACGACCGGACTGATGAGACATCGGAAGCTTGTGCATGGTTAAGAATTTTGTTGACTATGAGCGCGTGATGATCGGGGTCAGAGGTAAACGCACCCTGACTTTCTTTGGGTACTCCATTCTCAAAATGCCCAGATAACAAATGTAAGATCTACGCAAACCTACGCGGGTTTAAGCTGTCTAAAACGTTAGAGGCGAGTGTTTGTGAGCCTTTAAAACAGATCAATCGTAAACCCTTGTCGGTTATGAAAATCAGCCTCGTTGCCGGGGTGTTGAAGCGCCCAATAGGTGAGGTTACCCTTTGTGGATTGGAGGACACAGGCAATGGCCATTTGTAACACCTGATCGGTCGCCACAATGGGGCTGAGATCAACCGATAAAATCAGCTGAAAAATGTTGGCGAACTGATGCACCTCAAAAGGTAAGACTGAAATCGCTGATTCGAGGCGCATGCCCTGGCGATAACTGTCAAATCGATAAATATTCCAGTGGGTCGAGGGAGATAAATTGAACTCCCAGTAGGGGGTGTGATGTTTGGGGCCGATAAAAAACTCAAGGCAGGTGGTTTGCCAAAGATCATCTTGGCGGGTAGGCACATCGGCTGGCGGGGGGATGATTAGATGAGCAAGCCCTCCGGCAATTTCGTAGCTAATCGTGAGCCGATTGTGGTGGCGAGACAACGTTCCCTGAATCGCAACATTGGGTGATTTGTTCTGAAATGGCTTTAGGGAAAAGCGATGAATCGTCATTGCAAGTCTTGGATAATCGCTTTGATGGCAACTGCCTGAGCTTCAATGCTTTCGGTAAGCTTAAATTGGACAAGACTTCTGATCAGATTATGCTTGGGATATCGGGTCTTGAAATAAATATCTCCAGCTAAGTAGTCTGTAAAAAAGCGCAGCCCCAACTCAAAGGGAAGCAACCGAATGGCATCGTATAGATAGTCGTAATCCGATGGGGTCAAAAAAGCTTGGGCAATTGAGCTGTAGCCTTGTAAAACCGCGTTGCACAAGTCAGTTTGGAACTGAACCTGCTCCCATTGAGCGGTTTCTTCGCCCAGGGAATTACAGCCTGACCGGATGCAGTCGCCGATGTCGTAATGCACCAGCCCCGGTTTAATGGTATCCAGGTCAATCAGGCTAATGGCTTGCTGGGTGACAGTGTCAAACAAAACATTATTGACCTTGGGGTCTCCGTGCATGAGCCGCAGGGGCAGGTGCCCGGATTGCTTAGCCCGTTCTAATACCCCGGCCCAGGGTGTGCGATCGCGAATAAAATCCAGACAATAGCGTATCTCGGGGGCATCAGACTCGGGGGCCTCAGGCAGTGTCGCGTGGGCCAGGACAGCGCTGTACTGATCCAGATAGCGAGGCGTGATGTGAAACCCTGGCAATGTATCAGCTAGCTGCTGGGGCGGCAAATCGCTCACCAGGGTGTGAAACATCCCCAGGCCATAGCCCACCTCCCAGGCCTGGGACTCAGTTTCCAGGGTTTCTAAGGTGATGGCATTAGGGATAAAACTAATGGCCCGCCAAAAGTTGCCGCCCGGTTCTAGCCAATGGTCCTGCCCCGATTGGGTCTGTAAAACGCAGGGCACCTCCCAACGGCGCGATGGTGGCGAATGGACCAGGCGCTGACGCACATGTTCGCTGACCATGCGCAGGTTGCCCATCACCGCAGCAGGCTGCTGAAAAACAGCCGTATTCAGCTGTTGCAATACAAAATGAGGGTCCCAGGGTTGAGGGGTTGCGTCGTCCAGGGTAACCAGATACGTATCGTTGATATTGCCGTTGCCCAACGGGTGAATCTGACCAATGCGGCCCTGTCGCATAAACCGCTGAGCGATGGATTGTAAGGCATCTACTGAAGCGATGGTGTGGGCCGCTAAGGTCATTATTGATGAAAATTAGGGTGACAAATTTAGGAGGGAACCGGCCTTATCATACCGCCTTTGCTGAACCGCCTTTGCTGAATGCCGCGAATGACCTCGGGCCCCTCTGGTCGAAAGATCATGGATTTTGGTTATGGGTTTCAGTTAAGACCGCATAGCAGCCAGGTCCGTTTTCCTTCAGGAATTTTGCAACAATTTTTGCATTAGCCCAGTCAACCTATATTGAACTCTGTAGGGAGTCTGAAGTTCCTTGGATTAGGGGACTATCCCTGCTATCGGAAACGTTTTCATATTATTATTGCAAGAAAATCAAGGCCCCCTGCATGCAGTCACTTTCTGATCTCTCGCTGCCTGATTTTTCTGGGCACGGCTACCAAATTGAAAAGGAGTTGGGTGCCAACCGGGCCGGGGGGCGGGTCACCTATCTAGCCACCCATCTCAAATCGGAGCGTCCCGTTGTTATTAAACAGTTTCAGTTTGCCCGCTCTTCAGCAAACTGGGTTGATTATGACGCCCTCAAGCAAGAGGTGCAGATCCTTAAGGATTTACGTCATCCGGGTATTCCCCGCTATCTGGGCTCGTTCCAATCAGACGAAGGCTTTTGCATGGTGCAGGAGTATAAACCGGCTCATTCCCTGGCAGAGGCCCGTAGCTTTAGCCCCGATGAGGTTCGTCAGCTTGCGATCGCAATCCTCGAGATCCTGGCCTATTTGCAAAACCGCATTCCCGCCGTCATCCATCGTGACGTCAAGCCCGCCAATATCCTGGTCGATGACGATGTCAATGTCTACCTGGTGGACTTTGGCTTTGCCCGCGTGGGCGATGGCGAAGTCGGCGTTAGCAGTGTGGTCAAAGGCACTTTGGGCTTTATGCCACCCGAGCAGCTGTTTAACCGACAACTGACCGAAGCCTCCGACCTGTACGGCTTAGGCATGACCATCATCTGTTTGCTCACCAATACCCCCGCCGACGATGTGGGCTCCCTGGTCGACATCAGCTATCGAGTCGATTTCAAAACCCTCAAATCTAATATCAGCCCCCGCTGGGTCAAATGGCTTGAGAAGATGGTCGAACCCCGGATCGGCGAGCGATTTGCCAATGCCGCCGCCGCGTTAGACGCCATCCCTGAGCACTCGCTGCGTCAGCCCGAGGCTCGCTTTAGCCATACCAATGTTGATCTGGTGGCTCGAGAGCGGGGGGAGCTGCTAACCCAGACGATCACCCTCAAAAATACGGTCCCTGAGACCCAGCTAGAGGGCTACTGGGAAGTTGACCCCCACCCCAGCGATCCCCCCGTCGCCACCGGCAACCACAGCTGGATTCGATTTTTGCCCGCTACGTTCCACGGCAATGAGATTACCAGTCAGATCCAGGTAGATACCCGCAAGCTGATGACCGGCAAGCGCTACAGCCGTCAGCTCTTGCTGCGGACTAACGCCAACCCGAGCGTTTACCTGATGACCTTAAATGTACAAACAGCTCCCCTTCCCATCCATCACAAAGGGTTTTCCTATGGCTTGTTGGGGTCACTGCTGGGTTGCTGCTGGGTCACTGCCTGGTTGTTTGCAGCCATGCTGCCGGTCCAGGGCCTTCAGGCAGAGGCTATGCGGGCCATTGGGCTAACCGTGTGTTGCGGGGGCGGGATCGGACTACAGCTTGCCGCCTGGATCTTAATGGAGGCCGGTATGCGATTTGGCAGCAAATCAATCGCCGTCTCTGGGTTTATCGTCATCTTGAGTACCTTACTGGCCTGGGTCAGTGCAGGGGTCATCCCCATTGACAGCTTTGTCCTGGCCGCTACAGCCGGCATTGGTCTGTTTGGCGGCAGCATCATCGGCATCACCACTGGTATGATGACTGACACCCTCTGGCGTAGAGGGTTCAAACAAATCTTCTCGATATTGTTGCCGATCGCAACGGCGTCTTTTGCAGTCCTGCTGGGGGCCAGTCGAGGGCTTGATTTTATCAACAATTGGTTGCTGATTGGCTTGATTAGTACGGGGGCAGCCATGGCGGCTATGCTGGCCTACTTACCCATTCAACGGGCCCAGGCGATTGCCGCCTACCGCACCGCCGAGCGGCGGATGATTCGACCTTGATCCCTTAAAACGAACTTAAACATTTGAGAATTAACCTTAAGCCTTGGGAAAACCGCCCCAACCTTGAGGTTGACTGGCCTAAGATTGATATAGGGTAGGCTTCTCAAAAGCCGTTAAGGAGATCACATGACCCACGCTCAAGCTGATGATTTGCCTCCGATCCAGCTCTCACGGCAAGATCGAATTTGGCACTACCAGTTAGAATCCGCCACCGGTAGGCGTTTTTTTGAAACCTGCAGTGGCTCCCTCCAGGCACTTTTGATGACCAGTCAGTGGAAAATCTCAAGCACAGCCCAGGCATTGGTATTGGTGATTCATTGCCCGCAGGAGCAGACCAAGCAGCGCATCTTAAACTACGTCAAACCGCTGGGCCAACAGCTTGCTCAGTTTTCACCCCAGGCCGTGCTCCGGATTACCACGCCTGAAACTGTTGCAGACCCGTTAGAGATCCGAGTGGATGAGCTGACGGCCTTATGGTGATAGGCGTAGATTAAGCCAGGGTGGATAAATGGCTACTTGTGAGGGTTCTGCTGAACCGATCTTTGACCCTCTTGATTTTGCCTAATGGCCTCATCTAAAGACGTTTTATCCACTGTCCAAAAGGCCTCGGGCAACGGGTCATAGCCGCCTTTGCAAAACGGTTGGCAGCGTACAATCCGTTTCAGTGCTAGCCAACTCCCGCGCAGCGCCCCATACCGCTGCACTGCCTCAATGGCATATTGAGAACAGGTGGGCTTAAACCGACAAACCGGGGGGAAGAGGGGGGAGATTAAGGCTCGATAGCCCCGGATTAGGCTGATTAGCAGAAATTTCATAGGGTGGGGGGATGCTGGTTCTACTGTAGCCTATGGAGGAGATGGGGAGCAGGGGAGAGGGGGGAGAGAGGGAGTAGAAGGGTAGTGGGTAGTGGGTAAAGACATCAAACACACCTCCCACAAGTCTTTAAACAGTAGGGGCGACGCGGCAGCTCGCTCATCAGAATTGCCAGCATCCAACCAAATTCAATCGTCAAACAGTGCCGCCAGGGTCTCTGTATAGGGCGGATAGGCGATGCCTTTTTCCGTGATGATGGCCGTGACATAGTCATGGGGCGTCACATCAAACGCGGGATTCAGCACCTGCGTCCCCTCCGGCGTGATCGACTGCCCTTGAATGTGGGTGATTTCTTCAGGGGCGCGTTCCTCAATTTTGATCGCATCGCCGCTGCTGAGGGTGCGGTCGATTGTGCTCAGGGGGCAGGCCACATAGAAAGGGACATTGTGCGCCTTTGCCACAATCGCCAGGTTATAGGTGCCGATTTTATTCGCGACGTCGCCGTTGGCACTGACGCGATCGCACCCCACCAGGCAGCAATCAATTTGCTGAGTTTTCATCACATAGCCAGAGGCCCCATCCACAATCACCTGATGGGGAATCCCGTAGGCCTTTAGCTCGTAAGCCGACAGGCTAGCCCCCTGTAAGCGGGGACGGGTCTCGTCTAAAAAGGCGTGAATCTGCTTACCCTGCTCATGGGCAATGCGAATCACCCCCAAAGCAGTCCCATAGTCCACCGTCGCCAGTGCCCCCGTATTGCAGTGGTGGATCACCCGAGCCCTATCTGGAAGCAACAGCTGCGCATTCAGCCCCAGCTGGCGGTTAATTTGAATATCTTCTGCGTACAGCGTCTGGGCCTCGTCAATCAGTCGCTGCCGCAGCCCCTCTACCGAGGCAACGGGCGCAGCTGACGCCACAGCTAACATCCGCTTCACCGCCCAGGCCAGATTGACCGCCGTGGGGCGCGCCTGCATCAGCCGATCAGCCGCCGCTT
>JBCBQD010000282.1:0-7041 GCA_039820425.1 Cyanobacteria bacterium J06635_1
TACTGAACATCCTGATGCCAATACAATAACCGCATATCAGCCGGTTGAATAGTCATTGGCCATAATGAGAATTGCTGTCTTTATCAGGAATAATTCCCATTTTAGCCATTTCGCCCTATACTACTACTTGAGTATCTTGTTGAGAAATAAAGTCAATAGATATGACGCCCCATAGGTTTAATGATGACTCAAGTGAAGAATGCACTCTGGCTCACTGTGAGCCCTCACTTTAAGCCCTCACTTAAAGAAATTTGACCAGCGACTATTGTGTCAGTTGACTAAAATATGAGCCATTATTGACAGTGCTATGCAGAGTCGATGGCACCCCTTCTTAAAACCAGGAGATCATCTCTGGAGATGCCCTCAAGGTCATCACTTTTTTCACTTTGATCATCCTAAGCAAGTGGCTGACAAGAGCCGAATCCATGAAGGCCCGACTCAGCCCACTGATAACCCACAGCACCTTTAGGATTATTGAGACTAGATATCAATTAATCTAGCACGATAACTGACCAGAATAATGGGTGTAGGAGATTTTTAGTTAATAATATCCGCTGCTTGAGGTTGTCTAACATGGGGGAAATACATTCACAAAGTCTTTTTTTAATAAGGGCTACGGGGCTTTTCCGAAATGTTTCGATCTTATCATTGGCAGACTGTCAATCCAGATACCCCTGGCTATTTTCCCACAAGAAAAATTCCTGATAGAAATTTTCTATCAAAACCATTAAAGTGAATAAGTACTAATTAGATAAATACTTTTAGAGTAACTGAATCTCCTGGGATATTGGCTGTATAAGAAATATGCTGAATTGAAAGAAATTCTAGTTAACAATTAATCTCAATAATGATACGCTGATTGTACAGCCTTTGATTAAAACTCACAGAAAGGAAGCAAACTATGAAACTCTCGCGGCGATCTTTCATCGTCAGTGGTTCAGCTGCGGTTGGTTTCGCAGCAGCCCAGATCATCCGGCCCAGATCAGCCACTGCTCAAACGGATGTTGTTAATCTGTACTCTTCTCGCCACTACAACACCGATGACGCCCTCTATGATGAGTTCACTCGTCAGACCGGAATTCGGGTTAATTTGCTAGAAGGTAAGGCCAGTGAGCTAATCGAGCGTCTCAAGGCAGAAGGTAACAACAGTCCTGCGGATGTCTTTATGACAGTGGATGCTGGGATGCTGTGGCGGGCTCAAGAGGCAGGTATCTTTGCATCGGTTTCATCCAGCATGCTAACACAGCAGATTCCAGAGAATTTAAGGCACCCAGATGGATATTGGTTTGGGGTCTCGAAGCGGGCTCGTGTGATGATGTACAACAAAGATCGTGTAGACCCAGCCGATCTGTCAACCTATGAAGATTTGGCGAGTGCTCGCTGGCGCGGGAAGATTTTAATTCGATCTTCAGACAATATTTACAATCAGTCGCTGGTGGCCTCACTGATTGAGGCGAATGGTTTAGAGGCAACAGAAGCCTGGGCAAAAGATTTTGTCAGCAACTTTGCCCGTCCGCCTGAGGGGAATGATCGGGCTCAGATTGAAGGAGCCGCTGCGGGGATTGGGGATATTGCGATCGCAAACACCTACTACCTACCTCGCTATGCCAAGGATGAGGATCCAGCCCAGCAGGAAATCTTTAACAAGATTGGCGTCTTCTTTCCTAATCAGGGTGGGCGCGGCACCCATGTCAATATCAGTGGCGTCGGCGTAGTGGCCTCTAGCGCCCGTCGAGACAATGCCATCCAGTTTCTCGAATATTTGGCCGGTGACAACGCCCAGCGCTTTTTTGCCCAGGGTAATAACGAATATCCTGTGGTGGAGGGCACTGAAATTGACCCCGTGGTGGCTGGCTTTGGCACCTTTGAGGCCGATACCGTTAACGTCGCTACCTACGGAGAGCGGCAGGCAGAAGCTGTGCAACTGATGGATCGGGTTGGGTGGGTGTAAGCTTACCAACTGCCATCATTCACTTCCTTAACGCAGGCGCTTCCATCTGGAAGCGCTTTTTTTAGCGTTGAGATCGCGCAATCTGCCGACTCAGCGCAATCACTGGCAACAACCCCACCAACAAGATCATTAAGGCCGGGGCTGAGGCTTCTACCAAACGCTCATCAGAGGCATATTGGTAAACGCGCACCGCCAGTGTGTCAAAGTTAAAGGGGCGCATCACCAACGTTGCCGGTAGCTCTTTCATCACATCCACAAACACTAGCATCAGCGCCGTCAACAAACTGCTACCCATCAGTGGCACATGAATTTTAACCAGGGTATTTGTGGGTGAGCCCCCCAAACTGCGGGCCGCGTCGTCCAGGCTGGGACGAATTTTAGTGAGACCGGATTCGACGGTACCCAGGGCTACGGCTAAGAATCGAACTAGATAGGCAAAGATTAATGCGGTAATGGTGCCGCTGATCAGTAAGCCCGGAGATATCCCCAGGCTAGCCTGGGCGATACGGGCCATAAGCTGATCCAGACGAATCACGGGGATCAAAATCCCCACTGCAATCACCGCCCCCGGAATCCCATAGCCCATCGCCGCCAGACGTACCCCCACCTGAATCACCTGCGATCGATTTAACCGGGCCCCATAGGCCAGCACCAGGGCAACCACAATCGCAACTCCGCCGGTCAAACTGGCCAATAACAAACTGTGGTAGGCCAGCTCCATAAATCGATTGTCTAAGGCTGCTTCCAGATGGGTTAGGGTCATGTGCAGCAGTAAGCCTGCTGGTAGCAAGAGTCCTAAGACGATGGGCAAAAAGCAGGTAAACTGAGCAGCCAGTGCCCGAACCCCGCTCAGGACGTAGGGAGAAATCTGCTGGTGGCTGTTACCCATTCGATAGTACTGGGCCTTTCGTCGCGACCAACGTTCTAGTAGCAACAGCACAAAGATAAACAACATCAGGATTGCGGAGAGCTGCGCTGCTGCGATCCGCTCCCCCATACCAAACCAGGTGCGATAGATCCCGGTGGTAAAAGTAGTCACGCCAAAATGTTGGACCGTCCCAAAATCGTTGAGAGTTTCCATCAGGGCCAGCGACAACCCCGCCATCACCGCCGGACGACCCAAGGGTAAGGCGACCTTAAAAAAACTGCGCCAGGGGCCACATCCCAAGCTACGGCTGGCCTCTAAAGCACATCGCGACTGTTCTAAAAAGGCCACCCGCGCCAGCATATAGACATAGGGATAGAGGGTGAGGCTGAGCATTGCGATCGCACCCCCCACCGAACGCACATCGGGGAACCAATAGTCGGTGGCGCTCTCCCACCCAAACAAAGTACGCAGCCCAGTTTGCACCGGCCCATAATATTCCAGCCACTCTGTATAGGTATAGGCCAAGAGGTAGGCCGGCGCCGCCAGGGGCAATAGCAAGGCCCACTCCAACCAACGACTGCCCGGAAACCGGCAAACGGTTACCAGCCAGGCCGTACTGATTCCAATCAAACAGACCCCGATGCCAACCCCCACCATTAGCAATAAGGAGTTGGTCACATACTGGGTCAACACCGTGTTAGCCAGATGCGACCACTGGTCGCTAGCATCGGCAAACACACTGCCCAACACCACCAGCACTGGCAATGCCACCAGTCCCGCTACGAGCCAGACCACCAGGGTCCACTGGGCAGCGCCGCCCCAGCGTAATAGAAACCAAGATTTAGAAGGGGTCTGTATAGACATACTACTCGCCACCCACTACCCTAACTCCCTCAACTCCTCTAAACTTAGGATTTCCTGGGTAATCGTGTAAACTGCGCTGCCGATTCCGTCAGAAAAGATGCTGAGGTATTGCACCTCTCCCTCTAGATCATCCGTCTGTATGATCTCATATAGCTCAACCCCCGTATCGTCAGTATCCTCTCGAGGGGTGACGTGATACCCCTGGGCCTCAAGCTGGGCAACCAGGTATTGGGCAGTCTGGCGATAGCTGCCAATATTGTCCAGGCGGCGACAGTTTTCTAGCTTAAAGCACCCCGCCGTGCTCCCGGCTGGGTGAGGGAAATCATCCCGAAAAGGAACCACAACGCCCGCTTCTAGCGCAACCGGTGTAGGGCTGGGTGTTGATGTGGGTTCTGGTGTAGGTTCTGGTGTGGGTTCCAGTTCTGGCTCGAACGTTTCGAGGACTGAGGGCGGGGGGGCGGCGGTCAGTTGTGGCGTAGGTTGGGGAGCTACTGGGATTGGGGGCGGGGCTGCTTGGGGAGAGACTGTTGGTACAGGGGCTGGTAGGGTTGAAATTGCGATCGCGTCGTCCTCAATAGAGTCTGGAGTAGAGTCGGCTTCCTGAGACAGCTCAGGCCGATCGGCGATTGACTCCAGTGAAAGCGGCACCCACATTAGCAACCCGTGCAATAGCAGCGAGCCACCTAAGAGCCAGGCTGAACGAAATCTCCTGACACTAATCAACCTGAGTGGTTTCATTGGGGTAATTCATTAGAGCAAAAATGCTGACTAACTAAGGTTGATATTTGCTTAGGGGTGACTCGGGTATAGCGAGTCTTATCTGGCATCACCACCACATTGGGGCCGGCCTTACATCGATCCATACAGCCCGTTAATTTGATACTGACTGATCCTTCTAAACCGGCTTCACCCAGAGCCGCCTCCAGAGCCTGACAAATAGCCTGACTCCCCCGCTTGCGGCAGCTCGACTTCTGGCAGATCAGGATCTTGGCCTTTTTCTGGGTCTTCCTTGTCTGGGTCTTCCTTGTCTGGGCCTTCCTTGTCTGGGCCTTCCTTGTCTGGCTATGCTGCTCAGGGTGAGCCTCAGGGCGAGCCAAGAAATTTGCAGAAGGCAAGTCCACTTTTAAGACTTCACGGGCTTTGAGTTTAGGCTCTTCAGTCTCTTTATCAAGGGTTTGCCTGCCCACAACCCGCACCCCATCCCCAACCGCCAGATGACGAAAAAGCATGAGTCGCAGCGACTTATTCAGCTTGATTTGATGGGTGCCTGTGGTGGTTTCTAAACATAAGTATTTGAATGGTGACTTTTTGCCTGCTGCAAACCCGGCAAAGCGTCCCTCCAGATAAAACTCACCTTTTGACGCGGCCATTGTCTTTGGCGTTAGCTTTGCAGCGATCTGAGATGGTTCTACCTGGGATGTTTCTACCTGAGATGTTTCTACCTGAGACATTGGGCTCCCAAAAATCTAGCTCGGTCAATTTAGCCACCATTCTAGCTCATAACCCTCCCTTATTGAGAATATTTCTTGCATGATGATGATTGAGAATAACCGAGCAAGATGGGCTTTAACGCTTTAGGTAAAGTGACCCGGCAGGGGCACTTTATCCGCCGACAAAAGTGCCGATGGACTCATAGCCCAGGTCTAAAAATGTATACATATATAAACGTTACGGATTGCTGGCAGCAAGTTAAATTAAGTGGCTAAGCCTAAGACACGCAGATCCCCAAAGGATTCACCCAGCTGCCTTGCTAAACAGATGAATATCCTGAATCCTTCTTGCCATCAATTACCATTTAGGGCTACACTTCTGGTTGGAAATATTTGCCAATAAAAAAGCCCCGATTTGGGGCTTTCGCGGGGTCTAAATATGGGTTGCACGGATAATCAGGCCGTCACCCTGACGGCAATACTTCTGTCAGCAGAGCCTTAATACGTTGCTTTTACAGCAAGCATTCCCAAATAGTGGGAGGTGACTTAATCTCAACTTCCTTAATCGAATCTCTAGTTTGGATCCCTTAGTTGTTATTGAAAGTAACCAACGTGTCGTTCGCAAGAAAGTGGCCCAAGTGATAAGCACGTTCTTCGGTTTTCAACAAAATCGTTTCGTACAGGTGGCGAGTGGCTCGATCGCCCAAGCTTTCGGCTTGAGCAGCCTGACGGCGGATTACCTGAAGGATAGCTTGTTCTGCCTGCAAATCGTTTTCGATCATCTGACGACAGCGATAAATGCCGTCGGGCTCAGGGGTAAAGCAACACAGCTCAGCCAGTTTACTGAAGCTAGCTGCCGGGACTCCGCCCAGACCATCCAAACGTTCACCCAGATCGTGAACGTGATCTCGGGATTGACCATAGGCGTCTTCAAAATATTCGTGCAGTTGCAAAAACTCTGCGCCCTCTACCACAAAGTGATGTTTTTGATATTGGAGGTAGAGTGCTTGAAAACTTGCCAGGGCGATATTTAAGCCTTCACAAATGGGTGCAGTTACAGACGACTCTAGCAAGATGACATTGTCAGCAACTTGACCAAAGGGGGTTACTAATGCAGATGGGTTAGTCATAATTTTTTCCTAGCCAGTTTCCGAAATCGTGTGCGATGTCTCCAAAACGCCAGTGATCCACTTTTGGCTCGACTCAATGCTTAGTGACCTGATGAATCAATGGTTTTTGAAAAAGACATTTACTTTTGCAATTACCTATGAAGTATAGCTTATTGAAAACGAGTAAATTCCTTATTGAACAGGCTTTTCAGCTGCTTATATGTAACATCCATTCTCAATAAAAGATAACTCCAACGTGTTACTAATCACCCAGAATTAAGCGCACTCACTGACTTCAAACAGCCCTCTCTCATCTCGACACGAATTCTCAGGAGTCACTAATGAAAATGGCTTCTACTTATAGACTGTCAATAAATTTAGAACTTATTAAGTCACCAGAGTAATCCCTAACTTTTACTTATCAAGGAAATCAGAAGTCATTCCCATTTAGGAAAATCCTTCAATTTAAAAGAGTCTCATAGGTTAGGTTACAAGCCCCCACGGCGCACAATGCCAAAAGCTTTTTGACAATAGCTTCTAAGACGAGTGTTATCACTATCTCTACAGAAATAAATCCATGACCCCACAATCAGCGTCTCAATCAGAATTTAACCCTCTTTTTTCGGTTAACTGCGTCGAGCGATGGCAAGTGTACTTTCGGCTTCAGGCACTGGATATTCCTTGCCGATGTCAGGGCTATTGTCCCCTTGAGGTAGAGGTGACCACACCCCACGCTGCCATTCAGCTATGGAGTGTGGTCGCTTGGGCGTCTAAACCTCGCCTCGAGTTGGCCAATCGCCTTGAACGCTGCTGGCAGCT
>JBCBQD010000283.1:0-7023 GCA_039820425.1 Cyanobacteria bacterium J06635_1
AAGCCGGAGGTGCCTACGCTGTTTCCAGGGTTGTTGCTGCGGGCGGCCAGGCCAGAGCAACCCGTCGTAGAGCGGGCCTGGGATGAATTTAGCGCCGGACTCTTTACCTATGCGCTAACCCGGTATCTGTGGTCGGCCACCCCCGCTACCAAGATTTATACGACCCTGGGTCGCACCCGTGAAACCGTTACCCAGTGGGTGCCAGAACAACTGCCCATTGCAACTGGCAAACGTCAGCCTGAGGTCGATAAACTCTATGACGGCGCTGAGCTGATCGCTAACCCTGCCGATGCGGTGGTTAGCGCGATCGCATCCGATGGCCGCACCGCTAACATTTGGCTCGGGGGTCTGTCGGCCGAAATTGTGCAGTACACCGACACCCAGACCTGGATGCAAGCCTTTGATCCCGCCGGGGGATTGGGGCCTAAGGTGCAGTTGCGATCGCGCCAGGGACTTAAAGCCAAAGCCCGCTGGCCAGACGGGGCTGACGGGGGATGGTTTATAGGCCAGCGGCTTTGCGAGGCAACGCGAGTTTTACCCAAAAACGTAAACCTAGTGGTGGCCTTAGACAACAGCCTGAAACGGATTGAACGGGTCGATGCCACCAGTGCCCTATCGTCTCTGCCCTTCGTGAGCTCCCTGACCACCTCAGAGCAACCCGCAGACTGCCTGTTTGGCAAAACCCTGGCTTCCCAAGAAGCTGCCCTCACAGCGAGTCTTGCCACTGCCCAGGCTACCCCTGAGCAAGCAGAAGCCTATGGTCTGTTTTTACCAACCCATCAGCTCATTCCCGGCACGCTGGTTAAAGAGGATGAAGCAATTAAGGCTGCCATCACTCGCCTCACCCCCAAGCTCGAGACGATGCTGGCCATGAAGCTGCTGCGATTGACCGAAAACCAAGCGTCTTCACACATGCCAGTGCGCGTCAACCTGGAAATGGTCACCCCCCAAGAAAAACTGCTGCAACAGCGCGAAACCCTGCGATCAGAGACCTCCCTTCCCCAGAGCCGATTGGCCGGGCTGATGAGTAAACAGGAGCGACCACTTAATCTCAACCTGGGTAGTCGGGTTCGATATCGTCTGTTTAATTTTGGTCAAACCCCCGTTTATTTTATGCTGATTAGCCTGGACGGACGGGAGCGCCCCAATGCTTTTTTCCCTCCTCTCTCACGGACAGACAACAGCGAGGTCACGGTGAGTGCCGCCCAAGAGAATTTGGTAATTTTGCCAGGACAGTCTGTGAACGTGCCCCAAGCTGGGACCAATTGGAGCATCGAAGAACCTGCTAGGGATGTTGATACTTATGCGGTCTTTAGCCAGGTGCCCTTTACAGAGACCCTTCAAACCCTATTGCCCCTGGCTGGCAGAAGCACAGGCCAACGCATTAACCTGGCTGATAACGCCCTGGACGTCATCCAAGCGCTGCTGAACGATTTGAGCAGTCAGTCCGCTGAGGCAGCGACGGCCTCCGATGCCTATTCCTTAGAGGTTTCTAGCTGGGCGACCTTAAACATTAGTTTTCGGGCGGTTTAGCTCCCCCGTCCTGGGAGCCAGCCCGTACTCATCCGCTTAATCACCCGATTGGCAATATCACTGTAGTGAATGTCGCCTGCCAGTAGCTGCCCCAGCCGCTCGGTAGCCGATGGACGTTTGATGCCAACCCGATAGCCCATCTGCGGAAACCGGAAAAAGACCCTAGCAATGCGCTGCGCCCACTGCATATCAGCCCCCCACTCGGCATGAATGGTGTCGGTGTAGGTGGCCAGGGCATCGGTTTCTCCTGAGAGTGCCCGATGGATTGCTGCCGCTGCTTTGAGGCCGCTAAAGATGGCCGGGCGGATACCCTCTGCCGACAGTGGATCCACCATGGCTGCGGCCTCCCCCACGACCACGGCTCGTTGGGTATGGAGGGGGCGATTGCCATCCCAAAACTTGAGGGCATGGTCATAGAGCTGCCCTTGTTCCAGGCTGACCCCAAAGCTCGGGGCGTATTGAGATAAAGGGGATCGGCTATCTTTGAGATCGTGACCCAAAAAAGCGCTCACCCCGATCGAATACCCTTGGGCTTTGGGAAAACTCCAGAGACAGCCGTTTTTAATCAATCCAAATTCAAAACTGATGGCGCTGTCCACCGTAGACTCAGCCGTTCTGACTTCTAAGACGCTTGCCCGACGGAGCTTGTGGGGTTTAAAGCCAAGCCAATCTGCCATCGGTCCGGTAGCCCCATCCGCCGCGATCAAATAGCGCCCGACAAAGTCCCCTGACCCTGTTTGTACCTGCCAACCATCCCCCTGAAACTCAATTCCCGTTACAGCAGTCGCATCTTTGAGCTCAACCCCTTGTTGCTGGGCCTGGGTCACCAAAAATTGATCAAAAACCTCCCGTCTGACCATCCAAATAGGTTCAGACGTTTGCAACTCGGCGTCAACGACATCCCCAAGCTTCCAGGTATATCGAACCCGCCGGGCCTTGAGATCGATGACGGGTTCAAAATCAAAATCAAACCAACCGGCAATGCTGGGAGACACCGCCCCGCTGCAAGGCTTGTAACGGGGCAGGACAGCTTTATCCAGTAAGAGCACCGAACGCCCTGCCTTAGACAATTGGTAGGCCGCTGCACTACCGCCCGGACCTGCGCCGACCACTACACAATCAAACATACGTTACGAGATACACCCAACCCAAGAACTTTTCTAAGGGGCCACCCCTAAACGGTCATGATCGCCTTTTCTTTGCTGGCCAGAGCCTCGTCAATTTTCTCAATATACTTATCGGTAAGTTTTTGCACCTGATCTTGCAAATCTCGAGACTCATCCTCTGAGATATCGCTGCTCTTTTCTTGCTTGCGAAACAGGTCAATGCCGTCCCGGCGAACATTGCGCACAGCGACCCGAGCTTCCTCAGCGTATTTAGAGGCTATTTTGACAAAATCTTTACGACGCTCATTGGTCAGCGGTGGAATATTGAGGCGGATAACGGTGCCGTCATTATTGGGGGTTAACCCAATATCAGACATTGAAATCGACTTTTCAATCGAAGCGACCGAACTAGCATCATAGGGTTGCACCATGAGCGTGCTAGAGTCAGGGGTGCTAATATTCGCCAGTGACTTGAGTGGGGTCGCACTGCCATAATAGTCAACCATAATTCGGTCTAGCAAAGAGGCATTCGCGCGCCCAGTCCGAATCGTATTGAACGAGCGCTGGGCAGCCTCCACTGCCTTTTGCATCGCTTGTTCGATATCGCCCATATCAGCTAACTTCACAAGAGCCTCCCACAATCGTGCCAATAGATTCGCCCATCATGGCCCGGCGGATATTGCCCTCAACGGACAAATCAAACACCTTGATGGGGATGTTGTTATCTTTGCACAACGCAATCGCTGTGCCATCCATTACTTTTAGATCTTTGGCTAAAACATGGCTGTAGGTCAAGCTCTGGTAACGCTTAGCGCTGGGATTAACTTTGGGGTCAGAGTCATACACACCGTCAACCTTTGTGGCCTTGAGCAAGACCTCAGCATTGATCTCAGCAGCCCTCAGTGCGGCGGTGGTGTCTGTAGTAAAGAACGGATTACCAGAACCCGCTCCAAAAATCACCACGCGCTTTTTTTCAAGGTGGCGAATGGCTCGACGTCTAATGTAAGGTTCTGCCATTTCTTGCATTGAAATCGCTGTCTGAACCCGCGTGGGCACTTGAATGCGTTCCAATGCATCTTGCATAGTCATCGCATTCATCACCGTTGCCAGCATCCCAATATAATCGGCGGTGGCCCGATCCATCCCGGCAGAGGCCCCTTTGACGCCCCGAAAAATATTGCCGCCGCCCACTACAATGGCGACTTCAACCGCTTGACTCACGACGTCGGCCACTTCCTGAGCGATCGAATCTACGACAGCTGGATCAATGCCGTAGGTCAAGTTGCCCATCAGTGCTTCGCCGCTAAGCTTTAGCAGTACCCGTTTATAGGTATTCCCCATGCAATCACCGTAATCATGTGCATTCCCCCACTCAAGATAGCAGTCCAAAGGGGCTCAGTCACGAAAAAATCGGCCAAATATATGCGATTAAGGGGAAGGGCGAAAGGGGAAGGGCGAAGGGAGTAGGGGCGACGCGGCTGCTCGGGGAGCAGAGGGGGAAGGGGCAAAGGGGAGGGGGCAAAGGCGACGCGGCATTTAGCATCAGTAGAATTAGTCCAAAATCTCGAATTGGTAGGATTCGACGACGCCTCGGAGGTCTGGCATGGGGACTTCAATTTGGGTGCGGTTGTTGGGTGCGATCGCAGGGGCCATCATCGTCCCCGTCTTCAGTTCCTGACTGGTTTGGACACTGTAGAACAAAGTAACGCGGTTGCTCATCCTGGCATAGGGGTTATAAAACGTACCAGAAAGAGTTCTACCCTGCACCAGATCGCCAGTCACTGCAGTCGTTTCAATCACCGGACGGGTGATCTGCAGTTGCAAAATATCAGCCTCACTATAAGAAGCATTCCCCTCAGACGGCTCACCCTCAGCAGCCTCAACAGATGCCTCAGACAGGTTGCCAATAGCCGTGTTGCCGCTGCAGAGTGACTCTAGATTAAGCGTATAACTCCCCGGATAATCCATGTAGCAAGAGAGGTTTGCCTTAGCCGGCAGAGCAGCAAAAAGAGCAGCAAAAGTCGATAGCAGCGCTGGCAAAGCAGCCACAGTCAAGAAAGTAGATTTCATAGGTAAGGCCCATCCCAGTAATTGCGGCCTTATAGTGCCCATCTAAATGGTCTATCTAAGAGATTTAGATTTAGGTTTTGGGAACAGTTGAATTGACTGAGTTGGCGACGCTTTATGAAGGCAATACGGAACAAAGCCATCCAGCTCTGTAGTGATTAATTAAAGTCTTACCGGTCAATGTCAACTATGAGATTGAAACCCAAACATTGGATACAGACCAGCACGGCTGTTTTAGGAGCCCTGATGCTAAACAGCTGCGTGCTCGGGATATCCACAGGGGGCAACGGTGGCGGTCGCGGTTTTGAAGTGAAGTTTTTGGTGGGCAGTGCCCTCAAACATTTTTGCGAAGAGGCCGCCACCCAATACAACCAGCAAGATCCGACACTGGCCAGCGGCGAAGCCTTTCACCTGACCTGCGAAGCCCAGGGTAGCGGAGATGTCGTTGAGACAACAACGATCCTGGCAACCCAGTTACAACAGGGCACCCTCCAGGCCGATGCAGCGGAGTTTCCCACCTTACTCTCGGTGGACGGTGAAATTTATCAAAGCCAGCTCCGCTACCGCATGGCGCAAATTTTCCCAGGGCAGGGCTATATCCCAGAGATTACCGACTCGCCCCTGCTGGCCAATAGCCCGATGGTCTTTATGGTGCCGGAGGATTTGGCCTCAGGGCTGCAACAGGTAGACGATTTATTTGCAGCCCTGGTCACCGCCAAAACCCACCAAGATTTGGACGCCAACAGCTCAGCCCAGCCTATCCACTACGTTCACACGGCTCCCACCCGGTCTAACTCAGGCTTGCAAACCCTGGTTGCCCAGTTTGCCTCGGTGTCGGCCAAGCGTCCTGAAACCCTGGTCGCTGAGGATGTACAACAGCATCAAGGGGCGGTCCAAAAAATCCAAAACAAGATCACCCGCTACGGCGTCTCCACCGGCTCCCTGGCCGAGGCCATGGTAGAGAATGGTCCGTTTTGGGCCTCCATCGGCTCAGTGTACGAATCATCGGTGATTGAGGCCAACAGCAACCTGCCAACCGGGGCCACCCGATACAAGGCGGTTTATCCCAAGGCCACCTTCACCTCAAACATGCGGGCGATTTTACCCAATGCGCCCTGGGTCAGTGCCCAGGAGCGCGAAGCCGCTGAGCAAATCATTGAATATCTGCAATCTCCTGACGCTCAGCAAATTGCGGCAAATTTGGGCCTGCGTCCAGCCACCCCCGGTGTAGCCCTGGGGCCGAAGTTCACCCCTGAGTTTGGGGTTGACCCCCAGGCCAGCTACGACTCTTATCGTCCGCCTGCACCTGACGTGGTAGAAGTCATGCTGACCGCCTGGGAGGACGTCGCCAAGAAACCTTCGTTGGTGGTGGTCGTGGTCGATTCCTCTGGCTCGATGGAGGGCAACAAACTCCCGGCTGTGCAAAATACGCTGAAAACCTACGTTGAGAATCTCGGCCCCAAGGATCAGATTGCCCTGATTGATTTTGACAGTGAGATCCGCCCGCCAGTCCTGGTGGACGGTAGCCCCAATGGGCGCAACCGAGGTTTACAGTTTGTCAGCAGCTTGCAGGCCAATGGCGGCACCCGCCTGTACGACTCTGCCCTGGAAGCCCGCAACTGGCTACAACAAAATCTGCGCGATGAAGCTATTAATGCGGTCTTGATTCTCACCGATGGTGAAGATTCTGAATCTGCGCTTTCGCTCAATCAACTGGGTGAAGAGCTCAAAGAAAGTGGCTTTAATAGCGATCAACGGATTGCGTTTTTTACAGTCGGTTACGGTCGCGAGGGCGATTTTGACCCAGAGGCCCTAGAGCAAATCGCCAGTCTTAATGGGGGCTACTATCGTAAGGGAGACCCCGCCACCATCTCTAAGCTAATGGCCGATTTACAGTTGGAGTTTTAAGTCTCTCCATGAAGTCTATGAAACTCGCAAACCCATTGCACTATCCCCTGGCGGTGCTAGCAGGCGGGATCTTTTTGATAGTCGGGGTGCGGCTGGTGCGACTGCCCAGCGGGGTGGCGATTCCAGGGGCGGCTGCGATCGCAACCGCCGGGGCCACCTTCCTCAAAACCCGCGAGCCGATCATCATCGAACTGGATAACCCGGCCCTCTCCAAAGAGCTACAGTCGGTGCGTCAGCAGGCCCAACAGCTCACCCAAACCGCCGATTTACTCAAAACAGAGGCCACCCAGTTACTCACCACCGCCCACCAGATGGAGCTATTGGGCACGGTGCAGTATGCGTGCGATCGCACCGAAGCCCTACCCACCCAGATTGATCAGCTGGCCCGGCGGATGCAGGGCAAAGACTC
>JBCBQD010000284.1:0-6915 GCA_039820425.1 Cyanobacteria bacterium J06635_1
GGCGGGGGTGGATGAGGCCAAAGCCGAGCTGCAAGAAATTGTTGACTTTTTGAGAAATGCGGCGAAGTATACGCGGTTGGGTGCCAAAATTCCCAAGGGTGTTTTGCTAGTTGGGCCACCAGGCACGGGCAAAACCCTACTGGCGCGGGCGATCGCCGGAGAAGCAGCGGTTCCTTTCTTTAGCATTTCTGCATCGGAATTTATTGAACTCTTTGTCGGGGTCGGGGCATCTCGGGTGCGCGATCTGTTTGAGCAGGCAAAGCAGCAAGCCCCCTGCATTGTCTTCATTGATGAGCTAGATGCATTGGGCAAATCTCGCACGGCCAATGGTCCCTTTGCAGGCAATGATGAACGGGAACAAACCCTCAATCAACTCCTGGCGGAGATGGATGGCTTTGAACCCAATGCTGGGGTGATTTTACTGGCCGCGACTAACCGACCTGAAGTCCTCGATCCAGCGCTGCTGCGAGCAGGGCGATTTGACCGACGGATTGTGGTAGACCGCCCCGATCGCCAGGGGCGAGCAGCCATTTTGCAGGTGCATGCCAAAAATGTCCAGTTAGCTAACGATGTCGTGTTGGACAAACTGGCTGCCCGTACCCCCGGTTTTGCGGGTGCCGATCTGGCCAATTTGGTGAATGAAGCGGCACTGCTGGCGGCCCGCAAGAATCGAGTCGCAGTCACCCTGGCCGATTTTAATGAGGCGATTGAGCGCATCCTTACCGGGTTAGAGAAAAAATCACGCATCCTCAACGAGCTTGAAAAACGCACGGTGGCTTATCACGAAGCGGGCCATGCCATCGTTGGCGCGTTGATGCCTGGGGCTGGCATTGTTGAGAAGATTTCAATTGTGCCTCGTGGGGTAGCTGCTTTGGGTTACACATTGCAGCTTCCAGAAGATGATCGGTTTTTGATGATCGAAGATGAAATTCGAGGTCGATTAGCCACCTTGCTCGGCGGGCGAGCAGCTGAGGAACTGGTATTTAGCAAAGTTTCTACGGGAGCCAGTGATGATATTCAAAAGGCGACTGATCTGGCTGAACGTTGCATCACCCTCTATGGCATGAGCAAAACCCTCGGCCCGGTTGCGGTTGATCGCAATCAGTCGCAATTTTTGGAGGGGTTGTCACAACCGCGACGGACAGTAAGTCCTCAACTGTCAGAGGTAATCGACGGTGAGATTAAGGATCTCATTGATCAAGCCCATCAGATGGCGCTAGAGATTTTGATGCGAAACCGGGATGTTCTGGAGCGTATTGCCCAAACTCTCCTCGACACAGAAAGTCTTGAAGGCAAAACCCTAAAAGCTTTCTTGGCGGAGATCCGGCCCCCAGCTGATCTAACCGCCTGGTTAAATCAGGAAGGGCATAGCCTCCAACCGCTATTGAGCTATTTGGGAGGAGACAGGCACTATGAAACGACTTCTTAGCTTTCTCGCGATCGCGAGAAAGCTGACCCGTCAGTCTGCAAGCCTGATCAGTGCAGCAGTTTCGACAATTCTCCACATAACGGTGCAGCCTCGTCTCTGCAAAACGCTGGCGAAGCTGCTCGTGATCCTAGGGCTAACGCTATTGCTGATCGTTGGGTGGTCTACTCCGGTTGCCCTAGCTAAAGTAAAGCTTTTAGAAGACGCTGATCAGTGGGTCTATCAAGCCCAACACGTCTTGCCAGATACAGACGGCAACCTCTGGCAGGTGACCGTCTTAAAGCAAATGGAAGGCAGGCGTCGGGGGGTTGATTTACGGCTTATCACGCAGTCGCAGACTATCCATCTTGATGCAACCCAACCCTTGATTCTCAACCTGGTCTTGGGTAAGCAACTCAGCGCAGCCAATGTGACGCGCCAATTTTTCATCGGTGCGCTACCTGAGCCGATAGGTTGCCAGTATGATATTCAGGCCCTGTTACCTGAGCTGAGAAATGAGCGATCGCTGCAGTTAACAATTCCTATGCAAGCAGGCTCCCCAGCTACCCTGGTCATCTCATCAGAGGTGCTAGAGGAGTGGATGAGTGTGGGGACTTGCGAATACTTAATTTGCGCTATTGGCCACTCATCTCTGGAGCCATCCAACAAGGTTATCCAGCCCTGGTCAATGCCCTTGGAACCGTTGATACTATCCGCTTTATCCAACCCTTTAGTCCTGGCAAAGGTATAGCCGTAGCCACAAAGCTTTGGGCAATACGGCAAGCTAGATTACTGTGTGCTAAGCATCCCAGCGATACCCATGGCGATCCCGCTGCCCGCCGTTGGTCACCGCAATTACGGCAACGACCACCCACAGCGCAGTTGCCAGTATCAGGTAATAGGTAAAGAGGGGCACCCCTTCCACCGAAGGTGCGAGGATGAAGAGCGCACTGGCGGTGAGACTCGCGTGCATGAATATCGCCACAAGCAGACTCTCGGTATGGTCGTAAACCCACACCATTAGAACCCTGAAGGCCGACAGTCCCGCATAGTGGAAGAATAACCCCGGTAGGAAGCGAGGCAGGTCAAGTGCTCCAGAGGCATTGCCGGATCCCCAGAAGGTTGGCAGGAAGTGCCACGCTCCCCACAGGACGCCTAGGATGAGCCCAGTGGTCAAGACACCGTAACGCCGCCTCATCTCGGGCACGACGAATCCCGTCCAACCCAACTCCTCCATTAAACCTCCAAAAATAAGCCCCGCTGCAATACCGGATAGCATCAGGCTAACCCGGTCATCCGTAGTGAGTATGCTGGAGAGAAATACTGAGGAGACTCGCGAAAGTACAAAGAGTATCACCATTGCAAGGAGCGGGGCGATTAGGAGAGCCACTGCGTACCAGCGAACGCCTACCCGCCACCTGCGCAACCGAGATAGAAGTTCATGAAACCCCGCCTTTCCATAGACGAGGCCGATCAAGAGGAGGCTGGCGATGCTGGGGCCAAGGAAATATGGTAGGAATACGATGGGCCATAGCTTCTCGAATTGCTCGCTAGTGGTTGGCATGCCTAGCGGCATGCCCAGGATGAGTACGCCACTCCACGAGATTGCGAACGTTAGGGCGAAGTAGGTCAGCACTGAATACCTTTTGATGAAAGCCTTAACGGTTGTCATGATGTCCTCCTTTGGCAGCCTAACGGTAATAACTGGCGCTTGATTGAGGTCGACTGGAACCGTAGCGTAGCGAAAGCCACATTGAGGTCTGCTGAATATTTTTCACGCTATGAGGATGGATGGGGTATCCACAGAACTCGGCTTCACCTCCAATCCTAAAGAAAAAGGGTGGGGAACTTATGAGGCTGAGCGATAGCGATAGTAGGCTGCACAGGCTCCCTCCGAAGACACCATTGGAGCCCCAAGGGGATGTTCGGGGCGGCAACGCGTTCCAAAGGCAGGACAGTCACGGGGCTTTTTCAAACCCTGCAACACGAGACCGCTAATGCAGGTGTTGTCTGCACTCAGAAGACCAGCCTGGAAGCGAAGTCGGTCTGCAAACCGCACCTGGACATCCAGGTAATCATAGGGTTTGTTTAGTCCTAAGCCACTCTGGGTCAGACTGCCCAGCCCTCGCCACACTCGGGGAACAACCTGAAAAATCTGCTCCATGAGGTGTTGTGCCAACAGATTGCCTTGGGCTTGAACAGAGCGAGCGTATTGGTTTTCGACCTCAGCATTTCCTGCTTCGAGCTGCTGTAAGCAGCGATAAATCCCTTGCAAGATGTCAACAGGTTCAAAGCCAGTCACCACGATAGGGACGTCATACTTTTCTGCGATCGCATGATACGCTTCATATCCCATGACTGTACAAACATGACCAGCTGCTAAAAAGCCCTGCACCCGACAGTCAGGGGAGGCCAAAATCGCCTCCATTGCTGGGGGAACAAGCACATGGGCAATCAACACTGAAAAGTTCTCAATTTGTTGCTGATGCGCCTGGTAGACTGCCATAGCCGTAGCTGGAGCGGTAGTCTCAAACCCAACGGCAAAAAACACCACCTCTCGGTCTGGGTGACTGTGGGCCAAGGCTAAAGCATCTAGAGGAGAGTAGACGATTCGCACGTCACCGCCCTGAGCCTTAACGCTCAGTAAATCCGTGGCGGTACCTGGCACCCGCAACATATCGCCATAGGAACAAAAGATGATGTCGGGTTGGGCTGCTAGGGTAAGTGCTTGATCGATCAGGGCAGCATCGGTGACGCAGACCGGACAGCCAGGCCCATGAATCAACGTGATTTCGGCAGGCAGCAGTTGGTCGAGGCCATATTTAACGATGGTGTGGGTTTGGCCGCCACAAATTTCCATCAGGGTCCAGGGTTGGGTGATCAGCGATGCGATCGCCCTGACATACTCTTGAACGAGTGTTTCATCACGATACTCATTGACATATTTCATGCCCTGTTGCCTCGGAAGGGAGGGTGATCAAAGCCGACCTGTCTATCGATAAATCCACAGGGTCGCCCATATAAATCCCTAAATCACGGGCTGTCTGCACCCAAGAATCGTCAGGTTCTAATGGGCTGGGACAACGATGGGCTTGATGCCGCTGCTTAATTAACGGCATTACCGCGTCAAGGGGTTTGCTCTCGACCCGACCTTGGGCCCAAATCACTAATTGCTGATATTGTTCCGCTGCAATCAACTCAACCGCCTTGCGACCAAAGGCGGCGGCGAGCAGACGATCAAAGGAGGATGGCACGCTGCTGCGCTGAATATGGCCTAGGGTTGTGGCTCGTGTTTCTAAATTTTTGAGATAGCAAAGTTCGGGCAACCCATTCTGACACAGTTGTTTGCCGTAGGATTGGATTTGCTGGGCCAAGCGATTGGCAAAGTATTCTGCATAGCAGAATTCGGGCAACCCCGTCTGGCAAAGGTGATTGCTATGGTGTTGAATCTGCTGGGCCAAGTAATCGCCAATATATTTTTCTTTGACCCCAGTCTGATTGTGAACCCCTTCTGCAATGACAACCAACGCAAACTGACGATCGGCCTGTCGGAGTTTCATAATCTGCTGGCAAATTCCATCAAGGATCCTGTCATCAATTCTCGGAGTCAGCTCTGGAATCAAAATCACGTCTGCACCACCGGCAATGCCAGCCTGTAATGCCAGGTGCCCGGCATCACGTCCCATTACCTGCACCACGATGATGCGACTGTGGCTAGCGGCGGTAAAGGTAAGGTCATAGAGGGCGCGGGTGACCGTATCGACCGCCGTATCGAAGCCGAGGCAGCGCTCAGTAAATGGGACGTCGTTATCAATTGTTTTGGGAATCGCGATCCAGTTCCAGTTGCCCTGCTCGGCTAAATCATTAATAATGTCGAGGCTGCCGTCACCGCCCAGGGTAACTAGGGCATCGAGTTCGAGTAACCGATAGCCATCGAGAATCTCTTGAGCAATGTGGGGATCGCTAGGGTCGCCTTTATTCAATGCGCCAAGAATGCTGCCACTCAAGAATTGGAGAATATCGACACCGTGGAGCATACCTGGAATGTCGAAGCCGTGGTCTTTTAGTCGCAAATCCTGAACACCGCAGTTTCCCTGTTCTAGGTTGATGAACCCTTGTGTCCCGTAGGGAATGCCATAGACTTCCCAACCACGCCCAGTAGCACATTTAACGACAGCTCGAATGGCTGCATTGAGGCCAGGACAGTCGCCGCCGCTGGTGAGAATGCCAATTTTCTTGGGGAGGGTTGAGGGGAGCATGGGCAGGAGAGAGGGAGGGAGGGGTACAGATGTGGTAGCGGTTTCTCAAAGGGTTGGGGGGATGAGGGGAGAGGGGGGCTGATGTTTGATGTCTCTTTTCAACCTGCTACTCCTGACAAGTGATGCCTTTGATAGGTCTGAATCGATTTGACATATTGGGCGCGTTCAAAAGCACCAGGGTCGAGGCAGTAGATCTGACTCATGCTGCCCTGGAGATCCTGAATCGAGTCATATCTGTGTTCTTGCAACCAGCCTTGCATGTCTTTTTCTACGGTATGCAGGTGATCGATACCGTGACGCAGCAGGGCACTCACCATCTGGGTAACATTAGCGCCGGCCATCAACAGTTTGATCACATCCTGAGCTCGATGAACGCCACCTGTTGCGGCAAAATCTAAGGGCAACGTGCCGTACAAAATTGCAATCCACCGCAGGGGTAGGCGCAAATCTTGGGGCGTACTAAGCAAGGTGTGGGGAGAGACCTGCAGCGCTTCCAGGTCAATGTCGGGTTGATAAAACCGATTGAATAGAACCAGACCATTAACGCCAGCATTTGAGAGTCGATGGGCAAAATTGGCCAGATTAGTGAAATAGGGGCTGAGTTTGACAGCGACAGGGATATTAACGGCATAGGTTACGGCTCGGACGATGTCGAGATAGGATTGCTCAATCTGGGCTGCCGTCTGGTTGGGGTTAGTGGGTACGGCATAGATATTGAGCTCCAAAGCATCAGCCCCAGCGGCTTCAATCTGCTCGGCATAGTCAGTCCAACCGCCGGGGGTATTGCCGTTGAGGCTAGCAATGATGGGAATATCGACCATCGCCTTAGCTGCCTGGATATGGTCTAGATAAGTTTCAGCATTGACATGGAAAAGGGGCTGATGGGGAAAGTAGGTGAGGGCTTCGGCGTAACTCTCGGTGCTCTGAGTTAGGTAATATTCCAGCTCGAAGCTGTCTTTCTGGAGCTGTTCTTCAAACAGAGAGTGGAGAACAATCGCCCCGGCTCCAGCGTCCTCGATCTGACGCAGGTGGCTGAGATTTTCAGTCAGGGGGCCACAGGCACCAACGACTAAAGGCGAGTGGAGGTTAAGGCCGAGGTAGGTGGTGGAGAGCATAGGGAAGTGGGGGAGTGGGGGAACTTTCTACAATCCAAAATCTAAACTCTAAAATTCAGCCAAAATCTCGAATATGCTCTATTCAGTTTGATGGTCTAGCCGATCCAGGGCCGCAGGGGGACGGTCAGTGATAGGC
>JBCBQD010000285.1:0-6841 GCA_039820425.1 Cyanobacteria bacterium J06635_1
GAGGGGGCAGGGGAGCAGAAGGGGCAGGGGAGCAGAGGGGGCAGAGGGGGCAGAGGGGGCAGAGGGGGCAGGGGGGCGGGGGAGCAGGGGAGCAGAGGGAGCAGGGGAGGGGAAGACATACTCACCAGCGCAGCGTCCCCACTAAACATAGCGTCCCCACCGAGCGAAAGCGTCCCCACCAAGCGCAGCGCCTCACCACCTCACCAAGCGCAGCAACCCCACCCAACCCCAAAAATATAACTTTGGCAAGAAGTCCCCGTTTAACCTTGAAGCCAACAGAGTTTCTAAGGCAGAATGGCTGGAGGTTGATACCCTTAATACACCCTTTGTTAATGACGTCGTGACTGAAACCAAAAGCTACAAAGAGACGGTTCTGCTCCCCAAAACCGAGTTTAGTATGCGGGCTAATGCCGTCAAGCGTGAGCCTGAACTCCAAGCCTTTTGGACTGAGAACCACATTTACGAAACCCTCTCCCAGGAAAATCCGGGTGAGGTGTTTGTGCTGCACGATGGGCCGCCCTATGCCAACGGTCCTCTGCACATGGGTCACGCCCTCAACAAAATTCTCAAAGACATTATTAACAAGTATCAGCTGCTCAAGGGTCGCAAGGTGCGTTATGTGCCCGGTTGGGACTGCCACGGGTTGCCGATTGAGCTGAAGGTGCTGCAAACGGTCAAAAAGGAAGAGCGGGCTAAGCTGACGCCGCTCAGTCTGCGGCAAAAAGCGAAGGAATTTGCCACGGAGACGATTGATAAGCAGCGCACAGGGTTCAAGCGGTTTGGCGTTTGGGGCGATTGGGAGCATCCCTACGCGACCTTACAGCCCGAGTATGAGGCGGCCCAGCTGGATGTGTTTGGCAAAATGGTCGAAAACGGCCATATCTATCGGGGCCTGAAGCCGGTATATTGGAGCCCCAGCTCTCTCACGGCGCTGGCGGAGGCTGAGCTGGAATACCCGGATAATCATGTTTCGCGCAGTGTCTATGTGGTGTTTGCGATCGCAACCCTCTCTGACACCGCCCAGGCCAGCTTAAAAGACTACCGCGATGACCTGGGCCTGGCCGTGTGGACGACGACCCCGTGGACCCTGGTCTCAAACCAGTTCACTCGGGGCAAGCCCGATCTGAAGTATGCCGTGGTCGAAGGCTTCCAATCAGTCCAGCCCCAGTCACCAAAATACGTGCTGGTGGCGGCGGATGCGGTGGAGCGACTGTCTCAGCTGTTTGAGACGGCGCTAACCGTCAAGGCGACCCTCACGGGTAAAGACCTGGCGGGTTCCAGCTACAAACATCCTCTCTTTGATCAAACCAACCCGGTGATCGCCTCGGGGGATGACATCACCGCCGACTCCGGGACTGGCCTGGTTCACTGCGCCCCGGCCCACGGCCCCGAAGACTTTTTTGCCGCTCAGGAACATGGCATTGAGCCCATTGTTCTCGTAGACGAGGCGGGCCGCTATACCGCTGGGACGGGGCAGTTCGAGGGGCTAAAAGTGCTGACTACGGGCACCGAAGCCGTGATCGAAGCCTTGACCGAGGGCGGCACCCTGCTCAAAGAAGACCCCTACGCCCACAGCTATCCCTACGACTGGCGGACCAAAAAGCCGGTGATTTATCGGGCCACAGAACAGTGGTTTGCCTCCGTCGCCGGGTTCCGCGACGAGGCGCTCAAGGCCATTGATGAGGTCGAGTGGATTCCCGCCAGCGGTCAAAATCGGATCACGGCAATGGTGGGCGACCGGGCTGACTGGTGTATCTCGCGGCAGCGCAGCTGGGGGATGCCGATCCCGGTGTTTTATGACGAAGAGACGAACGAGCCCTTGATGAATCAGGACACCATCGGTCATATCCGAGGGATCTTTGCTGAGAAAGGCTCTGATGCCTGGTGGGAGCTGTCGGTGGAGGACCTGCTGCCTGAACCGTATCTCAATAACGGCCATACCTATCGCAAAGGCATGGACACCATGGACGTGTGGTTTGACTCGGGCTCATCCTGGGCGGCGGTGGCCGACCAGCGCGAGGGGCTGCACTACCCGGTGGAGCTCTATCTAGAGGGCTCTGACCAACACCGGGGTTGGTTTCAATCGAGTCTGCTCACCAGCGTCGCCGCCCACGGCTGTGCGCCGTACCGCACCGTGCTCACCCACGGGTTTGCCCTGGATGAGCAGGGCCGCAAGATGAGCAAGTCCCTCGGCAACGTGATGGACCCCTACGTGATCATGGAAGGGGGCAAAAACCAAAAGCAAGAGCCCCCCTACGGTGCAGATGTGCTGCGACTGTGGGTGTCATCGGTGGACTATTCATCAGATGTGCCTATTGGTAAAACCATCCTCAAGCAGATGGCGGATGTGTATCGCAAGATCCGCAATACGTCGCGGTTTTTGCTGGGCAACCTGCATGATTTTGACCCAGCCAAAGACGCGGTGCCCTACGACCAGCTGCCCGTGCTCGATCGCTACATGCTGCACCGGATCACGGAAGTCTTCGCGGAGATCAACGCAGCGTTTGAGTCCTATCAGTTTTTCCGATTTTTCCAGACGGTACAAAACTTCTGCGTGGTCGATCTGTCGAACTTTTATCTGGACATTGCCAAAGACCGGCTCTACATCAGCGCCGCTGACTCGCCCCGGCGGCGCAGCTGTCAGACTGTGCTGGCCGTGGTGATTGAGAACCTGGCCAAAGCGATCGCACCGGTGCTCTCCCACATGGCCGAAGATATCTGGCAGTTTATGTCCTATGAAACCGGTCACCCATCTGTTTTTGGCGCAGGTTGGATCACGGTGGATGAAACCTGGGTCAAACCCGAGCTAACCGATCTTTGGTCACGGGTAAGAGAAACCCGCGACGAGGTCAACAAGGTGCTGGAGCAGGCCCGCTCTGCCAAAGATATTGGTTCGTCGTTGCAGGCCAAAGTGCTGCTTTACGTGGCCGACACCGACCTGCGCCAGCAGCTCGCAGCGATGAACCCCACCGACAGCGTCGCGGCGGGCAACAACCATGTGGATGAGCTGCGATACCTGTTTTTGGTTTCTCAAGTCGAGCTGTTAGACAGCCCCGAGCGATTAAAAGGGCTCAAGTACAGTAGTGAGTCCGATGCGTTGGGCATTGGGGTAGTGGATGCCGATGGCGAAAAGTGCGATCGCTGTTGGAACTACTCTACCCACATTGGCGAATCGCCAGATGACCCGACCCTCTGCGAACGGTGTGTAGAGGCCCTGGTAGATAAGTTTTAGGTATTGAACACCGCTTTAGCCCTCACCCCAAGCTCCGTGGGAAAAGGGGCCTGGGAATAAGGGGTTCAAGGACTTGAATGCTTGGATACCTGTTTGTCAATTTCTACCAAGACGGCAATCAGGTCATTCTGAACCATACAATTCTTAAACCGTAAAACGCGCAATCCGTTCGTCTGCATCCAGGCATCCCGTGCCGCATCTCTGTCTACTTGATAGTCGTGGATTTTTCCGTCTAGCTCAACGACTAACCGAGCTTCGTGGCAATAAAAGTCAGCAATGAACCGTCCGATATTATGCTGACGCCTGAACTTGGCTCCATTCAGACGATGACCGCGCAGACAGGCCCAAAGTATCTGCTCTGCGGGGGTTTGTCGCTGTCTGAGTTTCCTGGCCCGTTGTAGTAAGACCTCTGGTATTTGCCGATGTCGGCCTGCTATCCGTGAAAGATTGTCCATGTTGGTAGGATTCCCCGGGTGCCCTCTCCCCAAACCCCTCTCCCTGGGAGAGAGGGGCTTCAACACTTCTCCCCTTCTCCCGCCGGGAGAAGGGGCCGGGGGATGAGAGCACTTGCCTGCCATCAATTTTTTTTGTGGCAGGATAGGGGCAAATCCTTGCCCGTCGCGATCTGTTCCCTTGCCCCATGCCGGTCATTACCCTGCGTGAACTGCGCCAACATGGGGAAGGGGGAAGGATAGTAAAGTTTTGTAAACAATTGGGTGAACTTTGAGCTTTGGCTGTGATATCCCCATGGAGCGTTCAGGGAGGTCAGAAACGTGCGCATGGCTCATCAATCGTTGGGATCGGGATAAGCCCTATGTGTGATTACACCAAAAGCAACGCTCTGATTGAACGGCTTCGGGCTGCTCTATGCAGCTCGGCTGATCGGCAACAGCTGTTGCAACAGTTCCAAACGATCCGAGCCATCTTGAATGATATTTCGGCTCGCCAGTGGCTCTTTGAGCAAATCCAGTGGGCTAAGGACTCTACGGTGGCCTCTGATGACCCTGCCTTAAATCTGATTATTAGCCTCATGAAAGCATCTGGGATGATTTGGCGGGGGGGCTTGATCTCGACAGAGATTTATGACGAAGCCCATTCTCGAACCTGGGAGTGGTTTCTAAAAAAACTACATACCTACAACCCAACCCGAGCAAGCTTTACCACCTGGTTTAACAACAAATTGAAATGGATAATCCAGGATCTTATTCGAGGAAAAATAGGAGAACTGCCCTTGTACCCTGATGAAGAGAACTGGAATGACCCACCTGCCCCCACCCCTGACCGGTGGCATGAAACCGTAGAAGACTGGCTTGAGCTGGTGAAAAATGATCCGCAGTTAAGCAGCGTGCGGATGCAAAATCACCCCCACGTCAACTGTCAGGCGGTGTTGATTGAGCTGTTAACCGTGCTCAAAGACGCTCGAGAGTTTGATTGGGATAAGATTGCTCCCCCATATAACGTCGACCCGCAAGCCCTCAAACGATTTTGTAAACGGCGATGTTTCACTTGTTTTCAGACCATTTTCTCTGACTGATGCACCCAGGTATTTTCAAACATTTGCTTTGATTTAGATTATGACTGACACCCCAGAACAATTTTCACCCATCTCGATCCCGATTGAGACCCGCGATCGCAAACGGGCCTACCAGTTTGCTGAGCAGCAGCCGACCGCAGAAAAGTCAGAACAAGTCTATCGCAACACCCTGGCGGTGCTGATCATTCAGCGATATTTACGCCTGCTCGGGATTGAAACCACCCCCGAGGCCAGTCACAGCTGGCATCCCCTGGCGCGAGTCCTTGAGAATGTGGCGGATTTGTATATCCCGGGCTTGCAAACTCGATTGGAATGTCGGTCGGTTAAGCAGGGCGATCGCAAGTGTACAATCCCCCCAGAGGTCTGGGAAGACCGCCTCGGCTACGTGGTTGTGCAGCTCGACCCTCCCTATCAAACAGGCCACCTGTTAGGGTTCATGCAAACAGTATCCGTCACAGAGCTATCCCTCAGCTACCTGAAACCGCTAGATGCCCTCATCCCCCTATTTTTAGACCAATCGCCCGACCCCCAACCATCAAGCCCCCTCGTACCACTACGCCGATGGTTAGATCGAGTGTTTGAGCCTGCCTGGAGCCCACCCGCAGAATTGTTGAGCGCCATGGGCAAACTTGTTTTCCCAAGGGTGCTGTCTCCGCAGCGAGGAGACAGCACCCGGAGGCGACTCGAAAAGCTCTACCAACAACAATCTGACGGGCAAGCCCAAACCCTCCCGGCCAACCTGAGCGATCAAGACGCTTTGGTCAACCTGATCGAAACCGCCCACAACGACAATATCCGCTGGCAGTCTGCCGAGCTGCTTTGGGAAATTAATCCGCGCCATCCGGCCTGCCCGATTATGACGGCCAAAGACCTGGGTCTGTATCTCACCGGCCATCAGGTGGCGTTAGCAGTCGGGGTCTTACCCAAGACCGAGGGTAGTCTGCTGATATTGACCCGGGTCTATCCCCTCGGAGATTTGTCCTACCTGCCCCCAGGGCTGACCCTCACCGGGTTGACTGAGACTGACAACACCTTCTTTGAAGTGGTCTCACGGCAGCAAGACAACTACATTCAATTCAAGTTCACCGCCGACGAGGGCGAGCGCTTTAAAGTTCGAGTTACCCTGAATGGGGCCGATTTTATCGAAAGTTTTGTTGTTTAGCTTGCCCATCTTCGATTAATTATGATTAGCTAGGAAAAAATGGTGTATGCTCTCGCCTGTAATCTATGACACGATCCCCCCATAACGCTCAATCATCTCAGTCTCAAGATATTGCCGTTGTGATTCGGGTCGGCAACGGTAGCTTTGCTGACGGGTTCCCCGTTAACCTCGAAATTTTAGAAGGGGGCAGAACCATTGAGGAGAGCGAACCCCATGATGGCCTGAGGATGCCTGCGGCCGCTAACATGCGGGCACTGTTTGAAGCGTGGCAAGCACAATCCTTTGAGGGCAGTCGTCGGCTACAAGCACGGTTAACGCCTGTTGAGGCTCAACCCACCAATATTTCTGATATTCCTGATCAGGAACAGTTTGCGAACTGGCAGGCGGCAACCAAGGCCCTCAGGCACTATTGTGAAACCTGGTTCAGTGACCAAGACTTTGGGCGACTGCGCGATCGCATCTTGACAACCTCGGCAATTCAACAGGACCCGTCAGTTCCTATTGTGATTCGCTGTGATCAAAACAACCCCGATCGCGACATTTTACACAGACTTCCGTTCCACCTCTGGGATCTTTATCTCAGACTCCCCAACTCTGAATTTGCGTTATTTACCAAATATGCCCCTGTGCAGCGCTTACAAAAGCCAGTCAAAGTGTTGGCCATATTTGGCACTGCCAAAGGCTTAAACCTCGAACAGGATGAAGATGCACTCATAACCTCATTTGAACAAAGAGGGGCTCACATCAGGTTCGAAAAAGAGCCCACTCCAGAGGCATTGAGCAGGCTGCTATCAGACGAAGCGTGGGATATTCTCTTCTTTGCGGGCCACAGCTCAAGTACCGAGATGGGGGGAAGACTCAAGATCAATCAAGATACAACATTGGCGTTAGAAAATTTAGGGCTGAGCCTGAC
>JBCBQD010000286.1:0-6798 GCA_039820425.1 Cyanobacteria bacterium J06635_1
GGATTGGCTTGCAACGCCTGGAAGGTGGCCACCCCATCCATATCTGGCATCATCACATCGAGCAAAATCCCATCGGGCTGCATTTTCTCAGCCGTGGCGATGCCCGCCGCGCCGGAGTCTGCGGTGAGGACAGCCCACCCACCGACTGTCTCCAAGCTAATTTGGGCGACTTCTTGAATGTAGGGTTCATTGTCGATGATCAAAATTTGCTTAGGGGCCATTGGGGTGTCTCCTGGAAAGTCTCCTGACGAGCGGTTAAGGGGATGCATGGGGGAAGGTGAGAGGGTGGTGGGTAGAGAGTAGAGGGTAGTGGGTAGTGGGTAGTGGGTAGAGAGTAGTGGGTGGTGGGTAGAGGGTAGTGGGTTTAATTTAGGTGAGCGGCTTAGGGGGGGGCAAATATTGGGGCAGGGCAAAGAAAAATGTGCTGCCTTTGCCGGGCTGGCTCTCGACCCAGATGTGGCCGCCATGTTGTCGAATAATGCTACGGCAAATCGAGAGCCCCAGCCCGGTGCCCTCGTTAATGCGGGCATCGGAGGAGTCGGCCTGCTGGAAGCGCTCAAAAATGGCCTCTAGCTGATCGGGGTGAATGCCGCGCCCCTGATCGCGAACGGCGATACAAACATAGGGCGTATCGCTGACGGGCATGGTGTTGGAGTCGGGGAGCTGGTCGGCGGTCATCAGCTCGGCGGTGACCCAGACAGACCCTCCGGGGTCTGAAAATTTGATGGCATTGCTGAGCAGATTGGTCAGGGTTTGCAAAATCCGATCGGGGTCTGCCCAAATTTGGGCCTCAATGGGGGAGGAGAGCAGCCAAATTTCTCCCTTATCGGCCAGGGGGTGCATGGTATTGATCGCCTGTTGAAAGAGGGCGGCGATGTCGCAGGCTGCTTTGATAACTTTGAGTTTGCCCGCTGCGATCCTTTCTACATCGAGCACGTCGTTGATCAGGCGGACCAGCCGTTCGGTGCTTTTGGCAGCGATCTCGATCAGGCGATGTTGTTTGTCAGGCTGGTTTTGCAGCACACCGCTGGCGAGCATCCGCAGCGCCCCGTGGATAGAGGTCAGGGGCGTGCGCAGTTCGTGGCTGACCACCGAGATAAACTCGTCTTTCATCCGCTCGATTTGCTGGCGCTGGCTAATGTCTTTAAAGGTAATCACCGCGCCGACGATAACGCCATTCTCTCGAATCGGGGTGCTCATGTACTCCGCCGGAAAAGTATCCCCGTCCTGGCGCAGAAACAGGGTATCGGTGGCCTGGTGAACACTGCCGTCCTCTAGGGAGGCATAAATGGGCGTCAGGGCAGAGGGGCCTTCGTCGGGCTCGATAATCACCAGGCTAATGGGTTTACCCACCAGGGCCTCTACGCTGTGGCCCAACAGTCTGGTGGCGGCCTGGTTGGCAAACATAATCTCGGCATTGAGGTTGAGGCCACACAGCCCTTCTCCCATGGAGTTGAGAATCAGCTCATTTTGTCGCCCCAGGCGTTCTAAATTGGCCTCAGCCTGCTGGCGCTCATTGAGTTCACGCTGGAGCTGTTCATTCAGACGCTTGAGATCGGCGGTGCGTTCGGCAACCCGTTCTTCTAACTCGTCTTTGGCGACCTGCAAGACCTGCTCGACCCGTTCGCGCTGGTTAAGCTCTCGCTGGAGCTGCTCGTATAGCTCTGATTGTTGAATTGCGATCGCAAGCTGGGTGGCTAGCTGCTCGAGAAAGGTAATTTCAAAGGGCTGCCATTCCCTGGGCTGATCACACTGATGCACAATCAGCAGCCCCCATAGCGTTTCGCCCTGCAAAATGGGTGTAATCAGCGCTGCCTTGGCTTGAAAATGGGTCAACCAGCTCATCGGACAGTCTTGGGTCTGGTCAATATCGCTAATGACAGAGCCCTGTCCTTGCTGATACTGAGCCAAAAACTGATTTTGGAGCTCAGGATCGCGGATTTGTAACCCCAAAGTCACTGGCCATTGTTCAGAGGCCAGCGACTCTACGACCACCAGCCCCATCCAGTTGGGTCTAAACCTCAAAATCAAGGCCCGATCGGCCCGTAACAGCTCTCTGACCTCGTTGACCGCCGTTGTCAACGTGGCTTGTAAGCTCAGCGAATTATAAATCTGGCGGGCAGTCGCCCCCAGCAGTTGTTCAAAGGCAACCTGTTGCCGCAAGATGTCTTCGGCCTGTTGCTGATGGGTGACATCAATGCCCGTACCGACAACATATTTCACCCGCTCCTGACTATCTAGTATCAGGGTGTTAGACCACGAAATCAGTCGCCGCTCCCCGCTGCGAGTGACCCAGTGATTTTCAGCGGGGGAGGCTCGTTGCCCATGCTGTAGCGTTTGCAAAATGGCTTTGACCGCTGCTTGTTCTTCGGGGGGCACGAACAGCTCCCAGGTAAATCGCCCTCGCATTTCGCTTAGACGATAGCCGGTTAAGGTTTCACAAGCTTGATTGCAGGTCAAAATCTGCCCCGCTGCATTGAGCACCACCACCAAGCTATCAATGCTGTCCAGCACTGTCTCGACGAAATCAGGTCCCCAGTCTAGGTGAAATCGTTTAATTTCTGCGGGGTCTAGCATGGGGGCGGGTTTTAAGCATTTAGAACGGGTTGGGGTTGGGGGGTCGCGATAGAAATACTGCCCTGCCCCTGAGCCTTGGCTTGTTGCAGGGCTTCCTCAGCAGCTTTGTACAGGGCGTGGGTATCATTGCCGCTGGCCGGAAAATGGGCAATGCCTGCGCAGAAACTCAGGTGAATCGAAGGTTCAAAGGTTGCCAGCAGGGGATGATCGACGAGATTTTGGGTCAGTGCGACCAAACGCGCTTTAGCCTCCTGGGCAGTCATGCCATACATGCCAATCACAAATTCTTCACCGCCCCAGCGTCCAATGATATCTTCTCGTCTAAAAAATTGTGAGAGCCGCCGACCGAGCTGACGCAGCAGGCTGTCGCCGGTCTCGTGACTATAGTTTAGATTGACTTTTCGAAGCTGATCCAGGTCGATCAGCACCAGGGCAAAGGGCTGCTCGTAGCGCATGGCCAGGTTAAGCTGCACATTTAAGTCTTGGGTTGATTTGGGTCGATTGAGCACCCCCGTCAACGGGTCTACATTGGCCAGGCGTTGCAAAAGTTTCACCCGCTCCAATCGATTCAAAATTCGCACCACCAACTCGGGCCCCGTCACCGGCTTGCTGACAAAATCATCGGCCCCGACGGTAAACACCTGGGTGACGCGATCGGGGGTAGTGTGGGCGGTTAAGAAAATGATCGGCAACGTACTCCAGCGCGGATCGTTACGAACCACCTGACAGAGCTCGATACCGCTGATTTTAGGCATGGTGATATCTAAAATCAGCAGATCGGGGCAAACCCGATTGAGCACCTTGAGAAACTGTTGGGGCTGGTCTAATGTGGTGACACTAAAACCCCAGGGATTGAGTAACGCAGTGAGGGTATTGAGCACCACCGGATCATCGTCCATCACCATAATTTTGGCAGCAGCGGGGTGATGGTGTTGTAAAACCTGGTTGACCGCTTCCAAAATCTGGGTGGCGGGCATCGGCTTTTGCAAAAAGCGACTGATGCCCAACCGCATGATTTTCAGACGATTGCTCAAGCCCTCCTGATGGGTCAGCACAATCACTGGAATGGTGGGCACCGCGGTGTTTAGCTGCTTGATAAAGCGTTTTAATCGAGTTGGATGGGCATCGACATCGGGGTCAAGGATTACCGCTGCGGGGGGGTGTTGAGTCACCGTCTCAGCCGCCTGGTCAAGGGCAGGCAGCATCTGGACCTGATACCCCCAGTGACTGGCCTCGTGGATCAGTAGCGAGAGAAAGGTTTGATCGTTGTCAATCACCAGCAGGTAAGGCGTCTGGCCCGGATTGATCACCATCGAGGGCTCAGCTGACTTTTGTTGAATGGTCTGGCGCAGCTGCTGAACTAATGGCTGCATGGTTTGGGCATGTTGGGGCCGCAGAGAAGTCTTTTTGCCCAGCTGGGTTTCAAGCTCTCGAGCCAGCTGAGATCCTTTGGGAAGCCCAAAAGTACCCAGTGCCCCCGCCAGGGAATGGGCCTCTTGCTCAGCCGACCGACGCAATTTTTCCGACAGTGAATTTTGGTCAAGGGCGGTAATGGCCCGCTCGATGGTTTCGAGTTGGGTTTGCATGCGGGGTTGAAAGCGTTGCCAAATGCCTTCTAAGGCCAGCAAGGTTTGCTCTTTGGTGGGGGGGTGAGGGGTAGTCTCTGATGATGTATCGGACTCCGGTGCGGGAATATTTTTGAGGTGATAGCCGATCCCGTAAACGGTTTCAATAAAGTCTGAGGGGCCCCCAGCTGCTTTTAATTTTTGACGAATACATTTGATATGGGTGCGGACGGCTTCTTCGCCGGGGGCGTCTTCGTAGGCCCACAGGTGCTCTAAAATCATGCCGCAGCTAAAGACGCGGCGGGGGTTGCGCATCAGCAGCTCTAACAGGGCTGACTCTTTGGGGGTCAGCGTCAGGGGAGTTTGGTGATACCTAATCTCATAGGTGCTGGGGTCAAGGTACAGGTCTCGCCACACCAAAATCGGCGACGCATTTTTACTGCCCCGACGCAGCAAGGCCCGCACCCGCGCCACCAGTTCCTCGGGGTCACAGGGTTTGACCACATAGTCATCGGCCCCCGCGTCGAGACCCACAGCTTTGTCATGGCCGCTGTCGCTATCGGTCATCAATAGGATGGGCAGGCTATACTGTTGCGATCGCAGCTGCTTACACAGGCTAATGCCGTCCAGGGTAGGCAGGTTGACATCCGCGATCACCAAATCGTAGTCAAATAGCTCAAGCAGCTCCCAGGCGGCGTCTCCATCCTGGGCGGTCTCCACCGCATAGCGCTGGGCTGTCAAAATTGATTCTAAAGATTGGGTTGTGAGATCGTCCGCTTCAGCGATTAAGATTCGCATCGAGGTCTGACCTCCTTGGGGTCCGCTATCGTCAACGTGAGTTTTGCAAAGCGAGGCTGCCCGATGAGGGCGATTTAGTCACCAGCCTTTGCCACTTACGATAGCTTGCATCGGCCCAGCTAATCAGGAAGTTCCTGATTTTGTATAAAAATGTTAAGGGGTATAAAAATGTTAAGATCTTAACCAGTGAGTACTTAGGGACCGGCGTAGCCCACCACTAGAAACAGTCCCCCCAGGCATTGGAAAACAATTTCTCCTCACCATCGGCTGCGTCGCCAGTTGAACCAGTTTTCGGCCCAGTCCCGTCGCCACTGGCCAATTTGCCATCGATGGTTGGCGGGGTGTTGGGCCGTTTGTTGGACCAGGGTCGTCAGGGTTTGGGGGGCAGACGACGGCTGGGCTAGAGCTGTCAGGGTAACCGGGTGCTGTCGCATCGCCGCCGCCAGGCTATGGGCCATGCTGTAGGCCCCTACCCCGATCAAATGGGCTCCGATCAACTGCTGGGTGCCGTCGAGATAAATCAGCTTACAAAAGTTAATTTTGTTGGGGTCGGTTGAGGTTAAGGACACCGATGCATTGTGGTATTCCTGGGCGCGATCGCCATAGCGCTGATGGGCCTGGTGCTCGGTCAGACCCACCCGTCCCACTTCGTTTGGGGTGGCGAGCCCATAGGTAGTGTAGGCATAGGCGACGGTCTGGCAATGCCAAAATAGGGCATTGTGAACCGCAGCCTGGGCTTCTTGGGCGGCCAGGTCGCTGCGATCTTCGCCCCCGAGCACTGCCCCCACGGCATAGATGCGAGGATGGGCGGTTTGCAACCACCGATTTACCCGAATCCCTGGGCCTGAGGGTTGAATGCCGAGTGCAGATAGGTTGAGCCCGGCCAGGTTGGGGGAGTCCCGACTGGCAATCACAACCGCATCCACCTCGATGAACTGATCCCTGATCCAAATTTGGATTTGGGCCTCGGTGGGTTGAATTTTATCGATTTGGCTTTGGTTAATAACCTCAACCCCAGCCGCCAGCAACTGCTGGCCAAGTAGTCGTTGGATATCAACATCTTCGGCAATTAAAAATCGATCCCCCGTCAACACCCAGGTGACTTGCACCCCTGCCTGGGCCAGGGTAAAGGCCCACTCTATCGCCATCGCTTGATGCCCCATCAGGGCGATCCGTTGGGGCAACGCTTCTAGCTGGGCGAGCTGCTTGAGTGATAAAGGGGCAGCGGTCGCAAGCCCTTCAATTTGGGGCAGTCGCGCAGTGGCCCCGGTCGCAAGTAAATAGCCCCTGGCCGGGATGGCCCGCTGGGCGGTTTGCAAAATCGGCAGTCGTCCCGACTGAAACGCCCCCTGATCCAAAACAACATCTACTCCCAGAGCTGCGATTGCAGCCGATGACAGCTGCTCAGCCTGGGCATAGGTGGCGATCTGCGCCCAGGTTTTGACCTCGCCCCAGGTGGCCCCCACCCCAGCCGCTAGCCCCTGGCGTAGGGTATCCACATACACCTGCTGCTGCCAGGCGGCTGGGGGCTCTACCAGGGCGACCCGCGCTCCGGTTTTGGCAGCTGCGATCGCGGCGGTTCTACCCTCGGGGGTGCCTCCTATGATTGCTAAATCGTATTCAACCGGCATGGGGGAAGGGGGAGCAGGGAGAGCAGGGGGAGCAGGGGGAGCAGGGGGAGCAGGGGGAGCAGGGTAAGGGGGAAAGGAGTGGATGGTTAAGTTTTGAGTTTTGAGTTTTGAGGTTGTGCTGACTATATCTAAGCTAACCCTCAGAATTTAGAACTTATAACGCCCCCTCTGCCTCCCCTGCCCCCTCTGCCCCCTCTGCCCCCTCTGCCCCCTCTGCCCCCTCGGCC
>JBCBQD010000287.1:0-6787 GCA_039820425.1 Cyanobacteria bacterium J06635_1
CCCCATCTACGCCCACGGCCAACGCTACCGCATCGGCCAGATCACCAGCGCCACCTACTCCCCCATTCTCAGCCGCAGCATCGCCCTGGCCCAACTCGTCCCCGAATACGCCCAGCCCGACACCCGGGTTGAGGTGGGTTTACTCGACACCCACAAACGCCGCATCTGTGCCACCGTCGGCCCCCTGGCCGCCTTCGACCCCACCAAAAGCCGTGTCCGCCTGTAACCTTCATCCCTTCTCCCCCTCTCCGCGTCTCCCCCTCTCCGCGTCTCCCCCTCTCCGCGTCTTCCCTCCCCATCTCCCCCATCTCCTTCACCATCTCCTCCTACCCTCTACCTCCCCCATGCCCCACCCCCCCTGGGACCTTGCTGGCCCCGATAGCCTCTACGCTGCCAAAACCCTTTTCGGTGAAGCCATCGATCATCTGGCCCCTTTTCAGTCCTTAGAGACCACACTGCAGGGGAGAGCGTGTTCGGTGCTGAGGCTATGCGATCGCAACTTTCGCATCGCCTACACCGGCAGACTCGATCACATGGTCGCTGCCTTAGACAAAGACCTCTGGGTCAAGCAGTTTGATTGGTTAGGATCTGTTTCTCTGCCGGTCAACCTGTTCTCAAGTCTGACAAAGCACGCTAAAGTGAGGCCCCCTCACCGACTAACAACCCTGCCCAACCACTGCGCAGTCCCTGCCCAGCTCAATAACATTCCCGTTTTAATTTGGCGACATCCTGTTCACAATCAACCGACATTGGACCTCCATGTGGCAAACACCGACCTAGAGACGCTGACCAGCCTTTGTGAGCGCCTAACGCCTGACAACTAACTTTTTGCTTCAGTAGTCATGAATACAGCTAACCCCTGACTTGCGTTGCATAATCATGACATAAAAAAATCAGCTTGGTAATGGTCTGAGCTGGCAGCATTTTTGGGAGCACTCATAGAAGAGTTAGATTGTCCGTTTTGGATGTTCTAATGCGGAATCTGAGCTGTTCTTCAGGTTGCCAGGTGCTCCTGTATTCCAAGCTGCGTAAGGTTTTACGTTAGTGGCGTAGGCTGTTTTCGGTCTGTTTTCTCAACCTGATCATTTAGTGTGTAGGGGTGTTTTATGACTCCTGAATCGCAAGAGTTTCTGGCAACTTTCGTATCGGAGTCCTATTATTACTGGGCCTCCGTTTTCATGCTCATCATTCACGTGGGTTTCCTAGCTTACGAGGGTGGCGCTTCCCGCTCTAAAAATGTTTTGGCTACGATGGTCAAGAATCTGCTGACCCTCTCCATTGTGGGTCTCACATTCTTCTTTTTTGGCTGGTGGGTATACAACGCTTTTCCCCTGTTTCCTTTGCAGGGTGGCATTGTCGGTCCCTGGACCGATCCAAACTCCGAAGGCGTGGTGGGTGAGGTCTTGGGCCTAGTCCAAGCCTCTTATCCCTGGTCTTCTGCGCTGGGTCCGAATATTGCTGATAACCTCACCGGGGTCTTCTGGTTTGCGTTTGCTCTGTTTGCAATGACAACAGCCTCGATTCTCTCGGGGGCTGTCATTGAGCGCATCCAGGTGGGTGCTTACGCTATTTTGGCCGTGGTGCTCGGATCCTTTACCTGGGTAGTTGCTGCCTCATGGGGTTGGAGCCCCTATGGTTGGTTTTTTACCCAGCTGGGGTATCACGACTTTGGGTGTTCTGCAATTGTCCACGGGGTCTCTGGCTTTTTTGCCCTGGGGGTGTTAATCAACCTTGGACCCCGTATTGGCAAGTTTGACGCTCAGGGTAATCCGAGAACAATTATGCCCCACAATCTACCCCTGACCATGGTGGGGTTGTTGTTGATCTTCGTGGGTTTCTACGCCTTCTTAGCCGCCTGCGTCATCTTTGTGCCCGGTCAAACCGGGGAGATTACCATTTATGGGACTCCAATGACATTGGCATCGGTCGGTGTCAACACAACCCTTGCTCTAACGGCTGGGATTGTGGGTGCATACATGGGATCTAAGGCCGATCCGTTCTTCACGATCTCTGGTGGTCTTGCTGGCATTATCTCAGTCGGGGCTGGGCTTGATTTGTATAGCCCTCCCCTAATCATTTTGATTGCGTTTATTGGGGCCTATACCATGCCTTTTGTGGGCAAAGCCCTTGAGAAAACAGGTATTGATGACGCAGTGGGTGCCTTTGCGGTTCACGGATACTGTGGCTTGCTCGGGGCGATGGCCGTCGGGGTAATGGCATCCGGATATCCCCAGGGCGATGGGATTCCCCTGACGGGTTTTGTCGGTCAGTTTGTCGGCACGTTTGTTTGCACCATTCTCTTGGGTTTCATCCCTGGCTACGGTGTCAGCTTTGTCCTTAAAAAGCTGAATATGCTCCGTGTCCCCGAGGCGGAAGAGATTGCTGGGTTAGACCTGGCCGACTTTGGTCTGGAGGGCTACCCAGAGTACTCTATTCTTCCTGAGCAGAACGGCCAGGTGCCCTCACCTGTTTCTATGTCCCAGGCAGCCTCACAACGTTAAGGAGATGGTTTAATGTCTGCTAGTCCATTTACAACGTTAGAAGAGTTTAACGGCGCTATTGATGGCCCGACGGGCGGGGCTATTTACACATTTGCCCACACCCCTGCCATCAATAACATTGCGTTGGTGGTGTCAGTCGGGTTGTTTATCTGGTTTATCGCCAGGACCTACGCTCCCCATGACCACCTTCCCTCAATAGACAGATCGCTTAATAGTCTGGCCGTATTTGTCGTGGCTGGCCTGCTGTCATTATTCGCGGCGGACTATCGACACCAGGCTCCGGCTGATCGATCTGAACAGGTCGCGTCTCAGTCACGACCCTTTCGCCAGTCTAGAAATGCGCCCTTAGGGGTCTTAGGCATGGTTGGGTTAGGTTTGCCAACCTTTCGGCGGACCAAGTCTAAGCGTCGTAAGCGGCTACCCCGCAACCTGGTAAGCCGTTAGCTATAAGCTATTGGCCTCAGTCTTTCATCTGAACCGTTAACTCAAGGAATCTCCAAGATTTCAGGTCTGCGCTTCTGTCCGAGCAAGAAGCGCAGTTTTTTTATGCAAATTTTTTATGCAAAATTGTTGCACCACGAGGCTTTCACAATGTCATGAAATCTAGATAAAGAGAGACTAATAATTCTTAACCCACAGTGATTCCCGTAAAACGGTTGTGTATTATACAGTTAGAAAAATAAATTGTTGCGTTTGATACCGTTTAAAGGGATAAGTTTAAGATGGCCCAGCTTACTGTCCATGAAGTCCTTGCTAAAGTTCAGGCTCGTCAATCGCTACGTCGCGCCGAATTAAGCCATATCGACCTGGGTGGTGCCCATTTAGATGCGAGTAATTTTTCCCGAGCCTATCTCCGTCGTGCCAATTTGGCCGGGGCTTCCTGTGCGGGGGCTGATTTTTCTAAGGCGACCCTGATCCTGGCGATTTTATCCGGGGCTTCCCTGGAGGGGGCGCATCTAGAGTCAGCCGAGCTCATGGGTGCCCGCCTCGATCGCGGGATTTTACGAGAGCTACAAGCCCCTAGGGCCAGGTTTCACGGGGCAGATTTAGACGATGCCGATTTATCATTTGCGACCCTCACCCGGGCAGATTTGACCGAGGTCACTGGACGAGGGGCTCACGTTAAGAATGCTGACCTGACTCGGGCCAACCTCACAGCCGCCAACTTTAGCGCAGCCAGCTTTGGGGGAGCTAAACTTGCGCGCAGCATCTGGCGTCAAGCTATTCTGCAGGGCACATCGTTCCATCTAGCTGATTTAGAAGCTGCCGTGCTCGTACAGGCAGATTTGACCGGCGCTAACTTCACCCAGACAGATCTACTCAATGCCAACTGCGAAGCCGCCAATCTAGAAAGCGCTATTATGCTGCAAACCCAGGCCGATTGGGCCAACCTAAATAGAGCAAGCTTAATCAGGGCAGATTTGGGTCGGGCCTCACTCTTTGGGGCTCACCTAGAAGGGGCAAATTTGTTCGAGGCGAACCTATCTGGCGTTAATCTACAGCAGGCCAACCTGGAGAATACGATTCTGACTGGGGTTGATTTTGGGGTTGACGGCAATATAGCCCAGGTCGCAGGCTCGCTATTTACAAATGCCCAAGGGCTAACTGCTGAGCAGGCAAAATGGCTCAGGGCAAGCGGTGCACTAAATGTGCCTGGCTAAGCCATTCTCACTCAACCGGCCAGCGCAGCTAGGCACACACTCTGTAGACACAGCCTGTAACATGTAGAAGCACACCCTATACATCACCCCACAGACGCACACGACGGGTGCCAATCCCCAGAAAATCGTTAGGCGATCCGGGAGAATGTTATGGAGCTTCAGCAGTTTTGGCAGCGGCGGCGCGCCAAACAGCGTCATTTTTGCAACGTCAAGCTACACCGGGCTGATTTTTATCAGGCCAATTTAAGCGGCTTAGATTTCAGCGATAGCGACTTGTCTCAAGCGAACCTGATTTGGGCCGACATCAGCGGTGCAATCTTGGCGGGGTCAAATCTGCGAGAAAGCGTCGCGATTTGGGTGCAGGGGCTATGGGCTGATTTGCATGGGGCAGATGTCAGGCAGGCTGATTTGAGCTGTGCTAACCTCCAGGCGGCTAATTTATCGAACGCAAATTTTACCCAGGCTCAGCTGGCTGGGGCCAATTTATCTGAAGTTTCGGGGCAAGATGCTTGCTTTGACAAGGCAAATCTGTGGGGCGTTTGGGCATTGGGGGCTGATCTGAGCGGGGCTCGCCTGAGCTGCGTTGATTTGTCAGGGGCTAATTTAGCAGGGGCCCAGCTCGTGGAAGCGGATTTGAGCTGGAGTCAACTGTCTCGGGTCATGGGTGAACGGGCTAATCTGGCATCTGCTTGTTTAGAGGGCTGTGATTTAAGGGCGGCAAATTTCAAAGCAGCCTATTTGAGCCATGCCGATCTGAGTGCAGCCAATTTTCAAAATGCCTGCCTACGTGCTGCACATTTGCAGGGAGTTGACCTGAGGGGCGCTAATCTGCGGGGGGCCGATTTAACAGACGCTAATCTGACCGGAGCTATTTTGGTTGGGGCCGATTTGACTGGGGCTGCTTTGGTTGGGACTGATTTAACCGATACCACGTTGCCTAAAGGCTACACCAGGCCAAAGGGCATCCCTTGGGGGTTGAAAATGGCTTAGGCCATCTAGGGCTGCCTGGTCGGAGCATCGCAAAAATGTCAGGAATCTTTCATAAAGATATTTTTCGTGGGGTAATTCGTAACTTAAAATACAATTTAACAGGTCCTATCCGTTCAAACCTCTCTCCCAGTGCGCATACTTTGAAATTTATTAGCATTGGCCTGTCAAAGTCTGATGGGGTTTGCTCAATACCCTTTTTAATTTAATCATTGGTTTAATACTGCTGTTAAAGACGCATAAAAAAAATTACTGTTTTTTAACAACGACTCTAATCTTGTTGTCTTCAGTAACCTGAGATGATGCTCCAGACAGTTCAGTTCTCAATTTCAATGATCCAAGATGAAGTGCGGGCTCTGGTAAGCCAGGGACTTGTTGATCGACACCAGCGTCTCTACACGCTGTGTAAGCACTTTCCGCTGCGTGATTGGCTCCAGATCGAGCAAATATTAGAGGCCCACGATTACCTGCTGAGGGATTCTGTCTTCGACTTGATGGGCCGCGAAGCTTGGACAAATGACTAGGGACTGGTCTCAAAAATCAGGGCGTTCTAGCAGGCAAAATAAGGTCAGTGCGGCTGTGCAGGCTAGCGTGGCAGCGCTCGGTGCATCACATCCTAAGATTTGAATGGGAAAATATAGGCAAATCGCGAACACCGCCGACAGACCTATGGGATGGGTTAAAAACTCAAAAACGTCCTGGCCAGCTTCAAGAAATTTTAAGAGTTTTAAGAACTGGTTCAATATTGTCATAGCAAACCCTCTCTATTACAGATCATCATAGCAACCGCACATCTCAGCGATGTATCGCGTTTATCCGATCACTTGAGCAAAAAAATCCTTGAAAACAGGTTTGGGCACTTTACCCACAAAGGTTTCAACCTCATGATGGGCTGAGTCGAGTAGGGTGAACTGGGGAACCCCCGATGCCCCATACTCAGCTACCTGGCTTGCCCATTGGGGGTCGTCGATATTGAGCATGACAAAGTTGAGCTGCTGTGCGTATTCTTGATGGAGGGTGTCGATGGTGGATGACATGGCCTGACAGGTGGTGCACCAATCGGCGTAAAATTCGATCAGGGTGGGTTGGGGGGATGCGATCGCAACCTCATAGGGCACCGCCTTAGCCGCCATCGCTTTTAGCGTCATCAACCCCGACAGTGGCGTGTAGCTAACTGCCGTCTCCGCTGGTCGGGTCAAAAAAAATGTTGCGACCATCGCAAGGATGACGGTTGCGAGGATACCCAGAAGTTTCTTGGGGATCGTTTGCTCTGTTGACGGAGAAACCATTTTTTGAAGGATTTTAGATTTTAGAAGATGATAGGTATTAAATAGGACGTCTGCCCCCTTTCGCCCTTCGCCCTATAACCCTACGGGTATGGCTACGCTAGCGCCTTTTCTCTTTCGTCTTTCGCCTTTCGCCTCGCCCTCACCTAAAGTAATAGGCCAAAAAGATATGCCCCCCCAGCATCACGGTAAACACACTTACCAAAAAAATATGAGTGGGCAACCAGATCGCCCGCATGGCGCGGATCAGCGTACCCTTGCCAATGCCAGACTCGGGTTTACCTTTACCCAGGCTAAAGAACTTTCTAGATGATTCTAAAACCCCGGTCTCGGCAACTACCCCCACCAGTGC
>JBCBQD010000288.1:0-6779 GCA_039820425.1 Cyanobacteria bacterium J06635_1
CTCGGAGTTCGCTGGACCTGCTCCTCAATCAGCTGCGGTAAGCACTTGTTGCGAGGATACTCGGTTTTCGTATTGTTCCAATCAGCCAGCTGTTGCAACTCTGCTGCCGTAAAGATAGAGAGTTCGGCAATGGACTGATCAGGATTCGCCACAATCGATTGCAGCAACGCTGTTAAGTGACCGCCCATCCGCTCAATCGTCTGGGGTTTAAACAAATCAGTACTGTACTCAAAGTAGCCCGTCATCCCTGCGGCTACCTCTGTCAATTCTAGAAACAGATCAAACTTGGTTGTGCGGTTATCCAGATTGAGATGGGTCAGCGACAATTCTGGATGCTGCCAGTCTGAAACAGGCGTATTCTGCAAGTTAAAGAGCACATGGAAGAAAGGATTTTGACCTGGGTCATGGTCTGGATGCAATGCTTGCACAAGCTGTTCAAAGGGCAACTCTTGATGGGCATAAGCCCCTAATGTGACTTCTCGCACCCGCTGCAATAACGCTCTAAAGCTAGGAACGCCCGATAAATCGCTTCGCAGAACTACCGTATTGGGGAAAAATCCGATCATGCCCTCCAGTTCAGGACGCGGTCGATTGGCTAATAAAGACCCGACAGCAATATCGTCCTGCCCGCTATAGCGATACAGCAACGTCTGAAAAGCTGCCAGCAGCACCATAAACAATGTAGTACCCGATTCTTTACCGAGATCTTTTAAGTCCTGGGTTAAATCAGCTGGCAAGGTTAGAAACTGTCGACTACCCTCGTAAGTCGGCATGACGGGCCTAGAGAAATCAGTCGGCAACTCCAGCCTGGGAACCCCATCCCCTAAGTGCTGCTGCCAATAATCTAACTGCTGCTCACAGCGTTCTGGACTTAACCATTGCCGATGCCAAAGGGTAAAATCGGCATACTGCACGGGCAAGGGCGATAGCGGTGAGGGCGCACCCTTCTCATAGGCGGTATAGAGACGTTCGATCTCCTGCATCAGCACACCCACCGACCAACCATCACAGACAATATGGTGCAAATTCAAAAGCAGAAGATGGTCTGTCTCCCCCAGTTTGAAGAGGGTTGCCCGCAATAGCACATCCTTGGCCAAATCAAAGGGGGTTCGAGCCGCTTCCACCAACTGTATCTGGGCTTCTCGTTCTCGATCGGCCTCTGATAGTGACGATAAATCCACCACCGAGAAAGGACACTTCGCCGTCCTGTGGATGACCTGAACCGGCTTACCCTCTACCACTTCAAAAGTTGTGCGCAATGGCTCATGGCGATCTACCACGGTTTGCAAACTCTTGAATAGGGCCTGAACGGATAGCGCCCCCTCTAAACGAAAGGCTTCAGGGACGGTGTAGAAAGGATGCTTTGCCATTAACTGGTCTAAAAACCAGAGAGGCTCTTGCATCCAAGTTAGGGGAGGAAATTCATGATGGGTTAAGGGCTGCAGTTGTAACAGCTCAGGGGCTGATGGCTCACTTGATACCCAGGCTGCCAATGCCCCCAACTGAGATGTCTCAAAAAACTGATGAAATGAGACCTCACAGTTCAAGTCTTCTCGGATTCGAGTGATCACTTGGGTGGCTAAGAGGGAGTGTCCTCCTAACTCAAAAAAATCATCCTCAAGACCTACTTGATCAACGCCTAAAACCGTTTCCCAGATATGGGCTAATCCCTTTTGTAAGACTGTTTCAGGGGCCACGAAAGGATGATTGTTGGACCGATTGGGGATGGGTAGATTGCGGCGATCGACTTTACCGCTGGGCGTCAGTGGGAAAGTCTCCAGACAGACAATCGCGCTAGGGACCATGTAATCGGGAAGGCGATTTTGTAAGAACTGACGTAGAGTCTGCTCTTGAGTAGGTGGGTTAGGTGCAGACTGACTCGTCAGTGTGGGTGCGAACTGACAAGTCAGCGCTGGCGCAATCGCATAGCCCACCAGCCGTTTCTGACCGGGGCGATCTTCTCGGGCAATCACCACCGCCTCCGACACCTCTGGGTGTTGCTCCAGCACCGCTTCAATTTCACCGGGCTCAATCCGATAGCCCCGGATCTTAACTTGCTGATCGCTGCGACCTAAATATTCATAGGCACCTGTGGGCAAACAGCGAGCCAGGTCTCCGGTTTTATACAAGCGATCGGTTGCCTCAATCCCCTCCGGACTGGGGATGAAGCGCTCCGCCGTCAGATCAGGTCGATGCAGATACTCTCTGGCTAAACACTCTCCTCCAATGTAAATCTCACCCACTTCACCGGCCTCAACAGGCTGTAGATTGCCATCGAGTAAATGGATCTCAGCGTGGGGCAGCGCTTCGCCAATGGGGGGCAATAGTGGCCAGGTATCGGGATCACCTTTTAGACGATAGGCGGTCACCACATGACTCTCTGACGGGCCATAGTGATTGTGTAATGAACAGTTGGGCATCTGAGTAAACCACTGCACCAGGGCGGGGGTGATCCGCAGCTGCTCGCCTGCTGTGATCACTTCCTTGAGATTAAGGGACTGCCCATCCGTTCTCGCTGCGGCTTCTGCTAGATATTGAAGGGCTACAAAGGGTAGAAACAACCGCTCAATCTTCTCTTGCTCCAGAACTTTGAGGAGGCTGTAGGGGTCTCGACGGGTCTCGTCTGCAATCATCACCAAGGTTCCCCCAACCGCCAGGGTTGAGAAAATTTCTTGAAACGAGACATCAAAACTAATGGGCGTAAATTGAAGGGTTTTGCCTGTCGTCACCACTGAATTATCGACCTGCCAGCGAATCAGATTTGCCAATGAAGCGTGGGGCAAGGCGACACCTTTGGGGTTGCCGGTTGAGCCAGAGGTATAGATGACATAACCTAAACTATCCTCAGTTGCAGCACTCTTAGGATCCTCAGAAGAATACTCAGCAATCTCTGCCCATTGGGTATCTAGACAGATAACCTGTTGTTCTTGTAAGGGGAGTTGAGCTTGCACCTGACTCTGGGTAATCACCACAGTAGCCTTAGCTTGCTTCATCATGTAGGCCAGTCGATCATGGGGATAGGCCGGATCTAATGGAAGATAGGCTCCCCCAGCCTTTAACACTGCTAACACGGCCACGATCAGATCAATCGAGCGATCGACACAAACGCCCACTAAACTGTTGCTTCCCACGCCCTGTGATTGCAGGAAGTGAGCCAGACAATTTGCTCGACAATTTAATGCATGGTAGGTAACAAATTGCTCTGAATCTTTTACAGCAATAGCTGTAGGAGTTTGCTTAACCTGCGCCTCTAAAAACTGGTGAACCAGCTTAATCTCGCTGACAGAGAGCGCAACCTGATTTGTTAACTGGGTTAATAACATAGCTGATTTCAACAATCTTATTCGTTAATGTGGAAGCAATCATTCTGAACTTAGAACTTTGGACTGAATGACCAGTCTAAAGTTCAAGTTAGACAAACAACACAACAACCTTGAACAATTCCGAGCAATTTATGCTCAGAATTGCTCAATCACGAGCGGATGAACACGTCACGGTTGAGTCAGAGAAATCCTCGACCAAAAATCAGTACGTAGTTACTAAGTACTATCAGTTAACTAACAACACCCATAGGGCTATTAGCCATAGCACAATAGGCTGAGAACACTTGCCAAAATTTCAACATCGAACAAGTACAGTCGGGTACGTTCGGCTCGCAAACTTAACTTTGGCGAAAAACTGCCCTGGGGCTTGCTGTAAGACAACAATCTGCAAACAGACAACTGATGAGAATGAGGCAACACAACCACAAACGGGAGCTAAAAATATTGCGGCTGCGCAAAATGCTCATCACGCAGTAAAGGCATCTTTTTAAAAACAACAGGTGATCCAGCGAATTACGTAAGTATATTCGCTTAGGAAGGGCTAGCTTGATTTAAGCCTTATTCTTTGCCCAAATAAACCGTATCCATAGAAAATCTCACGTAGTTTTTTATACGATCACTGTCTTTGGTATTGGATTATTTTTTTGAGGAAAAAATAAAAGCCCCTAAGTTACCAGGGCTTTAAAGAAATCAGCTTTCAGAAAATACTGAGATTCTTGGTCCATATTTGTTAGATTTTATGTACATAAAGACTCTGCTCTTTAGCTAAGGCAAAAAAGCCCTGAAGTTGCAAGGCATTTAAGTAAGAATACAGAAGAGCGCGTAAGAAAACGTGGTCAGCCACTGGTCAGCCGCTGCTTGATTAAACGGTAGCGAGTGATAACGGATCTAAGACCTGCGCCAGATTGTCTTCAAAAAAGCGTGTTCTGAGAAAGTTTCCGTATTGAAATTTCACTGCGTCAAGCTGGGAAAAAATAGTGTGTGGGTCAGCAATGCCGCCCCCCTGATACTGGACAACAACCCCCGTATAAGGCGTGTCATCTGCTGATACTACGTTATTTTTCACAGGATAAGGGTCAATGCCATCGAGCCCATTGAGGGCCAAAGATAGCTGCATCTCGGGCCACAAAACAGGTCCGGCTTGTCTGAGTCCAGTGGCTAGTGCCATTGCATTAAAGACTGACTCGGGCACCTCCGTATCCCCCTGTCCTACCGGCTTATAAATAGACCGGGTCGGGTGCCCTGGTAGCGGACGCTGAGCCAGGTAGGGCGCGTAAACAATGGGGTCGGCCAATTCCCAGGCTGCTTCTAATAGCTGTAACCCTGGATATAGTGGATCAAGGGATTGAAATGTGCCCAGCAATAAGCCTGCAGCGGAGTTAAGGTCTGTCTCTGGAATCAACAGCGGCCACAACCCAGGCGAACCTGTGGGAATCACCGCTGCAATGTTGGGCTCTATCGCCCCCAACATGTTGGCAAACTGTGCGCCTAAAGACTGGCCCAATACAGCCACCGAGGACGTCTCTAAGCTAAAGTCGGTGCCACCATCAGGGATTAGAGAGGCCGGGATCTCAAGCTCCTCTAAAGCCTCTAACAGGAGCCTTTGCTCAAATACGCCTTGTCGGAAAGTATCTCGATAAGCAGCCAGATTTGCAAAATTGAGATAAGCGTCATTGGGTGCATTGATCAATCGCTCTGGGTTGAGCGGCAACGCACTACTGACGGTGGCAATCCCATATTCAGCAACTACGTGGGCGGGGCCTAAGCCTGGTTGTCTCTCACCACCAGGCTCCAAGATCGGCCCTCGATCAACCACCTGGGTACTTAGACCATTGGAGCCATGCTCATAAATCACTAACGGGAATCCATTTTCAGGCACCTGCTGATCCTTAGGAATCGTGATTACAACGGGGGCACTCTCCATTCGCTGCTCGATGAGCTGACCGTTTGGCATAAATTCAAACAGGCCCTGGGAATTAAAAGGCGGTGTCCCCTGTTGGAACTGAGGAAACTGAATCGTACCGTGAAATTCCCAAAACCGGTCATGGGTTGCCCCATCATCCGGATCTAAGCGCAAATTTTCAATAGTGAGATCGTATCGATTGACCACCTGCTGGGATAGACGAGCGGTTTCACCGACCGGATCACCGGTGGTAAACACAGTTGCAGTCGCAATGTTTCGACTAGAGAGTCCAATCTGCTGAAGGGTTTCTCGTAGGGGTTGGTATACCTCATAGGCTTCTATCTCGGCAGGGGTCTGAGGTGGGCGGTTGGCTAATAGCCGCTGGAGGGTTTTGGGTGTATCTAACCGTCGCCCAAACACATCCTTAAGGGAACGCTGCACAACATAGGCGTATTGACGGTTTGCTTGAAGCACAATACCCGGTACAGGCCCCACGGAGAGGAGAAAATCAGGCACATAATTCAAATCAGGGCGTGGCGTAGAGGCAATTGTCGGATAAAGTTTGCCCCGCTCGGGCGAATCTGGGTCAACATCCATTAGTAAAACAGGGGACCGCCGATCGGCTGGAATAACCTCTTCTGGGTCTAGATCTCTCAGGGGTCGGTTAAACCGAAAATAGCCAGCAGAGATGGTCGGAAACCCAACCTGGTCGTCTGCAATTTGCTTTAGGCCACCAATTACCGGATTTAGATCCCAAATGGGGAAGCCAGATAGCTCAGGCCGCCCGGATTCGTCCAGGCGAAGATCGAAGGGATAGGGTAAATTATAGAAACTTTTCTCATCAGCCAGATCAGCGGTCAAATCAAAGGTTGAAACCGTCCGCTCCAGAAAATTATCAAACAGGTCCTGCAATGATAGCGGGGACGAACCCATCAACTGATCAGAGCTGGTGTCACCCACTAGCATTCCGTCCAGGGGGAGGTTATTCAACACATCTTTGCCGGGGTCAGCAACAGCATTCTCCGTTGCTGATAATACATTTGCCGATGTTGGAAAATTTTGTAGTCTTTGGCTTGTAGCCTGATTTTCTAAATCGTCAACGCCTTGAAAGACTGCTTCTAAGATGGGTTCAAGATTGAGATTGTCGGACGCTAACCTATTGGCGACAGCTTCGCGAACAGATGGCTTGGGCAGGTCTAGCAGATCACCGACAGATGCTCCAATCTCTTGAGTAAAATTGAGCAGGGTCGAGCCATCTGGCAAAGATTGCTGAAAAGACATTTCAGGACTCCCAGGCGCAACTTTAATGTGTTCTAAAAATTTGTTCTAAGTAGATGCCTTAATGCAAAGGATAATTCAGGAGTCTGAATTTTTTTCTGAACATTTATAAAGCCAGCAGAGACAAACTGGCAAACACCAGCAACGACAAAATACCTATCGCCGTAGAGACTGACAAGATAGAGACCTGTAGATTAAGTAATGTAAACTTAAGTCTGTAGGCTCGTAGGTTAATTGCCATGACCACTGACCTTAAGTTTCAAGCAACCCAAATC
>JBCBQD010000289.1:0-6750 GCA_039820425.1 Cyanobacteria bacterium J06635_1
CGAGAATGCAACCGCATCGCCCTTACTAACCCTAATCTAACTCAGCTCTAACCCAGCCTTGAATCGTTTCAACCACTGCGTCGATGGGCATGTCTTCTGACTCGTGGGTGGCCCGCTTCACCACTTCAACCTTGCCGTCTTTGAGCGATCGTCCGGTCACAATCCGAAAGGGAATCCCCACCAGGTCGGCGTCCTTAAATTTCACCCCGGCCCGCTCTTTGCGGTCATCCAACAAGGTTTCCACCCCGGCGGCGTTGAGGTCGGCGTAGAGCTTTTCAGCCGCTTCGACCTGGGCGCTGTCGCTGATGTTGGGGATGATTACAATGGCGTGGTAAGGCGCGATCGCAACCGGCCACACAATCCCATCCTTATCGTAGGACTGCTCAACCGCCGCCTGGGCCAGGCGAGACACCCCCACCCCATAGCAGCCCATATACAGCGGGTTGGCCTTACCCGCTTCATTGGTAAAGGTCGCCCCCATCGCCTTAGAATATTTCGTCCCCAGCTGGAAGATGTGACCAATCTCAATGCCCCGCGCCGTTTGGATCGTCTGGCTCGGATCGTGGACTGCCCGGTCCCCCGCTACTGCTTTGCGCACATCGACAACCTGCTCGGGTCGTGTGAACTGATCGCCCCAGTTGGCCCCTACCCCGTGGAACCCGCTCTCGTTGGAGCCAGTGACAAAGTTTTTGAGATCCACTGCGGTTTGATCCACCAGGCGCAGAAACTTAGGAGCCACAATCGCTTTGGGCTTGATGTAATCATCTGCCAGGTCAGGGGCGATGTAGCCCAACGGTAAAGGCTTCGCCGCCCATTTTTTCTGATCGGCTGGGCTGGGCACCTCTAGCGCCAGTACCGTACTCCCCCCATAGTTGCCCGCCAGTTTAGTCAGTTCATTCTGCAACTTCACGTCGTTGACATCCTGGTCACCCCGAATGCTCACCAGCACCAGCACCGCCTGCTCACTGTCTGGTTGCTTCTGGTCATAGATCACCTGGTACAGCACATTCTTGACAATCTGCGTCGGGGAGCACTTGAGAAACGTCGCCAACGTCTCAATCGTAGGCGTATTCGGCGTATCGAGTTTCTCGTAAGTCTCAAAAGTAGAAGGCACGGCATCCGGCGGCAGCGTCACCGCCTTCTCAACGTTGGCGGCGTATTTGCCATCTTCGGTATACAGCACCTCATCTTCACCCGCCTCGGCCAGCACCATAAACTCGGTTGAGCCAGAGCCCCCAATCGCACCCGAGTCTGCCTCCACCGCCCGAAACGCTAACCCACAGCGGCGCAGCATGTTGCTGTAGGCCTGGTACATGTCCTGATAGGTCTCAACCAGACTCTCGTGATCGGCATGAAAGGAGTACCCATCTTTCATAATGAACTCGCGCCCGCGCATCAGGCCAAATCGAGGCCGAATCTCATCGCGAAACTTGGTCTGAATCTGATACAAATGGAGCGGCAGCTGGCGATAAGAGCGGATCATATCCCGCGCGATGGTGGTGATCACCTCCTCGTGGGTCGGGCCGAGCGCCACCTCCTGTTCACGGCGGTCGATAAAGGCAAACATGATGCCCTCTGCCTTGGTGTAGGTATCCCATCGGCCCGACTCGCGCCAGAGGTCAGCGGGTTGTAGCTGCGGCAGCAAACACTCCTGAGCCCCCGTCGCATTCATCTCATCACGAACAATGGTCGATACCTTATTCAACACCCGCCACAGCAGCGGCAGATAGGCATAAACCCCGCTGGCAATGCGTCGCGTATAGCCCGCCCGCAGCAGCAGCTTGTGACTGGGGATCTCTGCCTCAGCAGGATCTTCGCGCAGCGTAACAAACAGCATCTGGGACAGTCGCATAGGGGGTTCTGGGGAAAATTACTTGGATCAGTTTAGTGTATCAAGGTTGATTGGTTATGTGCCAAAGCTTCAAAAGGTGAATGGGTGAGTAGGTGAGTGGGTAAGACAATATTCACCTATTCACCAGCGCAGCGACCTCACCAGCGCAAGCGACCTCACCATCTCACCAGCGCAACGCACTCACCCCTTCTCCTTCGAAATCGCACCGACCACCCCATCAATCGCCCTTAAATAATCTGCCGGGGCCAACCACAGCATTGCCCCCCGCATTCCCGCCGAGACGGCGACCTGGTCATAGACCTCCATCCACTCATCCACATAGGCCGGATACGCCTTTTTGCAGCCCAGCACCGTTACCCCCCCGCGAATGTAGCCGGTCAGGGGCTGCACTTCCTTGAGGGCGACGGTTTCAACTTTGCGATCGCCGGTCAGCTTAGCCAACCCCTTGAGGTCAAGCTGGGCATTGCCAGGAATCACCGCCAGACAGACGCCGTTGCGATCGCCCCTGACCACCAAGGTTTTAAACACCTGCTCCGGTGGCAGCTGCAACTTGGCTGCAATGCTCTCTGCTGCGAGATCTGAGGAGTCTACCTCATAGGTCAGCAGCTCGTACCCAATCCCCAGCGCATCTAAAATTCGAGCTGCGTTGGTTTTGCCCATCTTGCCAAGCCCCTAAGCCAACTCCACGGGGTGAGCGCTCAAAGCGTTTAGCACCGTCTCTAGTAAGCCTGGAAATCGGGCGTCTAGATCCGCTGTGCGGAGGGAGTTTAGATGCTGGGTGCCTGATTTTTGGGTGGCGATCACCCCAGCCTCTCGGAGAATTTTGAAATGATGGGAAAGGGTTGACTTTGCGATCGCACCACCACACTCTCGACAGGCCTGCTCCCCTTTTTGGGCCAGTAGCTGTACAATCTCAAGCCGCACTGGGTCACCAAGGGCGTAAAGCACCCCGGCCAGCGTAATCTGATCGCGCTCTGGATGGTAAATTGGCCGCATAGTTGCATTATGGCATATTGCTGCGCTAAGATTCTATTGTTCAATATTTTCGAACTAAACCGTTTTAACCCATATCAGGTCTACAAGGAGGGAATTATGTCCTCAGCAACTACTGTTCAATCCGTTACAGAGGCCACATTTGAAGCCGAGGTGCTTTCTCACAGCGAAGGGCCTGTCTTGGTTGATTTTTGGGCTCCGTGGTGTGGTCCCTGTCGGATGGTCGGTCCTGTGGTCGAAGAGATTGCCACCCAGTTTGAAGGCCGCGCCAAGGTCGTCAAAGTCAACGTCGATGACAACAGCACCATCGCCAGTCAGTACGGTATCCGCAGTATTCCCACCCTGCTGATCTTCAAAGGTGGGAACAGCGTGGATACGATTGTTGGGGCGGTGCCTGCGAAGACATTAGCAACGGCATTGGAAAAGCACTTGGACTAAAATACCGACAGCTGTTCTCCCCGCTGAGCGTAGAAAAGCTCCTCCACATCGCCGCGCCGAAACAGGGGCTCTTTACTACGCTTAGACAGCTGGTGGGGTTTGTTTGCGTCTTCTAGCAGCTTAAAGGCCTTTTCCTTGCGGCAGTGCAAAATCGCGGCAACCTCTTTGAGGCGAATCCACTGCTGGCGAAACAGATCGAGGATGGCTTCGTCCGGTTCTTTCTGAATGCGGGTTAGCAGCATCTTAGCCAGCAGCCAGCAGGCTTGGGTGTCGGCCCCGGCTCGGTGGGAGGTGCCCACGTCAAAGTTAAAGTGCTTGACCAGGTCGGGCAGGCTGCGGGAGGGCAGGTCGGCCAGCATCAGTCGAGAGAGCAATACTGTGCAAAACCGATGGCTCGGGGGGCGATAAAAATGCCCCCCCATGCGTTTGTATTCTGCCTGCAAAAAGCTGTAGTCAAAGTCAAGGTTATGGGCGGTGAGCACGCCTTTTGTGAGCAGGGCCTCATAGTCGGCCCATACCTCCTCGGGGAGGGGCGCTTTCCCCACCATGGCTGGGGTAATGCCGGTAATTTTGGTGATAAACGGGGGCACCTTAACCAGCGGATTGATCAGCGACGTTTCTTGTCGCAAAATACCGTCTTCGAGAGTGCCGTGCAGCACTGACACCTCCATCACCCGAGACTTGTAGGCAATCGACCCGGTGGTTTCTACATCGACGACGGTCAAAGTGGATTGGCTCACCCGTCGATAAAACGTCAGCAGCTCTGTGGATAGCAGCGATGCTTGACCTTGATGCTTTGTGCTCATTTGTCCTCAGGGGAGTATGGAGGGGATATTGTGTCAAAGGGGGCTGACGCTGATCGACGGGGAGGTAGCCAGCTTTTGGGCCGCAGCTTGGATCGTGCTGATGTCTTGCGCTGACCAGTGGCGCGGTTGTTTGCAGTGGTGGGCTACCAGTAGGCCCCACAGCCCTTGCTCGGTTAGGACAGGGGCCACCAGGTTGGCACGAACCTGAATGTTTTTCAAAAAACTGAGATGACAGAGGTCGAGACCCGCTGTTTCGACATCGTCCATGGTGCGGACGCGTCCATCCAGATAGAGCTGAGCATATTCGTCGTTAAAGCAATCATCTGCCCCGGTAGAGCCATAGATGGAATATTCCAGAGAACTCAACGCCTCTGCGGTAACCTGGCCTTTCCACTGGCGATAAAAGTAGTAGAGCACCACGCGATCGCACCCATAGTGGGTTCGCAAGAAATCTAGCACTTCTTGCACGAGGGCATCTCGCTTTAGCGTTCTGGCCAGGCGGTCGGCAACCAGTCGTATGCCAGTATCTCCTTCGGGGCTCATCATTTTAGACGTTGGCTTAGTGGATGTTGGGTCAGCATTAACTTTGGGACAACCGTTTAACCGGTGCACCGCTCAGCCGCCGGTGAATCTCTGCCAGGCGCACTGGAATCTGATCGGCATGGGGACTGTTGGCCAGACATCGGCTCAGATCAAGCTGCTCAAGTTGGTGGGCCTGCTGCCCCGGAAACCAATGACCGCCGTTACCCAGCAGGTTATATCGGGCCTGGGCAAATTCCACCATATCGTAGCTATCCATCAGGTTACCTAACCACAGCATAATCGGAATGTTGAGATTGCCAGGGGTTTCTTCTGGGCCGGGTAGTCCGACATGCCAGGTTTTGTGCCAGGTTTCGCCCAGGGTTGCGATCGCCGCCGACTCCAAGCGTTCTAAAATCGGCGGCAGCACCTCATTGGCTTGATCTATCAACGGTAGGACATTCAGGTGCTCGTCAAAGTCAGAGGGTCTGGCAGCCCCCAAACTTAGGGTATGGACCTGGGCATGGTTCAGGCAAAACAGGTCATTAAACACCATAGGACTGAGGGGCTGACACAGCTCCACCAGCTTCTCAGGGGGGTTGTATAGGTGCCCCCCTTTGTCAGACGGGCTGATAATAAAAACCCCCATATCGTGTCGGGCTGCGGCCGCGATCGCGGGCCAGTTGCCTTGAAAAATGTAGTACCAGTGCAGGTTTACATAGTCAAAAGCGCCCGTCTCAATGGCATCGACAATCACCTGGGTGGGGCCGTGGGTTGAGAACCCCACATGGCGCACGCGCCCCTGCTGTTGGAGCTTGACGACCCTCTCCAAGCAGCCCCCAGGGCCCACGGTCCACTCCAGCAGTTCGGGCGTATTGATGCCGTGGATCCCTAATAGGTCAACGTAGTCAAGACGAAGGTTAGCCAGGGACCGCTCAAATGTGTCCAAGAAATCCTGGGGATTCTCCCTAGGGGAGACTTTGGTTTGTACGATCATTTCATCGCGGGGCAGCGTGGGCAGCACACGCCCCAGCTGTACTTCTGAAGATCCGTACCCCCGAGCTGTCTCGATGTGGTTGATGCCGAGATCAACCGCACGATAAATCGTCGCGTCCAGATTTTCTTGGTTTTTACGCGGAATGTCTGCCAGGGGCACATCTTTCCAGGAGTGCTGGTAGCGCATCCCCCCGCAGGAGAACACCGGAATTTGTAGCTCAGTGCGACCAAAACGGCGATATTGCATGAACCTGTCTCAGGGCTAGAGATTTTAAGGGGCGCAGGGCCTCTTGTCAGTATGCAAGATATTTTTGGAAAAAGGTGGGGGTGGGTGGGTGGTGAGTAGGTAGGGAAGGTGGGGAAGGTGGGGAAGTGATTGCTCTTTTCCATCTCCCTCATCTCCCTCATCTCCCTCATCTCCCCCATCTCCCCCATCTCCCCCATCTCCCCCATCTCCCCGCGTCCCCGTGTCCCCCCATCCCCGCGTCCTCCCGTAAAATGGCCTACATCGACCGAACCGAAGCTTTTCCGTCAATGACTTCTCCAATCAAGACCTCATCCGTCACGCCAGCAAAGATACCGTTCTCCAGCACCCCTGGGATGTTATTGAGGGTTTTCTCCAGGCCTGCGGGGTCGTCAATGCCGTTGTCAAATTTGACATCGACGATCAGGTTGCCGTTGTCAGAAACGATCGGGCCTGCTTTCTTTTGCCCCATGCGGATAGTGGGTTCGCCGCCGAGGGCTGCGATCGCACGCATCACCGGGGTCACAGCCATGGGCACCACTTCCACTGGCAATAGGAAGGTCGTGCCGAGCTTGTCTGTCAGCTTGCCGCTGTCTACCACGACAATAAACTTAGCCGCCAGAGAATCCACAATTTTTTCCTGGGTGTGAGCCGCTCCGCCTCCCTTAATCAAATTCTTTTGCGGATCCACCTCGTCCGCCCCGTCAATCGCCACGTCAATGTGATCCACTTCATCGAGAGACACCAGGGGGATGCCATAGTCCCGCGCCAGCACGATGGCCTGAAATGAGGTCGGGATGCCCTTAACATCTTTGAGATCCCCCGACTGGAGCCGCTCACCGATAAACTGGATTGCATAGGCCGTGGTAGACCCCGTACCCAGACCCACGATGGTACCTGAG
>JBCBQD010000290.1:0-6728 GCA_039820425.1 Cyanobacteria bacterium J06635_1
CTCTAAATAGGGGGTGCGGTGATAGGGTTGAATCTGCCCCGCTCCGATAAAGGCCCGCAGCCCAAACTGATTCTCAATGCGGCGCTGCTCTAGCTTGAGGTGAAAGGCTTGAAGATAGTCTTTCCGTTGAAAATGGATCTCTCTCAAGGCCTCTAAAATTTTGCGATAGAGGGTGAGATCGTAGCGGGGCTCTGTCTGCTGGCGGGCCTGCTCTAAATCTTTGAGGGCTTCTCTAGCCTTGCCCTGGTGGAGATTGGCTTGCCCTAGCAAATAAAGATACCACCCCTGGTGAAACTGCAGCGACAGCATCACCGCTCTAGAAGAGATGTCACCTGAGCCGGGGTCAACAGATGCACCATCGCCAACAACCTGTTTCCCCGTTTCCCCTTCTCCGTTTCCTTGTTTCCCTGTGATTGGTCCGCCCGAGCTTTCTTCAGTACGCTCGGACTGGGAGAGCAGCTGGACGATTCGCTGCGATTGGGCGAGGGCTGTCTCGGCATACTGTTGTGCCCTTACCCAGTGTCGCTGGGCAAGGGCCACCTCCGCCAGGTAGCCATAGTCTCGGGCGAATCGCACCATATCCCCTTCGTGGAGGACAATACCCTCCTGGGCAACCCGGATAAGGGCGTCCCAAGCGCCTAGCTTTTGCAATACCTCTGCCAGGGCGTGGATAAATCGTCCGGTGCGATCGGGGCGCTGCTGGTGACGAAAAATGCTCAGGCATTCTTCAAAATAACGTCGGGCCTGCTCACAGGAGGGGAGATAGGTCGCCCGCTGCAATACGGCATAGCTACGCCACCATAGCCCCAGGTGAAATAACAGCACCGCCTGCTTGTCCAGGTTAGCCTCCGATTGAGCCCAGTGGGTGAGGCTTGCTTCATAGCATTCACGAGCGGTTTGGATGGTTTCAGGGCTGTGGGCCTCACGCCCCTGCAAAAATTGAAGCCCGGCCCGCAAATCCGCGTCAATGTCCGCCCGCTGCCGTTCCAAGTCGGCCAGGGCAAAGGGTAGTTCGTGCTGGATCAGCGATCGCAACTCCTCCCCCAGCTCAGGCAGATGGAGCTGGGTGCTACCCAAACGCTGCTCATCACTGACATCAAGAATGTGCTCAAACAGTTCGTCAGCCCCCTGATGCAGTAGCGACGTGAGCTCATCCACCGGATATTCAAACCGAATGGGCGCAGCGGCAAAGCTCTTAAAATCGGGCGCGTGGGCGTTGAGCGCCTGCAACACCGTATCACTAATGCAAAGCACCACCGGGCAGCGAAAGGTCTTAAAGTAGGCGTCTCGCCCCAGGTTGGCGGCTTTTAACACGGCCTCCAAGTCCTTAAGGGTTTCAAACCCGGTTACCACCAGGGCCGGTGGCCGCTTTCGCGCGGCCCGTTTGAGCACGTCTCGCAGGGAGGTGGTCTCGGGGGGCAGCTCTACTTTTTGGAACAACTGCACCAACCCCAGCCAGTCCAGCAAAATCCGCCGCAGCCGTCGGTAGTTGACCCGCACCAGAATCAACGAAAACTGCCCCGCCCCTAGCTTCAGCGCTCGCTGCAGATTTACCAGGGCGGCTTGATTATGGACAATGACTCTGCCAGGGTCAGGCTTGATCATGGGCGTCTTTTGGGGCAGTTTTCCAGGCCGCAAAGCGGCGGGTTTCGGCTAGTACGGGGTTGAGGGCAAACCAGCGGCCAGCTTGATCGCGATACTCGTACAAAAATAAACTTCGTAATAGTTGATTGTAAGCCTCATTGCCTTGAATGTCGGGCTCCCGAATTGCCTGGAATAAAAGCTGCCATTCTTGTTCGTCGATCAGCGCCATCAGGGCATCACGCTCGTCGCGAATGACGGCCTCCAGGGTCGTGCGGTGGATCGGCGGGTCTTGTTTTTGGAGACAGCCATAGAGCAGCCGCATCAGGTTGCGCATGTGCCCCCCACTAATGTTACACAGCCGGATCAGCGTCTCCGGCGTGTCAAAAATCTCAGGGATACGATCAATGCGCTCATTGTAGTTCAACCCTGGGAAAGCACGGGCCAGCACCATCTGCTGCAACAGGGCTAGCCCTTGCTCGGCAACCTCGTGGCTGCGGGTCATGGCGGGTACCATCGGCAGGAGTTTGGGGGCCACCCCAAAACGGTTCGCCAGCCGGGGCAGGTCATTGGAGAAAATCAACGCCAGGGGAATGGTGTAAACCAGGTGACAGCTCAGCCGCTTGAGCTGCTCACCCCGATCCACAAACAGGTATTCTGACTGGGTGCGACCGTTGGCGCGGGTGACCGGGTCAATGCGATCCAGGTTATCGACTACCACCACCAGTCCTTTTTTGCCCTGGGTTTTGAGGGTTGCGATCGCAGGTTCCAACAGCTCGCTATTAATCGCATCCGTAATCGTTTTGGTGCGCGGCTCCAAATACTGGCGCAGCTGGCTCCTCAGCTCTGGGCTCTCCTTTGCCCGTGCCGTAATCGCCGCAATCCCTACTGAGAAGCTGACATCCGACACCTCCATCGGCGTTTGCAACGTCTCCATCAGGTTGCGAAACAGCTTTTCCAGGGACGTTGGCTTCAGCTGAATGCCCGTTTTCTCAAGGCTCTCGGTCACCTGATGGGCAATCATCAGCAAAATATCGCTGATATCCACATCGGCCATCTCTAAGTCGCGGTCCGACTCAAAGTACACCACATGGAAGCCCTGGCTCTCCAACCCCGCCTTGAGGCGAAATAGCTCCGTCGATTTGCCACAGCCAATGTGCCCAGTAAATAGCTGAGACGTCGGCTCATCGGGCGACAGCCGCGTAATCGTGCGCTCTAGCTCTTGGACAATATCGCCGCCCCGCACCGACGAAAAGTCAATGTAATACTGCCGATCGTCCGCCCGCATAATTCTCAGCGGGCGGCTCGGGTTGGCAGCTTTGTAAAAGCGGTTGAGGTCTAGGGGCATAAATGCTCAGGATTCAACAAAAGGGTTATGTAGGGTCACTTCCGCATGAGTGAATTCGTTTGTATTACGGGTCACCAAACACAAATCATGCAGCTTAGCGGTAGCCGCTAAAAATAGGTCCGGCTGACTAAATGTATGCCCCATGCATGCCCCTGTTTGCGTCCTTTTTCGACCAACCTTCGCCATAAGCCCATTGTTTCACACCAGGGTGACAGCGCGGTTTCCTCAGCTCAGAGACAACATTGGTATCCAGCAGCCAGCCTTTCATAGCTCAACTTTTCTAACAGATGATTTCACCCCATCTGGCTGCTCAAAATCTAGCTGACTCAGGGGAGATTGTGACAACAGGGCGTGCAGGCTAGGTTGAGCCATTAATGGCAGTAGTTTCATAAATTCCTTGGCAGCCACCACCACCACTGCTTCTTCCCCACGCACAGTAATCCTTTGCGGCTCCTGATCACGGGCAAATCTGACCACTGCACTCAAGCGAGCCTTAGCGTCTTCGAGATTCCAGACTTTAAAATCTGTGAGCGATAAGACAACTTCAGATGCAGAATCTCCTGGGTTTTGAGAGGCCATAATTAAACCTGACTAGCGCTGGTCAGATCCTAGCGTACATCTACTCGATGAGTGTAGAACGCACGCAATATCCCAGGATTATGGCCTAATACCCCCACAATTGATTTATAGTCGCGATTAGATGCAGAATTATTTCAAAACAAGCATGGAAGTGGATAGTCCCGATTCTCCGTAGGAGAGACCTCGCAAGTGTGCACTTTGTAATGGAGGAAAGTGATGAGCGCATTTGACCAACTGTGGGAATTTGAGGCTCAGATTGAGTACCATGACTTTGGGCGCATGGGCTATACGGTTGTTTATTTACCAGAAAGCTTACGGGCAGAGCTGCCATTTGATCAGTATCCACGTTTGCGCGTAGATGCTGAGGTTGCCGAATACCCCATCGACGGTGCATTCCAACCGGGTCAGGGTAAATACTATCTGATCTTGTCAAAGCGCTTGTTGAAACAGGCAGGGCTTGTCCTTGGGGATACCGTTAATGTCAATTTTCGCATTGCTGATCAAGATGCCGTTGATGTCCCAGACGAACTTCGCATCGCTCTTCAGAGCAACCAAACTGCCCAGTATGGTTGGGATGCCTTGACACCTGGCAAGCGACGGGGGCTTGCCCATCGGGTGTCTTCAGCGCGTACAGCGGCTACGCGGAAAAAGCGAGTTGCTGAAGTCATTTCGACCCTTCTGCAAGATAGCTGATACAAAGTCCGCTCAGGTGGACTTCATATCTGTAGGCGTGACTTCTAGTCGCTAGCCGATACAACGCAAAACGTAGATTTTAGAACCTTCGTCAGTCAATCAGAGCCTGGACATAGAAAACAGGATTTTATTAAGTTTTGAAACGGGCAGATAGACAACTTGAATCAAATGATTTAGATCACCCTTTTGAGTTGTTTAGATCACATTTTAAGTAGTCCGAAATCACTTTTTCAGTCTATTAAAATCACAGTAATTTATTGAAGGATTTTATATAATGACTGCGTGTTCCTAGAAGACCTGACAAATATCATTGCTTTCACTTCCGGCAATGGTTGATCCTTCCCATCGCTGCACTTTGGGTAGTTATGCTATTCGAAATCGGGTGTCTAGGGTCTTGTTAGGCCTGGTTTTTGGTAAAGGCAGAATATTCGATTAAATCACATTCAGTTGGCGACCTTGAGGATTTGCTTGAGGCCAACTATTAGATCTGAATGTGGCTAAGGCTCATATAAATATTCTTGGACTTCAGGCTAACTATAAGGCCTGATTTTTTACCCTGGATTGAGTTTTTAGATAATCAAATTCAGACTTATTTTTGAGCCTGACTTTTGATTAACTGATCTGTCGTTCTCTGATAGAGCTGATCTGGCTGGTGGAGAGTTTTCCGCCCCGATGACGTGTGTCCAATAAATTCAGACCATCTAGGTCTTGCGTTTAATGGCCATAGCGTAGGGGCAACAATACGCTTGTGTAAGGACATTCCCATGAAGACAACTGAAGACTTTTACGATGTCGCCATTATTGGCTCTGGCATTGCCGGATCCACTTTGGGGACCATTCTGGCGCGCCACAGGCTCAAGGTGATTATTTTTGAGGCCCATAGCCATCCCAAATTTGCCATTGGGGAGTCGATGATTTTAGAAACCTCGGAGACCATGCGTGCGATCGCAACCCTCTACGACGTTCCCGAACTCGCCTTCTACAGCTCCGAGACCTATCTCCCCTGGATCGGCACCTCCCACGGCGTCAAACGTCACTTCAGCTACCTCTATCACCAGGAAAACCAAACTTGCTATGATCTGAATAAGACACTACAAGCCGTCATCCCAAAAGATCCCTATGGCCACGAGTTGCACATTTATCGACAGGACAGCGACTACTTTTTAACCGCTGTCGCCGTGCGATATGGGGCAACGGTTCTGCAAAATACCCGGATTCAAGATGTTGAGATTGATCATCAGGGGGTTGATATCCGGTGGTCATCAACTAGAGAAAATTTGGGGAGAATCCGAGCCAATTATGTCGTGGATGCTGGGGGCTATCGTTCAATCTTGGCAGAGAAATTTGGCCTGAGAGACCATAACTTGCAAACCCACTCTCGCGCCATCTTTACCCATATGTTAGATGTCCCCTGTTATCACCAGGTGAGCGCCAGCAAAACTGACTATGGTATTCCCTTTCGCCTCTCTGAGGGTACCCTGCACCATCTCTTTAAGGGCGGTTGGCTATGGGTGATCCCGTTTGACAACCACGCCTGTGGCACAAATCCGCTGTGCAGCGTGGGGTTAATGCTCGATCCTCGCATTCATCCCCAACCGGCTAATGTTAGTCCAGAAGCGGAGTTTTACAGTTTTTTAGGCCGCTATCCCACGATTCAGGCTCAGTTTCGACAGGCAAAGCCCGTCAGAGATTGGACCCGTACCGGCAGAATTCAATACACTTCGAAGCGGATTGTAGGAGATCGGTTTTGTCTCTTGGGTCATGCTGCTGGGTTTATTGATCCGCTGTTTTCAAAAGGGCTTTATACGGCCCTATTCAGTGTTTCGGTGCTGGCTAACCGACTGCTGAGTGCTCAGAAAACCGGAGATTATTCAACCAATCAGTTTCTAGAAGTTGAGGACATTACCCAGGCCTTCATCCAGACTAACGATCGGCTGATAGCCAATGCCTACAGGGCTTTTAGTCACTATCCGCTGTGGTCTGTTTACTCGGTACTCTGGCTCCTAGGGGCCTATTTAGAATTGGTCAAACTCACCAGTGCGCGGGCACAAGTGAGCCCATATCCCCCGTCAGATATGCGTGAACACTACTATCATCAGATCAAATCTCTCCATCTGGTTGGCGGTGGCTTTCCTGCATTTGATACCCTGGCTAAACAGATCTATACCATTCTCGAACAGACCGATCTGGATAGTGAAACCAAGGTTCATCAAGCAACCGAGCAGATTTACCAACTGCTGATGGCAGTCCCCTGGCTACCCGGCCCTTTCAGAGATATTCTCAATGGCAAGAATCATTTACCTGTCAATAAAATTCGCCCCAGCCTCTTGAGACCAGAGCAAGGCTTTTTAGGCAATGGTCAATACCGTGAACACTTTTTTGGCAGAACATCTCTCAGCTTTGTTATTCAGTTTTTCATCACCGAGAAGGCTCGAATGATGCAGCAGAAGTTCAAATGGCTGTCCCGGCAGTTTGATATCGCTGCCTAAATTTCCAGCCTTGTATCCACTCGGTTGCTAAACCTCAA
>JBCBQD010000291.1:0-6712 GCA_039820425.1 Cyanobacteria bacterium J06635_1
CTGTCATCAGCAACAGCCCCATGGAGGCTGGAAAGTTCCACTGACTCAGGCCAAGCGCCCCGAGCCAATCGTGGATGTTGCCATATCCCACACCAATCTTCACACTGCTACGCAGGTCAGCGCCGCCACCGGTCGAACCCCAGGAGGCTCCCCCCATCCCTTCATGGAGCCAGTCGGCATGTAAGGAGAATAGGTTGCCGTCTTGAAAAAGCCCCGCCCACCAAGCCAGGGCCAGATAACCCACCGTGAGCATCAACCAAAACCCAACTCTTTGCAACCAGGTTCGCTGGGGCGCAAATACCACTATCCAGAAAAACGGCAAGGTTAAGGTGGGTTTGATCAAGGCAAAGATTAGCAAACCGCTAGCCAGCAGCCCCCTGCGCCACCCCCATCGTTGCCCGCAGAATAATTGAAAGCCCACCACAATGGCTGCCAGGCCATGGATCGATAATTGCCCGTTGCCAATGGTTTCGCTGGTGGCATAAATCGCCAAGGGAATGATGGCGATAAATATCTGCTCTAACCGGCCTTGGGCTTTGCTCTCTCGCACCAGCCAATAGACCAGCACAGCCAAGGCAACCAGAGTCGAGAGTGCCCAAAACCATCGGACAAACGTAAATGACTCATAGTCTAAAAACGGTCGCAGCATTCCATAGCTAGCAGGGGGATAAACCGCCGTATTGATCTCGTCGTAAACAGGTTGGCCAGAAAACCAGGCAGTGACTTCTCGATACCGCTGCTTGAGATCAATCGCGCCCAGTTTATCGGCTTGCAGAACCAGTCGATGTAGCTCGTAGGCAAGGCGGTCAACCGCTAACATCATGGTTGCGATCGCACCCAGGTATATCCACTTGCGATAATGCCCCCAACCTTTTTGAATCTGCATTAGCATCGTTTTCATAGCGCCCTCTTGAAAGCAGCCCGTAACCAAGCAAAGGTACTCGTGCGTTCGTGTGCGTTAAATTCTCCCAACAGCAAAAACAGGGGAGGAATACATAGAGAAAGCAGACATAACTTCAGAAAAAGCCAGCCCCCCGGACTTGGCCAAACCTGAGCCCAGGCATACATCAGCCCAGAAACGGCTAAGCTGCGTAAAAAGGTTTGGTAGGGTGGCACAATTTTCCAAAGGCGATAGACCGCAGCTAACGTAATGAAAGCTCCTATGACTGCACAAAGCAGGGTCACTGACGCCGCCCCCAACACCCCAAATCGAGGCACTAGCATCCAATTACCTACAATGGCCATTGGTACCATGCCGCTCGTTAAGGAAAAGGTCCAGTTAGGTTTGCCAGCAGCCGTCAAAATTGTTGTGGTCACCGAAATCATGACCAAAGCCACGGAACTAAAAATCAGAATTGCGAGGAGCTGGGCCGACGGTAAAAATGTCTGGCCATACACCAATCTAACGATATCTGAGGCTGCCCCTGCAGCCAGGGCAGCAAAGGGCAGCATGCCAAGCACAGCACGTAGAGAATTTTGTGCCATTCGGGTGGCTGATGACAAGGCCTCTTCCCGCAGTAATCGACTCAGCGTTGACAACAAAAGTGATGAGAAAGAAAGGGCAAAAATACTGGGAACAAACGCTAAATTCTGAGCTGCACCATACCAACCAGCCTGTTCCGCCGTAGAGCCCAAAATTTTGATCATAAACAAATCAAGCTTGTCATATAAACGCATGCTCAGAGCGAACATAAATAGAGGGAAGGCGTATCCCGCCAAATTACGGGGTGGAAAAGCAGAAGCATGGAAAAAAGACGGCTGAACAAACAGACGACCCAGCACCAGCTCCACCAGTGAGGCCCCAAGACTCCCCAGAATGGCACCCGGAACAGACAGGCCCAAATTGACCAAGACAAGAATCAAAATCAACCTTGAGATCCATCGGCCAGCGCTGGTTGCCGCACGGGCTTGAAAGGCCCCAATACCTATCAAGATATATTGATGAGCACGGGCTAATGCAAACAAGGGAATGTCTAACGCAAACAAGCGAAGATAAGTCGTCAACACAGGCTCATGGAGCAACTGCGCGATCGGAGCAGCCAGCAAACACAGCAGACCTGCTGCCCCCAGACTAACCCCCAAATATAGCCGAAGGACCGTTGTTGCCACCGGCTGCCAGTCATCGGCTTCGCCAATAAACTTGACCGTTGTTCGGGAAAACATCGACGTGATGGTCCACTCAACCCAGGCGATTAACACCGAGGCCAGCGTAAACAGACCATAATTTTCAGCCCCTAGGGTCCTGGTTAGGAACCCCGCAGTCACCAATCCTGTTGGCAGGATCAGTGCTTCTGCAATAAACACTTTTACGGTCCCACTCGCCAAGGCGGGGCGAGTATTTCTCTTAGGTGACGAAATACTCATAGTCGGCCTGCCATTGACGTCACCTGAGCTGATTGTAAACTGGCTAAAAAGTCACTAGCCTGCCCTGGCGTCCGAAAGTGAATGACCTGTTTATGATCGGGTAGACGGGCAATTTTTCCTAGAATAACTGGTCTTTCATCCCTAGGATAGTTCCAAACTTTTTGTAAGAAAACGCGATACAACTTCTCTGGATAGCCCTCAGGCAAATCGGGCCGAGTCTTACCGTGGTATTGAAAGCGTCGTTTGAAAATCCGCCACCAGCACAGCAACTGTGGAAAATCAAACAAGATAATCGTATTAGCTGCCTCAAAGCAGATATCGTGGAAACCAGATTGCCCCTTATAGTCTGAGATGCCTTCAACGATCCAGCGATCACCGTCTGTAATCTGATATAAATGCCTCAAGCAGTCCTCCATTGGCCTGTCTTGCCAGCCGGGCTTCCAAATGAGGGAGTCTAGATGTACTGGTGACAACCCCAACACGCTGCCCATTTGATGGGCAAAAGTTGATTTGCCAGCCCCATAATTACCAATAATAAAGATTTTCTCAGGTGGATGTCTATCCATACAAATATTTGTCAAACCTCATCCTAGGTAACCATGGGTCATCATGAGTCAAGCTTCCAAGCCATACGAGGAGACCCAAGCATCTTAACTAAGATGGCAAACAGTAAGGCTATGCTCCCTAACAGCTCGAAAGATTCTTCCAAAGACCACTGCCCAGGTAAATAGGGAAGCCCAAAGGATTCTTGCAAAATATCGATCAGCCCGAAAAGAAGCAGGATAACTCCAGTGACGGCAAACTGATATGTGAGGGCGAGGCTTCTGAATTTCTTCAGCCACCTCCCTCGCATGCCTTGGTTAAACCTCAAGATTAATACCCCGACGGCTAACAAAATGACGCTACCAGCACCATAAACCACTCCAGACGGGAGACCTTGGGCTAACAGAGTCGCCAACAGGTTATGGATATCCCCAGCCTGGTCTGGCTCAGATGCACGCAACATCTGCCACCCCAGAACACTTTCTCTGCCCCACTCGGCTTCCTCACCCGCCAAAAAGAAACAAAAAGCGCTGTAAAGCTCCCAGCGCCAAGGACTGCTTGCCCTCAGCGCCAGCTTTACCGCCAGCAAAGCCGACAATAAAGCCACCACCAAATAAACCAAAGCTGGCAGAGATTCGACAACGCCCCCCGTCTCTAACCAAGGCTCCAACGCCGTCGGATTTTTAACTCCCAACACTAGCATGGGTAATAGTAGAGCGCCACTGATTACACCATAAATCAACCAGTAGGCTTTATTAGGAACGTTCATCAGTAGACTCTTCAGGCTTGAATATCGGGACTATGCGGCAACCGGCAACTGTTCACCAGACTCAGCTGACTTCGCCTTCGTGAACTCCTCATGATAGGAGCGCTCAACATTGACATTCCACAGATCGTGTTGCTCACCGATAATGTTCTTAGCAGCCAGGAGACCCGTCAACATTGAGTGGTCTTGGTTGTTATAACGGTGCATTCCGTTTCGGCCTACCGTTTGCAAGTTTGAGAACCTTTCCAAATAGGTTTGTAAAACCTGAAGATGCTGACGATAGTCAGCGTCGTATACCGGATATGCCTTGCGTTGTCGAATAACGGTTCCGTCTTTAACCTTGTCTAAGCTATCTAATAACCCTAGGCCCACTACTTCACGACTAGCCAGGCGAATCAGCTCATCGTCGGAGAGTGCCCAAAGGTCATCCCCTTCATTGCAAAAATACTCCATTCCCAGACAGGTCATACCAGGATCGGGCACCATAGCGGGGCTCCAATTCTTAAAGTTCTGAATGCGTCCAACCTGAAATTCAGGGCTATGGATATAGATCCAGTTATCGGGGAATAAATCATCCTGATCGATTATCAACGGCACGATCAAAAAATCGCGATATTTTAGGCCCTGGGACGCCTTTAAGATTTCTTTGGGCGGTTGGGGATTGAGCTTCTGTACCAACATTGTCACGGGCATGCTTGAAACCACCTGTTCGGGTTCAAGCTCCATGATTTGACCATCCCGCTCCGCAATCACACGTGTGATCTGAGTGCCATCATGATCGAGTTGGATCACATTCGTCTCTAGTAGAGTAGGAGATCCTTTTTTCTCCAGCTTTTCTTGAAAGCGCTCCCACATCATGCCGGGCCCTAGCAAGGGGTAATCAAACTCTTTAATCAAGGTTTTAGTATCGTTGCTGCCAACCACAGCATTAATCACTGCCTTCTTAAGGGAGAGCCCTTTGATTCGCTGGGCAGCCCAATCGGCCCGAATCTCAGTACAGGGGACGCCCCACACCTTCTCGGTATAGGTCTTAAAAAAAGTGGCATATAGGCGTCCGCCAAAGCGATTAATTACCCATTCTTCAAGGCTATCTTCGGTCGGCAGGGGGAGCACTTTACGCTTAAAATAGCTGAGCATCATCCTTGTGCTTTGATAAAGGCCGATTTTGGACAGTGCATCCCAGGGCTCTAGCGGATACTGAAAGAAACAACCCTTGTAATAGATCCGCGAGAGTCTGGGTACCTGGATAAATTCATCCCCCATCACCTCGTACCAAAGGGCTTTGACCTCGTCTACCTTGGTAAAGAAGCGATGCCCCCCAATATCAAAGCGATAGCCTTTGTAAGTCTCTGTTCGAGAAATACCGCCGACCTTGTCTGCTTTTTCTAGAACAACGGAGCTGATACCCCGCTTAGAGAGCACATAGCTAGCGGTAAGACCGGCTGGTCCCCCCCCAATAACAACCACAGGATGCTGACTCATAGATTCCTTTTTAGTTTAGTTTGCTTACTGAGCACGAGCGTTATTTTCACAGTAAAAAAGTGGGCTCTCAAGAAAGCTGGGCCCCAGAGTCCACCGTTCTCATTTGTTGTGGCCTTAGCCAGTGTCGCAACAGACCCACGGCGAAGCCTAGGCCGCCATAGAGAAAATACAACCAGTGCCAGGGAAGACTTTTGAGGGCGAACATTGGACCTCGCTTGAGATAGAAAAAACGATATAAGGGCCAATTTAAGCGGAGCAGCCCACCCGCACACGCGATGGCTATTACCAACGTGCTACTGGCTAACCACTGAGGCCATAGCCAGATACCCAGGAGCCCTGCCAGCACACTGAGCACCAATCCATAGCTCAAAGCCACGCTTATGCGACCATCCACAGAAACATTCAAATCGTTGTCGAGGCGTTTTTCTCGCAGCATCAGCTCAGTCCAGGGGAGGGCCCGATAAAAGAAATCTGCCCTCAGCATTGATTTCACTTCCCATCGTTTGAGATGCTTAACCTGAACATCTTTGAAAAGTCCAATTTTGTAGCCAGCTGCTTTGAGACGATAGCCCAACTCAATGTCTTCAATGGTAGGGCGTCGATAGGTCACATCAAACCCACCCAACTCCATAAAAATCTCGCGCCGCATGGCCCCACAGGCACCCCAAAAGGTATTGGCTGATTCAGCCCCTTGCTGATGGGTGTAGTGGTGCAGCAGGTTACGGTACTGCGATAAAAAGTTAGGAGAGCCCGGTTGATCGTCGTAGGAGCCAATCAGGGCAGCTAGATTAGAATCTGCTTCAAAGGCTGCCACCACCTTAGGAAGCGTATCTGGATGAAGACAAACATCGGCATCCATAAAAAATAAAACTTCACCGCTGGCCGCCTGAGCTCCAACGTTTCGGGCTCGAGCTGGCCCACCTGATTCAGGCAACCGAATAACTCTGGCACCAAACGATTGAGCCCTTTGCCAAGAGCCATCACTATCGCCGTCAGCGACAACAATCACCTCGCGATAGCAGGGCTGAACCGCCGCCAGACTGCTGAGGCAATGGATGAAGTTTTCGCCACCATTGTGAACCGGAATAACGACTGAAATGTCTGAACAGTCGGACATCTAACTTAAAATCTCCATACCAATCGAGAAGCACAGCCCAGTGTTGCCGCAGTCACAGAGCCAAAAACGGTAGCGAAAAGCAACGTAGCGTTTTAGTCAACCTCTAATGACGCAATAAAGTTGCATAAGATACCATCTAAATGTCGTGCAGAATACTTACTTGAATTACTGATTGCACTCGAGACCGCAATGTTCCCGAGCTATTCAATTTTTTGATTACAGAAATATTGAAGGATTTAAGAATTTTAGGAACCTCTGTCCTCGGGGGCTCAACCGTTGGCAGCTTTATTTCTAAGTATGAAAAGTCTGGCTTTAATGATGAGGAAATTGTGGAGGATAGATGAAGAGAGGGGTTTGATCCCGCGAAATGCTGTCTGACAAGATAATTAAGGGGGCCAAACATACCTTATGGGGAATTGTAAGCTCACCTGAAAACAGTC
>JBCBQD010000292.1:0-6687 GCA_039820425.1 Cyanobacteria bacterium J06635_1
GGGTCGAGAGCAATCACCTTGTCAAAGGCTACAATGGCCTCGTCATAGCGACGCAGCTCTCGCAGCACTAGGCCCTTTTGGTACCAGCCGTTAACTTCACCAGGGCGCAGGTCGGTGGCCTTGGTGAGGGCCTCCAGGGCCTCGTCTGAGCGCTTGATCTGGGCCAGGGCATTGCCGCGACCGAGCCACAGATCGGGATTGCCGGGTTGGATCGACAACCCCTTGTCATAGCTTGCGATCGCAGCTTCCCAGTTGCCCGCCTCGACCGCCATCACGGCCTCGGCCACAAACTCATCCACGGTTTGAAACAGCTCTGGGCGGTTACTTTGCAATCGAGCCACCCGCTCAGACAGCGATTGCAGCTGATCTTTCGCCGTCGAGACAAACGAGTCGGCCACATACTCCGGGGTGACCTCTCCCAGCTGCCGCATAATCTGACTTTTTTGGGCCTGAGCCTCGCTCTGTAGCGTCCCTAGCTGAGTTTGGGCCTCGTTTTGCAACGTCCCCAGCTGGGTCTGGGTATCACGCTGCATGGCCTCTAGCTGGCTGGCAAAGGTCTGCTTGAGCTGTTCTAGCTCCTGGGCCGAGGTTGACTGCTGGCCCTCAAACCGCGACTTGAGCTGCTCTAGCGCCCGACCAAAGGTCTCCTCCATCTGAGACAGCCGCTGTTGGGCTAACTGTTGGCGCTGGGCCGCAGCCTGGGCCAACTCGCCAATTTGTTCGCCCAGGTTGGCGTCAAAGCTATCGAGCTTGTCGATCACCGTATCTCGACGGCCAAACACCGTATTGCGGACTTCGCCAAGCTGCTCGGTAAACTCACGCTCCAGCTGCTGTAGGGTCTGCAGCGACTGCTGGCGCTGGGTGCCAAGGTCGGTTTGCATCGCGCTGAGCTGCTCGGTAAACCGCTGGGTCGTGGTCTCCAGGCTGTTAAACAGATCGCTGCGTCGGGATGAAATATCGCCATCCAGGCTGCTAAGCTGGGCCGAAAAATCCGCCGCCGTATTTCTCAGCTCGGCCAGGGCCTGATCCTGCTCACCCATGAGATCACTGTGCAACCCATTCAGGCGCGATTTAAAGTCACTGGCGACCCGCTCCATATCCCCCATCAGGATGCCCTTTCGGCCCTCAACGTCGGCCTTAAAGGTGGCAAATTGGGTCAAAAAGTCATCGGTAGACTGGCGCAGACTCTGCATCAGGTCTGACTTACGCCCTTCCACGTCGAGTTTCATCGCATTAAACTGCTGCTGAAACTCACCCACGGATCGCTCAATATTTTGCAGGGCCAGGTCTTTGTGCCCCAGGGCATTGGCCTGGATATTTGCTAGCTGCTGGTTAAACGCGGCTTCGGTCTGCTTGAGGTTTTGCAGAATGTCATCGCGTTCGTGCTCAAGCTGCGATCGCACCTTTGCCTTAATATCCTCTAGCTCTGGCCCAAAGCCATTTTGCAACTGACCCATGGTCTCCAGCACCCGGTCGCGCTGGGCTACGGTCTCCGCCTGCAGCGTCCCCAGCTCATCGGCAAACACCGATTCGCGCTGCTCGAGATCGTCAAAAAACACCGACTGGCGCTTTTGGGTTGCCTCCGTGAGGGCCGCCAGATGCTGCGAAAACTCAGTTTCAGAAGCCGATAGCCCCTGGGCCACCTGCTGGCTCCGGGCCTGGGTCTCGGTTTGGATCGCCGCCAGCTCCTCTGTGGCCGCCTGCTTAATCGCCTTGAGCTCACTTAGAAAGCCTGTCTCAGCGGACCCCAGCCGCTTTTGCATCCCCGTCAGCTCCCCCTCCCAGTCTTTGACCACCTTGGCCTTAAACTGGGTCAGGTCCGCCACCAAATCATTCAAAATATCGCGCTGGGTGGTGACATCGCGCTTAAAGCCCGCCGACCGCTCCGACAGCTCCTCAGAGAGATCCCCCGCCTCGGCCAAAATCGTGTTGAGCTCGCGGGTGGCGCTGCGGATTTTACCTTCTAAATCTGTCATCTCATTGAGCTGCCCCCGTACCACGGTCGACACCTCATTAATCACCGAGCGCCGTAAAAACCACAGCATGCCCACCCCGACGCAGATTAGCAAAATCAGGGTGCCTAGCAGCACCGTAAACAGCTGAGTCGCCTGACTCAGCGCGGCATCTGCCTCTCGCTGCGATCGCGCCAGCTCCGCCTGCTGGGCATCGATAGCCTGGTCAGAAGATTGAATAGATTGAGATTGGGCCAGGGGCAGCTGTGCAAAAGCCTCCGGTGGGGCGGTTGCAACCGCTGCTAGTGACAGAGTCACCGCCAGCAGCCGCTGAGTTGCAGCCCCCGCAAACCGGGACAACGTTCGTCCAGACACTCTCAAATTCAGACTATCGATCATCAGTTACGGGGCTCAGTGTGCGATCGCGATTCGCATCTCTTTTTTATAGCAAACGTTGATATATAGACTTATTGAATATCAGCAGACATCGATAGAAAGCATACCGCGTGTCTGGGCACGTCTCCAGTCATTGAAACATCCATCTCGTGAGATATCGCATAGCATACCGTGTACCCGCCTGAATTCATGGCGGGCAAACAGACGGATAGCCCTACTTAGCGGGGTTCGGTAAGGGGAAGGGCGTATAGCCCAAGGGGCATACAAGAAAAGCGTAGCCATGCCCCTTGGGCTATAGGGGAAAAGGGCGAAGGGCGAAGGGGGACCCTGTGGTTAAGGAATTTCTCGATAGCCATCTGGATAAATTGTCGTGCGATCGCAAATCGCCTCAGACAGCTCAGTCCCTTCAGCCTGAAACAGATCGCATCCCTGCAGCTGAGTATTCGTCAGGATAGCCTTACTCAAATTAGCGCGAACGAGCTTTGCTCCGCACAGTTTAGCCTCACTTAAATCAGCCCCCGCCAGATCGGCCCGATATAAATTGACGCCGGTTAAATCAGCTCCCCTTAGACAGGCCCCCCGTAAATTGGCGTAGCTTAGATTGCTAGACGTTAAGTTAGTATCCGACAAATCAGCGCCATAGAGCTGCGAATTACTTAGCTCTACCTGGGGTAATTGAGCCTGACAGAGGCGTGCTCGCCCCAGATTGACATAGGGCAAATAGGCGGCACTCAAATCACTCTGACTGACATCGATATCTCGCAAGTCCTGATCAAATAAATCGACCCCCCGCAGGGAAACCCTCTGAAAATTTCGCTTACCGCCTCGATAAGCCGCCAACAATAGTGCTGCTGTCAACGCTTGCATACGATCCCTTAGACCCACCTGACGATAGGACCCTTAGCCTTTCGTGCGCCACTCCAAACCCCCTAACAAGGAGGACGATGACGACGCTATTCTGAGAAAGATTACAAAATGTAAAGTAGCTCAGATAGGCCCCTTCAGAACGAGTTTTAAGGTTGATTTAATTTTTTCGGAAAGGATGAATTGGGTTACAAGGGCGCTAGCATAGCCATGCCTTTTAGGCTATTACCCGTAGGGCTGTAGGGCAAAAAGGGCAGGGCTAAGGGGGGATTTTGGATTGGGTCGTCGGTTGCCTACAAAGGTAAGCCCCTGAGACTTCTCCACGAGCCAGCATCGGGTAATCCAACCTTTTCCCAGCCCTGCGGGCATGGCTAAAGCCTTCGGCATGACTCCGCGAACGCTAACGCCTTTCGCCTTTCGCCTTTCGCCTTTAATCAATGTCAAAATATATCCGTCAAGCACCCAACAGCGAACCCTACTCAGCAGATCCCCAATGGCAGAGGCGACCTTCTCAATTTCTCAGCACTATCATCAGCGCACCAAGTACGACCCAGCCACCCTTGCCAGCAAAGCACGGGGGCTAAATTGGGACGAACAGCCTGTGCCCTACAAGGCGTATCGGTTTGGCCACTCTATCGATCTCAAGCCCTACCTTGAGAAAACCCCCCCTAGCGATCTCAAAACCGATGATGCGCTCTGGTGGCAGCGGCTGTCTCAGTTTTTGATCGATAGCTATGGGTTGACCGCCAAGGTGATGGCGGACGAGCCGATTTACCTGCGGGCAGCGCCATCTGCCGGAGGCTTATACCCGGCAGAGATTTATCTGGTGTCTCGGGGCACCTCGTTACTCAGTGCAGGGCTCTATAACTATCAGGTGAGAACCCACAGCCTGCTACGGTTTTGGGACAATCACCTGTGGCAGTCGCTACAAGAGGCGTGCTTCTGGCATCCATCGTTGGAAAATACCCACCTGGCGCTGGTGGTAACGGCGGTGTTTCAGCGGTCGGCCTGGCGCTATGAGGATCGCGCCTATCGGCGGATTTGTTTGGATAGCGGTCACCTGCTGGGCAACCTGGAGCTGGCCGGGTCGCTGTGTGACTATCGGCCCCATCTGATCGGGGGGTTTGCTGATGAGGCGGTCAATCAGCTGCTCTATCTAGAGCCCCAGGAAGAAGGTGCGATCGCAATCATGGCCCTAGCCGATTTGCTCCAGGTCGAGCAAAACCTGCCCCGTGCTTGCACAGCCCTGCCCACTGTTACCCAGACAGACTTCCCTACGCTGCCCGACGGTGAGTTGTTGGGCTATTTACACCAGGTCACTCAGATTAAGCGCGACCCAGACCTGGGGGGTCAAAACCGCGGTAATCAAGACCTGACCCAGCTGCAAAAGACCCTCAAAACCGACGCCCAGCCGTCTGAGACAGCCCCCGAAAGTGCCGACAAGTACAATTTTCCGTTTTGTAACAAGGTTTCCACCGAGACTGCCCCTGTTGCGTGGGGAGAGGGTTTGACAGATTTAGAAACCACTCTCTTAAGACGGCGTTCGACCCGTCGGTATACCGGGGCCAACATCAGTTTGGGAGCGCTTAAGCAAATTCTAGACTTTACCTATCAACCCGAACACTATGCTGACCAGGGGCTGGCCCCGCAGCCCGATTATTTTGACCTCAGCCTGATCGAGACCTTTGTCGTGGTTTCCGGGGTAGAGGGGCTCGAAAACGGCTGCTATTACTATGCTCCCCACGCCCAGGAGCTGCGCCAGATCCGGTTCAAAGAATTTCGCCAGGAGCTGCACTACCTCTGTCTGGGGCAAGAGCTGGGCAGAGACGCCGCCGCCGTTGTCTTTCACACCGCTGATCTCCAGACAGCGGTAGCTCGCTATGGCGACCGGGTCTATCGCTATTTGCACCTGGACGCAGGACATCTGGGGCAACGTATGAATCTCGCTGCCATTCAGCTCAAACTGGGGGTCAGCGGCATTGCCGGTTTCTTCGACGACCAGGTTAACGAAGTCCTGGGCATCCCAGACGATGAAGCGGTGTTGTATATCACTACCCTAGGACAACCTTGGCGAGGGTAATAGGTTTGCCTCCACCTACCCACTACCCACTACCTATAGATTCTCCACAAACGGTATCACTGCCTGAACAAACGCCTGGGTTGATTCATAGGGCAGCACGTTGCGGCCCTCAATGGTCACCCCCTGGGCATTGGGAAAATGGTCTAAATAGGCTTGCATTCGCTGTTTACCCGTGGTCGTTTTGGCCGTCCGGTCAATGGAGGAGGCGGTTTCCCCCATCATCACCAGGGTGGGTTGTCGGAGGGTTGCGATCGCAGCCCCATAGTCCTGCCGCCAAAACCCCGCCAAAAACGAAAACACTGCATGGCGGCTGGCCATATCCTGTGAGCCTTTATCCAGCATCGCCAGCCAGTCGTCGGTGACATCCTCAGCCCGATCAAACAGCTGCCGCGTTGAGAAAGACTTGAGAAATGCTCGCCGTCTGGCGTACTGATAAAACCCCCAGCCCAAGAGTGAATCAAACAGATTCCAATTGACCCGCTGTCGCCAGGCCGGTGTCGGCTGAGTGATCAGCGACCAGGCCGGTGGTCCGGACAGTATCAGACCTCGAATCAGGCCAGACGCCTCAGGTCTTTCGCAAAGCCGCAACGCCACTGGCAGCAGCGCCCCCTGCACCACCACAATGGTGGGCTGCTGAATAATCTCCGTCAAAAAATAGCTCAGCTGGGCCGCCCAATCTTCAGGGCTGTAGGCTGCTCGCGGCATCTCACTCTCACCGCAGCCCAGCAGGTCTGGGGCGTAGAGCGTGTGAGGTCGGTTTTGCCCCTGCCAGTGAGTAATAAACGGTTGCCAAAACCGACGCCCCAGCCCCACCCCAATGGGATGGATGAGCAGCAGCGGTGGCTTGGGGTCGGTGGTTTCTCCAGCAAAGTAAACCTCATACCCACAGTGATAGGTTTGCCAGGTGTAGTTTGCCATGGTTACAGTCTCAGAGAACGAGCCCGAATCTGAATAGGCCCCTGCTTATCCTACCGTAGGCAATCCTGACCTTTGACGTCACCTTTGATATAGATCACCCGACCCCTCAGACATCATCACACCCACTTCGGGCTTGAGCTTAGATACTGATAGAAACACATCGCTTAGGACTTTCAACATTGGACAGCATTTGCTTGCTACCGGGCGCAATCTCAGAACTCACCGCCGCCGCCATTGACTCTCGACACCTGGCCCAGGGTGACCGCTATGGCCTGATGGCCGCCATGCTCAGTACATCCCTCAGTGACGATGAACGCAGTGCTATTGACCGCCTCCTGCGAGCCATCCGCCGTCGCAAAATCGCAATTGATTAGAAGCTCACTCAATCTTATAAGCTCAACGGCTATCAACTTAAAGCGGGACATTTTCCCAGGGACAGAATTCAGGAGCCAGGAGTCAGAATCCAGTCCCCCACTG
>JBCBQD010000293.1:0-6602 GCA_039820425.1 Cyanobacteria bacterium J06635_1
TCTCCGTGGTTTTATCTGGCCAAGCTAGGGGTTTATTCTGCCGGGTTGTTTTGGGTTGCGATCGCGGGGAGTTTGTTGCGTAAGGGGTCAAAACCCTGGCTGATCTTGGCGATGCTGGCGAGTATCTGGCTACCCCACACCCTGATTGCCCACAAAGAATATCGGTTTATCTTTATGGCAGTCCCACTGTGCTTGTTACTCACCGCAATTGTGTTTGACGATCTGGCGGCCCGTCTACGGTGGGGGCAGCCCCTCAAAAGCCTGTTTTGGGGGGCTGTGGGGGTTTCTGTGGTGGGGGTGATGCTGGTGAGCCTGCTCACCATGGGCAAAAACGAGGGTCTTCAGACCTATCTATATCTAAACAATCAGCCTGGTGTGGTGTCAGTGTTAAACCTCAACTCTCAGTGGTATGACTCTGGCGGCTACTACTATTTGCATCGAGACGTGCCAATTTATTTTCCTTACCAGGTGGAGGGGATATCGCAGACCCAGCTGTCGCGCTACGTGAGTCATGTGGTTTGTCCACAAGATTACCCTCAAATCCCAGGGTTCAGGGTCAGTGCACAGTTTGGCTTTGTCGATGTGCGCACAGCCATAGAGCCCCCCAGTCAAACGCTGGCGGTCGAGACTCGCCGTATTCTTCAGCCTGGGGTAGATGATGTCTATGAACCCAAGGTGACGCCCCGATTTTGATTTTAGATAGAAACCGGGTTTCTTGAGTAAGACACTTGCAACCCAATAAGCCCACACACCTAGCCATTTCTCCGCCCCCCTTCCCCTCAAATTAGCTACCCAAGGCTCGATCCCCTATCGACTAACCCACCAACCGCCCCTTCCCCAAACACCTAGCCAGCATACCTTTCGGGGGGTCTGGGGGAGTTCGTCCCCCAGGCAGCCGCTAACGCCAGAGCCAAAGGGAGGGAAACCCCATAACGCTCTATGGGGTAACGTGATTACGTCCATCTGGAGGGAAAGTCCCGCGCAGCCCTTGCCACACACCACCAACCCTGGCAAGCACCAGCAAAATAGTCAGGTGCTTACAAGCAAATAAGCCCCCATCTTTACCCATTCACCCTGACTCATTTCCCTTTTTTAACTGGGGTTTAATTTTTGTGCAGTCCCCTGAGTCCCCTAAGTGGGTTACTCCCCAGCCCTTTTGCCAAGAAACCCGGTTTCTCAATTCAGGCATGCACTAACGCTTCAAACGCAGCCACACTCTTTTCAACAATCCTCAGACTGGCTTCCCAAAACTGGGGTTGGGAGATGTCTTGTTGAAAGTGATGAGCTACCAAATCTTCTGCGGTCATGCTGCCTGTGTCGCGTAAAATCGAGGTATATAGGTCATTAAAGCGTTCTCCATAGTTGTCTTGCTGGGCGTAAATGCCCAGGCTAAACAGATAGCCAAACAGATAGGGATAGTTGTAAAACCCCAGCTGGGAGATGGAGAAATGCAGCTTGGTGGCCCAAAACATGTCGTCATACTCTGAGAGACTGTCTTCGTACCAGAGCTGCCAGCTATCGGCCATCATGTTTTTGAGCTTAGGTGCGATCGCAACCCCCTGCTTTCTGGCCTCCACCAGTTGTTTCTCAAACTCATACCGGGCGGGGATATTCAACAAAAACACCTCTGCACTCTGGGCATCTTGCCAGAGAATCTCCAGCTTTTGGGCAGGGGTTTCAGCCTGCTGGAGCAGGGCATCGCGCACCAGGGTCTCCGCAAAGACGCTGGCGGTCTCCGCCAGGGTCATCGGGTAGTAGGTCTGCATCATGGGCAAATCGCGCATCACCCAATTGTGCCAGGCATGGCCCAGCTCATGGGCCAGGGTAATCACGTTGGTCATCGTCCCCGAGAAAGACATAAAAATGCGCGGCTCGCGCGGCTCTGAGAACCGGGTGCAGTAGGCCCCCGTGGCCCGGTTCGGGGTGGGCTCACCATCAATCCAGCCTTTTTCGGCCATCATCATGGCAAAATCTCCCATCTCCGGGGTGAGTTTGCGAAACGCATCGGCAATCAGGGTGATAGCTGCCTCAAAAGAGATTGCCTGAGGCTCCCCTACCGCGGGTGCTGCGGCCTTCAAATCCCAGGGAGCCATTTGGGGAATGTTGAGCAGCCGAGCCATGGCCTTGAGCGCCCGCTGCCCGATGGCCCGCTGCTGGTAGGTGGTCTCCATCAGGGCATCGAGGGTGGTGCGCTCAAGGCGGCTCTGGTGACAGCTTTTATCCAGGTAGTGCAGCGCTCGTACCGTGGCCCGTTTTTGGGTTTCTTCGAGTCGCCAGCCGTTGATGGCATTGAGAATAGCCGCTGCGGTCTCCTGATGGGTTATCCAGGCGTTGCGAATCCCCTGCCAGGCAGCTAAGCGGGTTTCCCGCTGCGGATCGCTCAGCAGATTAGCCGCTTTAGCCAGCCCCATCAATTCACCCCGGACATCACACTTGAGGGTGCCCGCCAGTTTGGTGTACAGGTTGCCCCAGCTTTGCAGACCATTCACTGCCAGGCCCGTGATCAGACTCTCTTCGGCCACGCTCAGCAGCTGGTCGCGAAGCTTGCGTTGGTGGGTGAGCAAAAAGGCCATCTCTGCCAGCACCGGGTCGGCAATCAACGTGGCCACAAATTCGGGACGGACCCGATTCAAAAACACCTCCATGGGGGTCAGGGCCTGATTAAGGTCTGCCCCAAGCTTTTGCAGCGTCGGCATGATGGCACTGGCGTCGGCATCCTTGGCGTCCACGCTCAGGGCGGTGTAGATATAGGTGCGCACATTGCCCAATCGTTTCAATAAAGCTGTACGGGTTTGATGAATCTCGCGCAGCGTTGCAATCAGCGGTTCAAACGCTTCTTCGGGGAGAGCGTCAGCCGTTTTAACCTGCTGTGTAAAAGGAGCACAGGCCGCTGCGAGTGTTGCAATGTCAACCTTTATCTCAGCAATAGTAGCGACAATCTGTGGATCGTCCGTGCCTTTGAAGAAATGGCGGTTATCCCAGGTTTGGCGGAGTTTAGACATGGGGAGAAAGTGGGGGGCAAAGGGAGGTGGGGAAGCAGGGGAGGCAGGGGAGTTGAGCACCCTGATTAAACGAGCAGAATGTTAACAGATTCTTAACGAGCGCAGCGTCCCCACCAAGCACAGCACCCCCACCTTCCCACCTTCTTCAAGAATTCTGAGCCTTGAGTTGCTCGATCTCAGCTCGAATGGCGGTAAGTTGCTCAGTGAGCGATTTGATCTCAGCCTGAATGCCTGGCTCAACCACAGGGGTGGCGACGGTATTTACCGTAGAGCTACTGGCCGGGCCTGACTGAAAGGGGTTGGGCATAGTCTGACCCAGATTATCCACGAAGTCGCGGGCTTCTTTTTCGGTCAGGGCTCCTTTAACCTCTAGCTCATCAGCCAGTCGGTTAAAGTCAGTCCCAATTTCAGAAAACTTTTGGGAGGCTTTCTGCGGATCTTGAACCGCCTCTATGGCTGAGGCAGCTGCCCCCAGGGTCATACGAAAGCTTTTTTGCAAGAGTTCGGTGAATGTATCAAAATTCATATGTCTATCAGGGCAAACGAATTGCTACTATCTTGCCTTATATTTCTTTATTCAGCTGCTTCTTTGAGATATAGATTTATATCCCTAAAGATTTCCTCGACGGGCCTGTTCGCGTTCGATGCTTTCGAATAGGGCCTTGAAGTTGCCTTCCCCAAACCCAACGGCTCCGTGGCGTTCGATAATCTCAAAAAAGAGGGTGGGGCGATCGGCCACGGGCTGGGTAAAAATTTGCAGCAGATAGCCGTCAGCATTGCGATCGGCCAGAATGCCCAGCTCAGCCAGCTGATCGATGGGCTCGTGAATGTTGCCAACCCTTGCTTCGAGGGTGTCATAGTAGGTTTGTGGCACGGTTAAAAACTCAACCCCCGCTGCCTTGAGTCGCCGTACGGTTTTAATAATGTCGTGGGTGGTCAGGGCAATGTGCTGTACCCCTGGCCCGCGATGAAATCGCAGATATTCCTCAATTTGGGAGGTGCGCTGCCCCGGGGCAGGCTCATTGATCGGGAGCTTGATGCTGCCGGTGGGGGCCTGCACCACCTTGGACATCAGGGCAGAGTGCTCGGTCGAGATCAGCTGGTCATCGAAATGGACCAGCAGCTCAAAGCCAAATGCCTGGACAAAAAAGTTAACCCAGCGGTCCATTGCCCCTTGCTCAACATTGGCGACTACGTGGTCGATGGCATTCAGCCCACCAGCGGTCGGTTCTGGAGCATTATCCAGACAAGGCATAAATCGGCGAGACGCAAACCCCGGTGCAAAGATGTCTCCATAGTGCTGACGTTCGACAAATTTAAACAGACCGTCACCATAGCCCCGTACCGTGGCAAATCGGAATAATCCGTGGCTATCTTCAATGTCGGTGGGGGGGGTGACAGACAGTGCCCCTTGCTGCACGCTTTCGCGATGGGCCCGCGCGGCATCGGTGACCGCGAAGGCTATGACAGCAACCCCATCCCCGTGGACTGCCACATGGTTACCCGTGGGATGATTGGGTGCGATCGCACTGGTCAACACAAACCGAATCGCCCCCTGCTCCATCACATAGGAGGCCGTTTTGCGATCGCCGGTTTCTAACCCTCGAAAAGCCGTCTGGGTAAAGCCAAATTGATGTTCATAAAAATAGGCAGCTTGCTTGGCATTGCCGACATAAAACTCCAAATGATCTAGGCCCAAGATTAAACCTTGGCCACATCCAGACCTTTCGTTTGCCCTACGGGAAAAACTAAAGTTTTCAAACTGGATGTGGTTTAAACCATTACCCGTCATAAAGTGGGCCCCTTTCTCCGGATAGCAGAGCAAACCAGCTCACGCATTGCATATTAATAATGACATTGTTAGCTGAGGCTTTGCTGCTAGCTAGAATGTATCGCCTGACGTTAATGTATCGCCTGATGCCATTGACGATACAAAGCTTTATGGAGATGGCAAACGCTATTTCAGGGACTGGACCTACAATGAAGGCATGGATTTTCTGCACCGTCGGACTTAGAACAATCGCCTCCCCGCTTCAATTTTGTCTGTTCAATTTTGTCTAAAGGAGGACATCATGAGTAGCCAACAGCACGATAACGCTGAAGTTTCCCACTACGACCCCCACATTGTGCCAGCCGAAACCGTCGCCCGTGCCAAGCGAGAAGGGGATCAGTTTGGGCAGGTTGACCATGACCCCCCGGCCAGTGAGCATGTCCACACCCGCGATGGCTACACCATGGACCAGGAGGGGCTGATTAACAACTACGCAGTAGAACCCCCGATGTACATCAATGAACCGGGGGATCTCGCCGAGGAAACCCGTCAACTCGCCCAAGCTCGTGCCGAAGAACTCGCCGAGCTAAGCGAAGATGAAGAGGGTAAGTTGACCATGAAACACGATTGGCGACATCGAGGCCCTGGCATGATTTGATCACCTTACATCGCCGCCACTGATAGGGGGCGGCGCACGTATCGAGTCACGCTCGGGGGTTTCTGTGTTTTCTGGGTCTCGTCTATTTTCTTAATGTCATCTTGAATCGTCTCGAGATCGAGATAGGTATCGGCGACATTGATCAGGCTATCGCTGGTCATTGATCGGAGGCTGACGATCTCAATGCGTACACCCTGATAGCTAACAGTATCAACGGCATAGGCCAGGCCACCATTGCCGCTGAGCAAGATAGCGGTGTCATAATGCGGGGCAAGGGCCAGCATATCAACGGCAATTTCCACATCCAGGTTGGCCTTTTTAGACCCGTCGGGCATTGAGGTCAGGTCTTTGGCAATAACTCGATAGCCGTTGTGGCGCATCCACAGCAAAAAGCCTTGCTGTTTTTCATTGCTGGTGTCAACGCCCGTGTAGAAAAAGGCTCTCAGCAGACGATCCTCTGCTGTTAATGTCGATAGGAGACGAGCATAGTCAATTTCAATGCCTAGCTGTAGGGCTGCGTAGAATAAACTGGCCCCATCGATAAACACGGCAACACGTCCGCGATCGCATTGGTTGAAGCGATTAGGTAAACTTTCCGGATGTTTTAACATGATGTGGAACCCACCAAAATTCTTCTGAAAGGACGATGCGTTGCTCTACCATCCGCACTGGGGCAAGCTATCTGTGTAGAGTTTTGCGGTAGAGCTTTAGCCACCTGAGGGAGCTAAACAGGTCGCTGTATCTAGGGTGTCCATTTAAGCCAGGATCTTTTGGCTGAGATGAAGTCAGGAGGGGGGTTTTGGGTTTTGGGCTTTAGGTTCTGAACCTGATTGATGACGACTCGACACCTGATACCCGATACCTTCCAAACTTCTGACTTCTGTTCAAGAAATAAATTCTCGCTCTAAGTGGCACCCATACTTCAGAACAATAGAGACCAAAAATGAAAAAGTGCTGAAACCGGACCAATTGGGTTTAGGAAATCCACTGAAGCTAAACACTCTGACTGGCTAGGAAGTCAGGAGTCAGCTATCCACGGACACTGGCATTGTCCGCAACAAAAGACAAAGTAGATAACTTTTTGAAACCGCAAGCGCAAATGGCAGCATTCGTGTGGTGCGATGTAGATAAGTCGAGTGTGACAAGGAGGCAATGCCAAATTTAAGAGTGG
>JBCBQD010000294.1:0-6594 GCA_039820425.1 Cyanobacteria bacterium J06635_1
ATCGAGGCCAGATTCGATGATGGTGGTACAGACCATCAGGTCGGCGTCGCCGTTGCTAAAGCCGAGCATGGTGGCTTCGAGTTCGCCTTCGGGCATTTGGCCGTGGGCAATGGCCAGGCGGATGGTAGGGATCATCTCGCGGATGCGGGCGGCGATTTCTTCGATGCCTTCGACGCGGGGGACGACATAGAAAACCTGACCGCCTCGATCAAGTTCCTGACGGATGGCGGCGCGGACTTTCTCGTCGTCACGGGGGGCCAGGTGGGTCTTGATCGGGCGGCGGGAGGGCGGCGGCGTGGTGATCAGGCTCATTTCGCGGACCCCGGAGAGGGACATGTAGAGGGTCCGGGGGATGGGGGTGGCGCTCAGGGTGAGCACATCGACCTGGGTTTTGAGGGCTTTGATTTTTTCTTTTTGGTTGACGCCAAAGCGCTGTTCTTCGTCCACGACGAGCAGCCCCAGGTCTCTAAATTTCACCGCTTTGCCCAACAGTTGATGGGTGCCGACCACCACATCGAGTTCGCCGGAGAGCAGGCGTTTGATGATGTCTTTGCGTTCGTTGGCGGAGCGGAAGCGGTTGAGCAGACCCACTTGAATGGGATAGGGGGCAAAGCGTTCTTTGAGGGTGTGGTAATGCTGCTGGGTGAGGATGGTGGTGGGGGCGAGCAGAGCCACCTGTTTCCCGGCGGTGATGGCTTTGAAAGCGGCGCGGATGGCGACTTCGGTTTTGCCAAAGCCGACATCGCCGCACACCAGGCGATCCATCGGGCGGGGGTTTTCCATATCGCGCTTGACGTCCTGGGTGGCTTTGAGCTGGTCCGGGGTGGGCTGATAGGGAAAGGAGTCTTCGAGCTCTTGCTGCCAGGGCATGTCTTCGGGATAGGTATGGCCTTCGAGTTGCGATCGCTGCGCGTACAGCTTGAGCAAATCCACTGCCACTTTTTGGATGGCTTTTTTGGCGCGGCCTTTGGTTTTCTCCCAGGCTTTGCCGCTCATCTTATTGAGCTGGGGCTTTTTCTCTGCAGAGGCCCGATAGCGCGAGAGCGAGACCATCTGGTCGGCTACTACCCTGAGCAACCCATCCGCGTATTGAATCACCAAATATTCACGGGTTTCCCCATCCAGGGTGAGGCTCTCAAGCCTGAGAAACTGGCCAATGCCGTGGTTACGGTGGACGACATAGTCATTGGGGCGCAGCTTGTTGGGGTCGATCTGCTTAGAGGCCGCCCGGCGTCGCTTGCGCACATAGCTGGGGGTGGCCAGGGTGTGCTGCCCAAAAAATTCGCGGTCGGTGACGATGACGATGCGAAAGGTGGGCAGGATAAAACCCTCTAGCTCCGCCAGCCCCGAATATTTGAGCCCCACCGGCACCTGATTGGCTTGTAGCTTCTCAATGGCAGGATAGTCTTTGGGGTTGGGGATAAACTGGGCGTGGCAGTCATGCTCTTGCAGCAGCGCCACCGAGCGGCTGGGCTGGGCTGACATGAGCCAGATGCTGAATTTGCGATCGCGCTCCGCCCGCAAAATCTCCGCCAGCTTGCCAAACTGATGCGGAATCGCCGGCACCGGACGGCTCGACAGGTTAAGCCCCTCGCCCTCTTCAGCAATCTCCGACAGATAGAGACGTGGAAAGAGTTCCAACTCCTCTAGAGCCGCCTCAAAGGGGCGGTGAATTTGGACAAGTCCCTGACTGGGCAGCGAAATTTCATCGCTGGCGGCCAGCCCTTCTGACACCTCCCGCCAGTAGTCATCAACCTGCTCAAACCAACGTTCACTGTGGGCACGACACTGCTCCGGCTCATCCAGGGCAATCAGCGTTGTCTCAGGCAGGTAGTCCAGCAGCGAAGCCGGTTGATCAAAGGCAATGCCCAGAAAGCGACGTAGCCCTTCGACCCGAAAACCGCTCTCAAATCCATCCTGGATTTCAGGGGGCAGCAAATCTTGCAAAAGGCCCTTAGCCTCTAGCGCCTGAGCCACCACCGGGCTGTAGTCAGTGGTCGTCAGCAACAGCTCATCAATGCGGTCGAGGGAGCGCTGGCTGGCCGGATCAAACTCCCGCAGACGCTCTAGCTCATCGCCAAACAACTCCAATCGCACCGGCAGCTCAGCCGACACCGGGAAGACATCAATAATGTCGCCTCGCTGGCTCCATTGCCCTTCGGTCTCCACCGTGGGCACTTTTTCATAGCCCAGGGTGGCCAGGGTCCGGCTAAGCTCTTTGAGGTTTAGCTCCATCCCTTGCTGCACTCGCAGACAAAAGGGTTTAAAGGCTTCGACCGGGGGCAGGTGGGGCTGTAGCGCCCGCTCCGTGGCCACAATCGCCAGGGGTTTATCCGCTGTTTGAACCAGATCAGCCAGCACCTGAAGCTGCCCCCAGGTCATCTCTGACTCCTGGTCAAAGGGATCGTAGGGTGAGGCCTCAGAGGTGGGATAAAAATAAACCGTCCCCCAACCCATCGCCTCAAGCTGAGCAGCCCAACGACCGGCTTCTTCTAGGGTGGCTGTGATCACCACCAGGGGCCGCTTTTGCGCCTGGGCCAGCGCAGACGCCACCAACCCTTTTGGCAAGCGGGCTACCCCATTGAGGGTGAGCGACTGTTGCCGATCAAGTTTGTTCAGCAGTTCGGCAGCGAGGGGGGACTTACCAATTGCGCGGGTTACGGACGAAAAAGCCATCTGGAACGGAACAATCTATGTTTCTTAACCTTCTGACATATTGTAGAAGGCCGATGGAAAAGTCGGCTGGTTTCTTTTTAGCGCTTGTTTTTGAATGCGCGATTTTCAACAAATCCTGAAAGCCTCACCATGAAAGCTAAACTTTGGCCCTATCCCCTACGGAGTCTGATTTGCCATCAAGCGCTGGCTGAGCTGCGCGGCAATAAATCAACTTCAGCTCTGACCAGTCCGCCGTGGGATCAGACCCTGTTTGAAGAATTGGCAAACACACTGCTAGATCCGAGCATACGGACGGAGCTAAGACGACGCCATGTCTCGAGGTCCGCCGCGGCGGCGGTAGAAAACCATCTAGCGGCTACCCTGGTGCAAACCTATCTCGACATTCAAAAGCGGCGACAAAACCATCTGGTCCAAAAACTGGATGCGTTGTTGTAGCTGTTTTTGCTTGCGACCTAGTAATGCGTCAAGCTTAAAATTTCGGTTAGGAAGGACGCGGAGAAGGGAGGACACGGAGACGCGGAGATCGCTCATGGGATGAAGTCCCCGCGTCTCCCCATCGCCGTGTCCCCGCGTCGGTCTTACCCGTAAATTTAAGGCTGACAAGCTACTAGCATTCCTGCCCAAACTGATAGTTATCCACTTTGATACGGATATTTTTAAGGTGCTTTTTGACCGTGTTGACGCTGATAAACAGTCGGGCAGCAATTTCTTGGTATGAGAAATTGTAGTGCCGCAGCGACCAGACCTCAGCTTCTCGACGGGTCAGCTCATATTTGCTGGCCTCAGACAAAGCCTTCGCCTTCATGGACTGTTTTTGATCCTCTACGCTCATCAAAATCAGCGGGTTAGCATAGGCACTCAACCGTAACCAGCGAACCCGAATACGAATGGCCCCGGCTTCACAGTCGGAGAGTTCTGACTCGACCACCACAGTCTGATCGGGATATGTACGAGCCCCGTCGACGACGGCTTTACACAACCGATCGAGTTCTTGGCGAAGCTGCTTTGCGCAGCGTTCATCTTGTAGAAAAGGAGCCAGCGTTTGGTGGGCACTGGCACTGGCATGAACTAACTTGCCACTGTCGGTAAAGATAACGACACCATCAATTAGACTTTCCAAAACACCTTTGAGTAGATCATGATTTAAGTCACTTTTGGGGGCTTTCAGATTTTTGAAAATCTCTGAAAAGTGATCCATTCTAAATGGCCTCTCCATCGAACAGGCAACTACACTGCGGTTTTCCGAGCTTTACACCACTGGGTTACACCGCTATTTAGAAATAGATCTGAAAGCGATGGGGTTATGCAGTTATGGCGTAGTTGCTGGTAGAGATATGGGCAGATGTAGGGGAAAAGGTGGGGTGGTGGGGAAGGTGGGGAAGGTGGGGAAGGTGGGGATAAGCGCAATTTGATTGGAAATAGGCGTTAAAAAAGGTGCCGATCAAAATCGGCACCTGGTTGTCAAGCTCGCTGATGTCTCACTTGCCGCCCTTAGCAGCGACCGGTCACCCGGCAGTACCAGTCACGGACCCCTGCCATGAGTGGGGTACCTGACATGTAACGGTTGCCCGACAATTGACAGGGCCGAGAGCCTAAGTCGAGATTCATACGGGCCTGAGGGCGCTTCAACTGCTTATTTCGAAAGAGGGATGACAGGAACTCCAGCACGCCAAACAAAATACGTTCTAGCCGAGAGAAGGGAAGAGGGGTATGAATTTGATAGCTGGAATCAACGTCTGAAACTGGCTGGGGTTCAGAGGTCGACGTCTGAGCGGATGGCAAATCGGCAGAATTCAGATGATCAGATTGAGGATTAACAGAAGTCATGACAGATGCTCCAATTCGCGGGATGAGGGATTCATCAGTACTTTTGGGCTGTGCTGAGAGCTATAGATGCACCTCTAGAGAGGTAGGGGGTTTTGCAATCAGGGTAAAACTCAAAAGGGTAAAAACTCGGGAAGAGACTTGATGGTTCACCAGGCCAAAGCCCGACGTGCTTACTGACTTATTAACTAATAGACAAACCCCCTATTGAGTTATGCAGTTGTAGTCCAGTTTGTAAAACGTACTGATTTTTAGACGGGTATTAATGTGCCATCCGGACAAGAAATATAAATCTTAAAATTTTACATTTGCCTTTTTAAGCAAGGATTCCGACGGCTTCGTTGGCTTGTCCTTTAAACCTTGACGGCTCGCTTTGACATATGTGCCAATCTGAGGATCAGCTGCGGCGAGTTGGTCTTAGATAGAGCCAGAGGGTGAGACTGGTAAAAAACCAGGGAATCAATAGCAAAAAAGAAATATAAATCTGCAAGCTGAGTAGCCCAAATAAAAAGGTCAGCCCTACCGCGTATTGTCGGGCGCGATCGCACTCGGCCCGTGACAGACTCCGCCATTGGATCGTCACCCCTTTGCCAATCAGAGCGGCCAATAGAATCATCCACCAGTCAGGAATTTTAGAGATGTGATGGTGGTTAAGCCAGTGGTGCACCATATAAGCGTTGAACTGACCGTGGGTGATGTTGCGATCGCATCCCTCCAAATCTGTGGTGAACGTATTCAGTACCTGCCCTTGTCTACACCAAAACAAATAAGCTAGAGGCGCTGATTGCTGATCTAGATTACGCTCGTAGGTACCCGCTGCGATCAGGGCGATGCGCTGCTCTCGGGTTTCCTGAGCGACGGCGGCTTGGGATGCGGGTGCGAGGAATTTTTGGGCCGAGACCCGCTGATAGATCTGATTGGGGGGCAGCGACAGATCCATCATCACGGGTAGCCAGGTTGACTGCACCCAGGGGAGTTCTTGGCGTCGAAATGACAGGTCTATGCTCTCTAGATAGTCAATCACCTGGGGCTGCAGCGGCGTAGAACGCTCTATGGACGGCACCGGGCCATCAGCCGGGGGCAGCTCAGCGGCGAGGGCCACCTGATAGGCAAATGGGCAGTCACGAGCCTCACACGCAGAAGCCTGGGGGCGTTCTAGCCGCCATCCCTTGCGGACTCTAGCGTAGCCCCGCAGACTCCACTGGGGGTTGGCGATGCTGTCCAAGCTTCTGGCTTCGATCACAAACCAGGTGGATTTCGTTTCCACCTCTGTTTGGATCAGGTCGTGCAGGCGGCGATCGTCAGACTGGTTTGAGCTCAGGCTGTATTGAATGCCCACCACGGGCTTCTCTAAGGCCAGCACCTGGGCCAGCAGCTGTCTCAGATAGTAATGATCGATATCGTTATCCTCTAAGGCCTCCTTACGGAAGGGTTGGGTTTCTTGATAAGTCATTAGGGACGATTCATCCACCTCGATCAGCAAGACCGGTGGGGACTGTTCGGCAGAGAGCTGATGGGTTGCCTGACGATAGCGGGCCTGCACCCAGGTGCGTGTGTCAAAAAGCACCTCATGCACATCCACAAAGAAATTTAGAAAAATGAGCAGGCCGACGGTCGCCAGCTCGCGCCGATTTGGCATCCAGCGCTTAACCTGCTGCTGCCAACTGAGGGTGGTCAGCTGATAAAAAGGCACCCGCTTGGGGCTAAACAGTAGCGGCAAGAGGTGGGCCGATGGGTAGGCCAGCCGCTCGGCCATTTGCAAATGTTGGTAGGCCCTTTGCAGGGCGTCAGCGATATCTTGCCGCTCCGCCAGGGCGCGACATAGGGGAGTCAGAAACCCTTGGGCCACGTCATTGCGAATCGGCTCTCGCATCGCCACGACCTGGAGGCCCAGACTGACCAAAGACTGGGCCAGACTGAGACCACTACAGGAGTTAAAAATAGCTAGCTGTAAACCCTGTTCACGGGCCTGGATCAAATTTTCCTCCAGCTCGCTCACCGACAGCTGACAGTCCGGGGTCAGGGCAAACCGGCCTCCGGTCAGGGCGGTTTCATCGCTGTGGCCTGCAAAAAAGAGCACGTCCCAGCCGGGGG
>JBCBQD010000295.1:0-6588 GCA_039820425.1 Cyanobacteria bacterium J06635_1
CCTTTCATACCAGTGGTTTTCATCACCTGATATTCTTCCGAAAAAGGCGTCGGCGTCCGCAAAAACTGCTGTAGGGTGGCAAGGGCCTCAGCGGTTTGATCGAGCAACTGCTCGTAGGTCACCACCAGGGTACGCGCCGGATTGTCGATGAGTTGGGCGTACTCCACCAGGGTTGCCAGCCGTCCCGTGTAGTAGCTGAGGGTCTCCGCCTCGCTCCAGTGGGGCTTGAGGTCGGCAATACTGGCCAGACTCCGGCTCGGCTCTCGCAGTAAAAAGATTCCATAGACCTGGTCATCCGTTAAAAAATCACAACTCAAGAACTTTTTGTCGTGCAGCACCTTATCCATCGCATATCGCTGATGCATGCGTAGATTCTGGATATCCCTGACGGTGCGAAACTCCTGGGCTTGCCAATACACTTTCTGCAATAGCTGCTTAAAATCAGCCGCCCCCGCATACTCAATATGGGTTTCACCGTAGCCAATCACATCCGGATTGGCAGTGAGTAAATGGGTCAACAAAGAGGACCCTGACCGCATGTGGCTCAGCACCAGTAAAAAGCGATAAGGGCTGGGACGTAAGGCCACCCGATAGGGCCCAGAGGTTGCCTCAATGCGCCACTGAAAATACCGCTGTATCCAGTCGTTTTTGCTGACGCGAACCTGCTGCCGCAGCTGGATTAAACGACTTGCCATCATGGGTTGGGCCTTTTGAATAGATGTTTAGATACACAGGAGGGCGAAAGGGGAAGGGTAGTGGGTAGAGGGTGATGGGTAGAGGCGTAGGGTTGGGCATTGCCCACAGATGGGGGTAAGGCAGGATTTATGCTTCCTAACTGGGATGTGTATACACGGTAGGGGGGAAGGGGGAAAGGTTGAAAAGAAAACTGTTCAGATTTTGGCAGGGTTCACCGCTACAGCCACGCCCTTGATTTGAAAACTCGATTAAGTTTTCCCAGATTTGCGGTTGGGGCTATAGCGAAACTTTAGATCCAAACTTGAGAGATCCGGAAGACCCGGTCGCGGGATAATGGGACAGTGCCCATCAAGCTGCTGCAAACCATGAACTATCTCGTTGCGGTCCTGAGCGATCGCATTAAAGCCGAAGAAGCCTACTCTGCCCTAGAAGCCGCCAAAGTGCCGCTAAAAAACGTGGCTATTTTAGGCAAAGGCTACCAGTCCGCCGATGAGTTTGGCCTGATCGACCCCAATGAACAGGCCCAAAAGCAAATGCGGCTGATGGCCATCTGGCTCGTGCCCTTTGGCTTTATCGCCGGTTTTTTATTTGATAGCATTACCGGTCTCAACACCTTTCCGTGGGCGGGCACTCTGGGTAACCAGATTATTGGCGGATTTCTGGGGGCGGCCTCCGGAGCCTTGGGCAGCTTTTTTGTCGGGGGGGGTGTGGGCATTGCCTTTGGCAGCGGTGACGCCCTGCCCTATCGCAATCGCCTTAACGCTGGTCAGTATTTGGTTGTGGTGAAGGGGCCAGAGGGCATGATCAGCCAGTCAGCCCGGATTTTGCAGCCCCTGCGCCCCGAAAATATCCAGGGATACAATGCCCAATAAATGCCCAATAATATGGCAGCGTAAAACTTTATGCCGCCATATTATCGAACCCGGGCCCCGCGATATCGCAGTTCTTTGCGGGCCGTATGCCGCTGAATAAAATTCGGCATATCCCCCTGGTGTCCCATGATCAGCACTGAATCCCCGGCTTCTAAGATCGTCTCCTGATCAGGATGAATCAAGGTTTCACCGCTGAGACGCCTCAGGGCCACAATGATAAACGTACCCTTGCCCCGCACCTCAATGTCCCCAATCGTGGCCCTCACCAGTCGTGACTGTGCCTCCACGGGCAGCTCAGTAATTTGAATATCAATTTCGGCCAGCAGCGAATTGAGCATCGTCCGATCTTCCCCCTGGGAGAGAAAATCAACCGCTGCCGGATTGGTTAGCACATGGGCAATCCGCATCGCACTGATGGTGGTCGGCGATACCACATGATCAGCCCCCGCCAGGCGCAGCTTTTTCTCTGTAGAGGGCAACTCCCCCCGCGCCAAAATCATTAAATCCTGATTTAACTCCCGCGCTGTCAGGCTAATAAACACATTCATCGCATCGTCCGGCAAAACCGTAGCCAGCGCCTTGGCCCGATGAATCCCCACCGCCTGTAAACAGCCTTCATCCGCGGCGTTGCCGAGATACATCAGATAGCCGAGTTCTTGCCCCGCCGTAATCCGGGTCGGATCGCTATCCAACACGACAAAAGCGGCTCGGGTGGCCGCTAAACGCTGGGCCAACATCTGACCAATGCGCCCATAGCCACAGATGATCACGTGGGCATTTAAGCTGGCAATCGTTTGAGACATACGCTTAAGATTAAGGGCTTTACGAACTTCACCCGCGGCAATGGCCTGAACAATACCGGAGACGATATAGGCGACCGACAGCGCCCCGGCGATAATGACTAAGATGGTAAAAACCTTGATAGCAGGCGATTCAAGGGGTTTGACTTCGCCATAGCCCACCCCAAAGATCGTGATCACAACCATGTAGATAGCGTCTAAGGGCGACCAGCCTGCAAATATATAGCCCCCCACAGCGACTACCACTGTCAGGGAGAAAAACACAAACCCCAAAACGATTCGCCGTAGGGAACTTTCCATCTATCTCACCCAGCACACCACCACCGACAGACATCCCAAGACGATTCGCCGCACCCGCCCATCATGCCCCGATATCAAAAACCAGACTGTCATCCAGGCTCCCGTCTGCGGTGATTTTGGACAACCGCTTCACTTAAATCCGGTTGTTGGACACGGCCATTTAGCCAGATTGAACCGGTCATTTGGCGCTGCCATTTCGCTAGATTTAAACGTATAGTAAATAAATAAGCAAAGTCGGAATGACTACGAGAAAAGCTTAAAGGTATCTATGAGTGCACAGAGTTCAGCCACTACCCAACCAGCCGCTATTCAATCAGCGACTACCCAATCAACGGCGACCCAGCCCAAGGCCCAAAATCCGCTTCTGATCGGGCAAGGGTTGCCCCCCTTCGAGCAGATTAAAGCTAAGCAGGTAGAGCCTGCCGTCGAGGCCCTCATCCCTCAACTAACCGAGCAGCTGGTTACCCTTGAGAGCACTGTCCAGCCAACCTGGGAAGGTCTGGCTGAGCCGCTGACGGAGATCAGCGAAAGTTTGGGTTGGACTTGGGGTATTTTGGGTCACCTGATGGGGGTTAAAAATAGCCCTGAGTTACGAGCTGCCTACGAAGCGGTGCAGCCCACACTCGTGCAGTTTGCCACCCGCCTGAGCCAGAGCAAACCAATCTACACCGCCTTTAAGCAGCTGCATAACAGCGACCACTGGCCAAAGCTTGACTCCGCCCAGCAGCGCATTATCACCGCTGCTATTCAAGATGCCGAGCTGTCCGGGGTGGGGTTAGAGGGCGAACAACGCGATAGTTTTAACCAAATTCAGCAAAAGCTGGCCGAACTCTCGACTCAGTTCTCAAACCATGTCTTGGATGCCACCAAAGCCTTTCGCCTGATGCTGACCACCCCAGCAGAGGTGGCCGGACTGCCCGATAGCTTACTCAGCCTGGCCGCCAATGCCGCCCGCGCTGATGATGGAGTTGAGGCAACCGCTGAGGCAGGCCCCTGGTGCATTACCCTCGATTTTCCGAGCTATATCCCTTTTTTGCGCCACAGCCGTCGTCGCGACCTGCGCGAAAAAGTCTATCGGGCCTACATGACCAAGGCGTCATCGGGCGAACTCAACAACCTGCCCCTGATTGAGCAGATTTTAGACCTGCGACGGCAGCAGGCCGCCCTGCTTGGCTTTGAGAATTACGCCGACCTCAGTCTGGCCCGTAAGATGGCCCCGTCGGTTAGCGCCGTTGAGCAGCTCATGGAGGAACTCCTCAGTGCCAGCTACCCCGCCGCCCAACAAGAGCTGAAAGATCTCAGCACCTTTGCCAAAGCCCAGGGGGCATCCGAGGCAGATGATCTCAAACAGTGGGATATCGCCTTTTGGTCTGAGCGGATGCGCGAAACCGAGTTTGACCTGAATGAAGAGGCTCTGCGACCTTATTTCCCGCTGCCTCAGGTGCTACAAGGATTATTTGAACTGGCGGAGCGACTGTTTGGGGTGAGGATCGCGGCAGTCGATGGGCAGGCCCCCATCTGGCATAACGATGTTCGTTATTTTCAAATTGCGGACGACACCGGGCAGCCCGTGGCCTACTTTTATCTCGATCCCTATAGCCGACCCGCTGAAAAACGCGGCGGTGCCTGGATGGGTGATTGTATCAACCGAGCCAAAGTCAAACCAGGGGCTCAGGTAAGGCTACCGGTGGCCTATCTGGTGTGTAACCAGTCACCACCAATCGATGGCAAACCCAGCCTGATGACCTTCCGTGAAGTGGAGACCCTGTTCCATGAGTTTGGCCATGGGCTACAGCACATGCTCACCCAGGTAGACTATGCCGAGGCGGCGGGCATCAATAATATCGAATGGGACGCGGTCGAGCTGCCCAGCCAGTTTATGGAAAACTGGTGCTATGACCGGGCCACCCTGTTTAAGATGGCCCGTCATTATGAAACGGGCGAGGCACTGCCCGAGGCTGACTATCAAAAACTGCTGGCGGCTCGCAACTTTATGACCGGCAGCGCCATCTTGCGACAGGTCAATTTTGGCTGGCTCGACATGGAACTGCACACTCGCTACCAACCCAACGGCGATGAAACGCTTTGGGAATTGCGCGATCGCATCGCTCAAAAAACAACGGTGCTGCCCCCCTTACCCGACGATGCCTTTTTGTGCAGCTTTGGTCATATCTTTGCCGGTGGCTATGCAGCGGGCTATTACAGCTATTTTTGGGCCGAGGTGCTAAGTGCCGATGCCTTCTCTGCCTTTGAGGAAGCCGGATTGGACAATGGACCGGCCATTCAAGCAACAGGACGTCGGTTCCGGGATACGGTCCTGGCTTCGGGGGGCAGCCGTCCTCCACTGGAGGTGTTTAAGTCGTTTCGAGGCCGCGAGCCCAGCACGGCAGCGCTGTTGAGACATCGAGGGCTGGCGGCGTAATTAGAAAGCTGAAAAGGGCTGAGAGACAACACTGAGAGATATTAAGGGCTGACCGGGGTCAGCCCTTTTTAATTTTGGGGCATTGCTGATTCCCGGGATGGCTTTAGCTTTGAGAGGCCTTTAAATACCAAAGGCTATGGACCGGCTCATCCCCTAAATCAACAATCGCAATTTTGGATATTGAAATCAAATTTATTTGATTTGATTATGGGTTGGGATCGGCCTTGAGAACCTATCAGTGTTTGCACTGAACAAAATTAGGAATACCTGTTAAGCCGCTCGTCATTTATGCGGAGCATTCAACTTTATAAGCAACGCGTGAACTGCGGAGATCATTTATGTATGGGCGATCCCTTGAAGCGCTTATCAATTCGAATCAATCGTATTTCTACGGAGTTGTTTATCAGCTTAAATTGTTATTTTGAGAATATAAAATGAGTTCCTGACTTCTGCCGCTTATCAATTTTCTATTCACCTTTTTTGAAGTGATTTCTAATTGTTGCTAACGGATCACAAGATGACGCCACCGGGCAGACCCTAACCCAGGCGTCGATCAAGCCAAAGCTCTTTATTTTTATTTCCGATTTCATTTCCGACATATCCCTGTTGAGTGGTCGGCGTCAGTCTCTGAAGATGCCTTTGTTTAATGACCCGTTCAATGACCATGCTAAAAGCCATGAGCAGCCGTTTTGTTGCCCCAAACCAATCGATTCTTGTCCTGGCTATTGATTCGCCAGAGCGCGAACTCACGCCGCTACTAGACGCCCTAGAGCTGCGCGGATATAAAGTTCAGGTCCATCTTGATGCCCAGGCTAACTTGCAGACGGTGCAGGCGATGATGCCTGATCTGATCTTGATTAACCTGCATACCTCCCGAGCTGATGGGTACCAGCTGTGTCAGGCAATTCGAAATACGCCTGAGCTACAGGATACGCCGGTGGTTTTTGTTGGCAGCGCCGTTTCCAAAGTGCAATCTATCCTGGCATTGCGCAGTGGCGGCAACGATTATTTATCGTTCCCGATCCGCATCGAGGAGTGTGTACTGCGGCTACAAAATCATTTGCAGCTGGGTAAATTGGTGCGTCGACTGAAGATTGATAACGCGGGGCTGAGCAACCAGCTCAAGCAGCGCGATCGCACTCTGCGTGAGCGCGCTGCCGTTGCCTCTGACCTGGCCCAACAAAACCAGACCCTCCAGCGCCTGGCCTACATCGACACCCTCACTCAAATTGCCAATCGTCGGGGCTTTAACCAGCAGCTCGATGACCTCTGGGTAAAAATGGGCAATGCCCAACAGCCCCTGGCGTTAATGATGTGTGATGTGGACCATTTCAAAGCCTATAATGATACCTATGGTCACCCCGCTGGCGATAGCTGCCTGCAAATGATTGCCCATGTGATTACCGAGGTAAGCCACAGCAAAACCAGCGTTGTGGCCCGCTATGGGGGCGAAGAATTTGCCATCGTGATGCCGGTGAGTACCACCCAAAGGGCGGCC